>JACKBL010000003.1:364278-728556 GCA_020634515.1 Ardenticatenales bacterium | reverse complement strand
CCGGCTTTTGCCACTCCCGCGCCAGCAGGTCCGCCACGGCCTGGCGCAAAATCTGCCCTTTGCGCCCCTGGAAAGCGCCGCTCTGCACCACCAGTTTCAGCCAGAAGGGATTTCGCCCCAGGCCGCCTGGCTCCAGCAAGCCAAACTTCCGCAGACGCGCCAGCACGTCCGCTTCGTCGTGCCCTTCCTGGCGATAGACACGCACGAAAACGGCCACCGCCTCGTCGCTCAAATCCTGGATGGTGAAAACAGGCAGGTCGCGCAGCTTGCTCCCCGGCTCCTCCCGCGTGCGCGCCGTCAGCGCCAACCGCACCGCCGCGTACGCCTGGCTGCGCAACAGGCGGTCTATTTCCGCCAGCACCAGGTCACGCCGCGCGCCCAACGCTTCGTCCAAAGCATCGCACAACAAAACGATGCGCCCCGCCTCCAACAATGTCTCCAAACCCTGGCTCAAGACCTTGCCGCTGCGCCCACCCACGGCGGTGCGCATTTGCTGCGCGGCGAAATCGGTGAGACTTCCTTCTTGATAACGCCCCAGAGGCAGCAGCACGGGAACAGGCCAGTTCCAGCCGAGGCGGCGCGCCCCTTGCCGCGCCAATTCCCACGTCAGCCGCTCCAGCCCCGTGGTCTTGCCCGCGCCCGGCTCCCCCAATACCAACACCGCGCGACTTTCCGCCTGGCGCCGCAAAACAAACTCTTGCAGCAGCATCACCATGTCCCGGCGTTCCCCATCAGCCAATAACTCCGCTGTCACCACGGCCTGGCGGCCGCTGACCAGTTTCAGGCGAGCGAAGTCCACCTGCCAGCGGTGCAGGTCCGGGTTTCGCGCCAGCCCGCGCAAGTACCAGTAGCGATGCCAGCGCCAGTTCCAGGCCAGGCTGCGCTCGCTCTCCAGCAACGCCAGCAGCAGTAGCCCTATTGCCGCCCCGCCTACGGTGGCCGCCAGCCGCGTCGGCGTAAACAGGTTGTCCCACGCATCTTGCTGTATCGCCGCCGCCAGCAGGTTTCCCGCCAGCCCCGCGCCAAATTCCAGCAGTAAGAGAATCAATCGCTTGAACATATTTCGGGAATGGTGTTATGGAGCATACTCCAGTGTCGTATTGCTGTGGAAATGATACCAGAAACCGGGCGGGTCGGGCATCAAATACTGCAAGCGGGGATAAACTGGTATAATTATGGCATGACCCTTAAGCTTTGCTGATGATTGTCGGTTGTGATGTCAATGCCTGGAACTTCCCTAACCCTGATAGCGCCGCCGCCGCGAGTTGTTAAGGTCATGGTCACGGACAACACGCTGACGGTGGACCTGGAGGATGGCCGGTCCATTTCCGTTCCCCTTGGCTGGTTTCCGCGCCTGGCGCACGGAACCAGGGTACTGGACTCTGGCGTTTTTGGCGTGGAGGCTTCAGCCGGTCCACATATGGTGGTTGACCCGGCTAAAGCCTCGACTCCGATCACCATATGTGGATTTCGCCAGACTCGAGCAGGGTAGAACGGGAGAATTTTCAGGTTAGTGGCGCCGGTTATGGACTCCATTGGCCGGATCTCGATGAGGACGTGGGCGTGGCGGGTTTGTTACTGGGGAAACGTTCGCGGGAAAGTCCAGTTTCCTTCCAGAAATGGTTGGCGAAAAGAAACCCGCCGCGGATGAACGAACAGGGTAACGGCTAACCCTCTCGTGGGCTGAGCTTGTCGAAGCCATCTTGCCTGCGACAGGCTCAGACAGCGGGCTACGTAATTACCGAATAGGGTACAACATGACGACGTTTGGGCGAATTACCATCAATCCACAGCGAATGAATGGACAGCCTTGCATTCGTGACTTGCGTTTGACGGTGCGCCGCGTTCTGGAAGCGTTGGCGGTTTATCCTGATCGCGCGGAACTGCGGCGAGAATACCCCGAATTGGAAGAGGAAGATATCCGGCAGGTATTGGCGTTTGCTGCCGGCAGAACGTTGGCATGATTTGGCGAGGTCTGAGTTTGAACGTCCACTTGTTGCCCTTTGATGGCCGCTTGTAACGATTGTGTTATGTAAAGGAGAGCGAAAATGCCTGAGTTTTTGACCACGGCCCTTTGTGGCTTACTGGCGCTGGTTGCCCTGATTTTGTTTTCGGCGATCAAAATTGTGAAGGAGTATGAGCGGGGAGTCGTGTTTCGGTTTGGCCGTATTCAGGCGGCGCGCGGACCGGGCATTATCCTGGTGCTGCCGTTTATTGAGACGATGGTGCGCGTGGATCTGCGCACGGTGACGCTGGATGTGCCCTCGCAGGAAGCGATCAGCCGCGATAACGTGACGGTGAAGGTGAACGCGGTCGTCTATTACCGCGTCGTGGATCCGGTAGCGGCGGTGATTCAGATTGAGGATTACAACCGGGCCACGTGGCAGATTGCGCAAACGACGCTGCGGAACGTGATCGGCCAGTCCACGCTGGACCAACTGCTGCAAGACCGGGAGGCGGTGAACGACCGCTTGCAGCACATCATTGACGAGGCCACGGAGCCGTGGGGGGTGAAAGTGTCCATTGTGGAAGTGAAGGACGTGGAACTGAACACGACCATGGTGCGGGCGATGGCGCGCGAAGCGGAAGCGGAGCGGGAAAGGCGGGCGAAGTTGATTCACGCTACGGGTGAACTGCAAGCGTCGGAGCAGTTGGCGGAGGCGGCGCGCATCATGGCCACGGAGCCGGGGGCCATGACGCTGCGGTATTTGCAAACGCTACTGGAAATTGGCGTGGAGCAGAATACGACGACGATCTTCCCCGTGCCGATTGACCTGCTCTCGGCGATTCTGTCGCCGCAGACGAAACAGGCGGATTAGCAGAAGTTTTGACCACCTTCCCGGAAGCTCAGACAGCTTCCGGGAAGGTTTTGTGACGACCATCTGGATGACGTTTATGCCGCGAAACCGCCGCGATTTCTGGTGGCTGCTGTTGTTGGCGCTGCCGGCATTATCCTGTTCCCTCATCAGCCCGCCGCAGCGCCCCGTCATCCCCACGCCCCCGGCCACCGTCCCCCTCGTCCTGGGCGAAATCCCCAACCTCGTCACCGACCCCGTGGGCACAGTTGCCCCCGCCGCCGACCCCCTCATCACGGAACTCATCAACGAGGTGTCCGCGGAGAACCTCGTGGCCATCGTGCAAACGTTGGCGAACTTTGGCACGCGCCAGAGCTTGAGCGAGACGCAGGCGGGCGACTTCGGCATTGGCGCGGCGCGGCGCTGGATTCACGACGAGCTGGTGCGCGTGGGCGCGGGGCGGCTGCAAGTGCGCTACGACGATTTCCGCCTACCGTACCAGGGGTTGGTGTCGGAGCAGCGGAACGTGGTGGCCGTGCTGCCGGGGACGGCGGCCAACGGCGGCACATACGTCTTCATGGCGCACTACGATTCACGCACGGTGGATGTGGCGGATGGCGGCAGCCTGGCCCCGGGGGCGAACGACAACGCCAGCGGTGTGGCGGCGCTACTGGAAGTGGCCCGCCTGATGAGCAGCCGCCCCTGGAACCAGACGGTGGTGTTTGTGGCGTTTGCGGCGGAGGAGCAGGGGACGCACGGGAGTAATCATTTTGTGACGCAGCAGATGTTGGATGGGATGCGTATTGATGCCGGCATTAACAACGACATCGTCGGCGGCAGACCGGGCATCCCCCAGGCCATCCGCGTCTTCGCCACCGGCGATCCCCTCTCCGAAACCGGCCAGCTTGCCCGTTACATGAGCACCGTTTCCGCGTTGTATGTGCCGGCATTTAGCCTGGACATCCAATACACGCTGGACCGGGAAGGGCGTTGGAGCGATCATCGGGAATTTGTGCGTGCCGGCATTCCCGCCGTGCGCCTCACCGAATCCGTGGAAGACCCCACCGTGCAGCACACCAGCGCCGACACCCCCGACCGCCTGGATTACACCTATTTGCGCCAGGTCGCCCAACTTAATCTGGCCGTGGCCGCTAACCTGGCCGGCGCGCCCGCCCGCCCCGCGCCCCCCGTGCTGGCGCGCATGGCGGACGCCGGAGCCTACATTCTCACCTGGACGCCGGACCCCCTCGTGGCCGGGTACGCCATCTCTTTTCGCCCGCTGGACGCGCCCGGTTATGGGGATTTCCATCTGGTGAACAGCGTAGATGCCG
This sequence comes from Ardenticatenales bacterium, assembly GCA_020634515.1. Lineage (NCBI taxonomy): Bacteria > Bacillati > Chloroflexota > Ardenticatenia > Ardenticatenales > Ardenticatenales bacterium. The sequence goes on along the minus strand of JACKBL010000003.1, from coordinate 724,430 downwards.
GCAACGTCGCCCTCACCGGCCTCGATCCCACCCTCACCTACGGCGTCAGCCTGGCGGCGCTGGACGGCGCCGGGCGCATCAGTCTCTTCTCGCCGGAAATCATCGTGGGGCCAAACGGCTAGAGGTCTTCGTCCCACAAAACGGCGAACCACACCCAGCGATCAACCGACAACAAAAAAGCCCAACGGTATGCGCCGTTGGGCTTTTTTTATGCGAGCGCCGGGTATTGATTTACTCGGATGGTGAAATCAACACTTGCAGGCTGCCGCTGTCATCGATGGAGGTGATGGTCACGCTGACGCTGCCGGCATCGCTCGTGAAATCGAGGATAGCCGACGTCTCGCCTAGAATTGCGGGGTCGCCACTGGGCTGGTAGCCCGCGGCGGCCATCTCGTCCTGATAGAACGATACCACATCGGCAAACGGCGTCATCGTGCTGTAGATCGTGATGCCCTGGAACGTACTCACATTCGTGGCATCCTCCAGGATCGGCCACTGCGAATCAGCCGCATCTATCTGGCAGTCCGCCGGAATCGTCAGTTCCGCCACTTCATCCAGTTCCGTGATTTCGTACGTCAACGTCATGTTGCCCTTTGTCGTCGCAGCCCCGCCGGAGAACTGGTCACTGACACCGGTGGCGTTCAACGTGATGTGCGAGATAAACCCGTACTCTTTGGAGAGACACACCAGGCCATCCAACGTCTCCGCGTCCTCGAAGCCTGCCGGCATATCATTCTGGTCGAACGCATAGCAGTCGGAAACAAACCCATTGTGCGTTTCCTCGCCAACATAGCGCGCTTTTTCCAGGTCACTTACGAGGTCTTGCTCCGGGGAAATCATCGAGTCAAAGGAGTCCGTGAATCCACCCATGTCCGCCGCGCTGCCGGAGAAGCAGCCGAGACCCGTCATGGAGGTATACACGGTGTCGCCAATTGTGGTGACTTCGATCACCTGGCTGTCCACTTCCTCCCCGACGCCGCTGAGGTTAATAGCAAAGCGGCTGGCGGGCGGGTTAATGACGTTGACCATGTCCATGTTCATGACGGTGTTGACAGGTGTGCCGTCGTCCGCCGTGCCTTCGAAGTTCATGGTAATGACGGCGTGGTAGCTGTTGTGTTGTTCGAGCATACTGCCGGCATTTGCCAAAGCAGCGGTATCCAACATGGCCGCGCCGGCCTCGGCTGCCGGGGCCTCCGTGGGGGCGGCGGCGGGTGCTTCGGTGGCTGTCGCGGGTTGGGTTGCTGCCGGCATTTCCTCTTTCGTTGGCTCTTCCGCTGCCGGTTCAGTCGCGGCTGGTGCCAGCGTAGCCGCCGGTTCTTCACCACCACCCAGGCCACACGCCAGCGCCATCAGGCTCAACAGCAGCACAAAAAGCGTCATCCATCGTATTGTTCGTTTCATTACATTGGTTCCTTCTAACGAATGATAGGACAGCGCCAGAACCCATCCGGGCTGCCCAAAGGGTTAAGTCCTCCTACAACGTGTAGCTCTCATCCACCCCCAGCACCAACGGCTGGCTCTCTGTCTCGGCGGCCACGCGCGCGGCCCATGCCGATGCATCCACGGCAATCAGCGGCCACGTGTTGTAGTGGCAAGGCACGACCACCCTGGGCTTCAAATAATCCAACGCCAGAATCGCGTCATCCGGCCCCATGGTGAAGTTGTCGCCAATACAGATGACGGCCAGATCGATGCCTGCACGCCCGATCAGCGCCATGTCGGAAAAAAGTGCCGTGTCGCCAGAAATGTAAATCTTCTTGCCGCTTACGGTGAGCAGGAACCCACCGGGCATGCCCCCGTTGCTGCCGTCGGGCAGCATGGAGCCATGCAACGCGGGGGTCATTTTCACATGCCCAAACGGATGTTTCCAGCCGCCGCCAATGTGCTGGCCGTGCGTTTTCTCGTGCCCTTGCCCGGCAACCCAACTGGCAATCTCGAAATTGGCGATGACGGTCGCGTCGGTGCGCCTGGCAATGGACATCGTATCGCCTACGTGGTCGCCATGCCCGTGCGTAAGCAAAATATAGTCGGGATGAACCTGATTGGCTTTGGTTTTTGCCAGGGGGTTTCCGCTGAAGAAAGGATCTACCACAAGTTTCGTGCCATCGACATCTAGCGATAGCACTGAATGACCATGAAAAGTGAGGGTTACGGACATGTTTCTTCTCCTGAAGTCAGACTTCTTGCTTGATGCGTTCTGCCATTGACCTGATGTCAAGTATAAGCAAGCAGCAAGGGGGCGTCAAACAAAAAAGCGCCACCGCGAGGCGGATGGCGCTTCGTTCCCAGAGAGGTCAGGCTGTGTATCAGGGCGTGGAGAGGCCGAGGCGTTGGGCCGCCTGCCGGCATAAACTCGCCCCCCCCGCATTCAGCCACCGCTGCAACGTCTCACTGCCGCCGCTGGACAGTTCACCATAAATGCCCGTGCTCCACACATAGTACCGCTGCGTCTCCGCCGCCCAATTGTCCCAGGTGGTCGAGGCGGCGTACTGCCCGCCGTTGTAGCCGGCGAATGCCCGCCCCACGTCGCCGCTCGTCTGTTGCAGGCGTTCCACAAAATAGGAGAGTCCGCGGCGCGCATTGGTATCCGGGTCGAGCATGTCTTCGCCCGCCGCGAAATGGAAGGGCATTACCTGGAACAACCCCTGCGCCCCCGCGCCGGACACCGCCAGCGGGTCGCCGCACGACTCAATCTGCATGATCGTGGCCGCCATATTCGCGTCTACGCCGTATTCCGCGGCCCAGGCCGTGATTTGCGGCCCCCAGTGCTGCACCTCCGCCGTGAAGACCGGGGAAATGCCGCTGGTGGGCAGCGGCGCGGCGGCGGGGGCGGCCTCCGCCGCTTCGGCCACCGCAACCGGCGCGGACGTGTCCTGACCTTGCACCGTGGGGCGGTAGGTAACAAACAGCGCCGCCAGTCCCAACACAAATACCAGGATCATCGCCATGCGCCGATGAACCGGATCCGGGCGATACGTGGCTTCCTGCGATACCTCCACGTAGACGTCTTCTTCCGGCGCGGCCACGCTGGTGAATGGTGTATTGACGAGAGTGATGCTCAGGGGGTCTTCTATGTATGCCACTTCGATTTACCTCAGGTCGTCCGCAATTGTAAACGGCTATCAGTAATTGGCAAGCGAAAGATCAGGTGTCATTGTTGCCACGCGCTTTGATCGGCAGCCGTTGTCCGAGGGGGGGCATAGGGGGACGCTGGCGGGGACGATTGCCGGAGGAGCGGCGTGACGGTTGTGGTTGCCGTGTGGCGGGGGCGGCGGGCGGTGTGGGCGCGGCTTGTGGCGCCGGGTCGGGGAATGGATCGGGCTGGAACATTTCGTCGGCTGCCGCGCCGGAAGCGGCGGTTGGCTGCGAAACGGGGGTGGGTTTGGCAAAGGGGAGCGGCTCGCCACGATGGGGACGAACGGCGCGGGGCGCGGGTTGCACTTCTGCGCGCGCGGCGGGAGGGGTTGGTTTGGATGCGGATGGGGTGCGCCTGGATGCCGGCATTGGCTTCCTATCATCTACCGCGCGCAGCGTTGTGTCGCGGGCATCGTCCAGCAGATGCTCACCCGCCAGCGTGATGCCGCCGATGAAGAGGATGCGCGTCAACCAGACGAGTACGGCCACGAAAATGGGGACGATTTGCAGGAGTTGCTCGCGGCTGAGAACTTCATTGCCAAACTGGTGGTTGAGTAGCGTGAGGGAGATGGCCCACCAGGTCATGAGGGCGTTCATGGTGGCTCCCAGAAGCCACGCGCCCATCAGATACCAGACTTCTTTCGGCTCGTCGCGCCCTTTTTCTGGGGTGAAGAAGCGGACCAGGCCGGCAAAGTCGATGGCGCAAAAGGCGACTGCCAGAATGGTGGCCCAGCGCAGGCCAAAAAAGGCCACGTCGCCCAACAGATTGGCGAGGGCGTATTGGGTGGTGTCGAAGTTGAACATTTCAAAGGCAAGCAGGGCGATAGCCATTATGCCGGCAATCACAACCTGTTTGCGCATCATGGGCATGCCGGCAAGGGGGTTGCTGAAAGTCATGCTGTTCCTCATTTTGGCGGACCTCCTGGGTGCAGTCTGATCAAGTTGGAAGAAAAGAGTGGCGCCGGCATCGTCGCTTTGCCAGCGCCACGATGGAGGGGGTAGAACAATCGTTCTGATTGGCCGCCGAGAATAGCACAAACGTTCTGATGTGTCAAACCCATTTTGCGTGCCGCGCAGACTGTCAGTAATCCCAAGTATGAATTGCTTTTGGTGCGAATTTCCTGGAAAAAACGTCCTGGCCTGTCAAGAGTGGGGCCTGACATGGCTTGTTCCCGAAAAATAGAATGGGCTTGACCTTACAAAATCGCCATAATTGGTCTAATCTCCAGAGAGCGCTAGTCGTCACCTGTCGGGACTATTGACAAGGTGGTTATTCTGTCCTATGATGTTATCGTTAGTACTCAAGTCCTGCCCTCGCTGATGCGTTCAAGTCCAGAATGGTATTTCGCGGGCGTGAGTCTGACTGACCACGGCAGTCCTCTTTCCGTGGTCAAGGCTTTCCCCTGAGCCGCCTTTCCTTCCATCCCTTCTCCCCCGTCAACATCATCGCCTTCTCCCAATTATATTGTCGTCCTACGCTCTGACTCTGCATTTCAGGACAGTTCTCGTTTTCAGTCCTCGAATCGGTCTGTTACAGGAGATTTGGAATGAATAAGAAGGTCTTTGCTTCTACCGTGATCGTTCTGGCGCTGGTCCTTGTGGCGTTGACCGCCGCGTTTGCCGCGGACAAGCCGGTCGATGCGACGGTTTCCGCCGCGCCAACTATGTATGTACAGACACCTGCTGATCTGGCATATGCCGGCATCACCGCCGGCGACGTAGCCGAAGGTGACGTACAGGCAATGGGCACAAGCCTACAGTACACCGGCGTCATCCTGAATGGCGACGGCATTAACCCGGACGGGGCGCACCCCTTCCTGAAGGTACAGCAGCAGAACTCGTCGGGCAGCTTTGAATATGCCGCTTGCTACCTGGGCAACAACGGTAGTGCCGGCTCTTTTGGCCTCGGCTTCTTCGCGCTCACGCAACCCTTCAACACCGCCCACATGCGCGCCACCCGCGTGGGAACCATCGTGACCATTGACTTCACCAACGTCAACGGCGGCACGCTGCCGAATCAGTCCTATGTCTGCGAAGGCGCACCCGCGCCCGTGGGGGACCACATCGGCACGCTGGGGTATGCCAACATCGCCAAGATTGACAACTTCGGCGATGGCGCGGTCGTCCTGGACACCTTCAGCTATGTGGGGCCGTTGGGCGGCACGGGCAACTGGTTTGACGCTGCCCCCGGCATGAACGCGGACGGCAGCCGCGCCAGCGGTGGCACGCTCGCGCTCTCTTTCTGGGTCGGCCAGGTTTGCCCGCCTCCCGGCACAAACGTGACGCTTAACCCGAATCTGGTCTTGAGTGTGTCTACGGGCAATACGCCCAAGTTCTGGCTGGTGCGCTTCTATCTGGCCACCGGCTCGTTCGCGAACGTGGTCACCACGGGTCTTCCGGGCTGCTTCGCCAATACGTTCAACACGAACTACATCCCCGCCAACCCGCCGGTGACGGCTATTTGCTCGTTCGTGTATGACCCGGCTCTGCCGGGCGTCGTGGCGCAGAAGTGCGTGCCTGTGCCATAAATGTCGGTGATGCCTGCCGTTTGATGCCGGCATCTCCCCCCTAACGCAAACGGAGACAGGCAATCACCTGTCTCCGTTTTTGTATGTCTGGGGTGTGTGGAGAATGCCGGCATTTTCCTACAATTCGGTTTCTACCCGCACGGAGGATGGTTTCCTGGGCGGGGCTGCGCGCCGGTTTTGCCGGCCGCGTCGCCAGCGTAGCAGGGGTTGGCGGATGGGTTGGAAGCGGAGGAGGAAGAGGAGGGCGAGAATGCCGGCAAAAACCAACGGCTGCCCATAATCCTTCACCAACCAGAAGAAATGCCACAGCGCCAATATCGCCACCAGGTACACTAACTTATGCAGCCGCTTCCAGTTCCTGCCCAACCGCCGCATCGAACCCTTCGTAGACGTCAGCGCCAGCGGAATCAAGAGCAAGAAGGCAATAAAGCCGACAACCACATACGGATTATCCACAATCCCCGCCAGGATCAGGCGCAGGTTCAACTCATAATCAATTGCCGCGAAAATAGTCAAATGCACGCACACGTAAAGGAAGGCGTACAATCCCAGCGGACGACGCAGCGGCTGCAACTGCTTCCACCCGGCCACCGACGTCAGCGGCGTAATTGCCAGAGAGAGCAGCAGCAAAATGAGCGCCGTCTTCCCCGTACGCAAGATAGCGGCCCGCACCGGATCGGCCCCCAGGCGGTAGTACCAATAGTCGTAAAAAAGCACCGCCAGCGGCAGCAGCGCCCCCACATGTGTCAGTCGTTGCAGCCAACGAGCCTGCGTCTTGCGGTCCCATTGAGAAAAAAACTTGCGCATTGTGCGTGTCCTCAGTTGCGCCTTCCAGGAAGGTGACAAAATACTAGAAATTCACCCGCAGGTCCATGCCCTCGTACAGCGAGGCCACCTGATCCGCGTATCCATTAAACGGCAGTGTCTCGCGGCGGCCCACGCCGATCAACCGCTCCGTCGCCTGCGACCAGCGCGGATGCGGTACATCCGGGTTCACATTTGCATAAAATCCATACTCGCTGGGAGCCGCCGCCATCCACAAAGACGTAGGCATTTCATCCGTCAATTCGATCTTCACAATCGCCTTGATACTCTTAAACCCATATTTCCAGGGAACCACCAGACGCAGCGGCGCGCCATTCTGCGGCAACAAGTCCCGCCCATACAGCCCCGTCGCCAGCAGCGTCAGCGGGTGCATCGCCTCGTCCATCCGCAGCCCCTCCACATAGGGCCAGTTATACCAGCGAGAGTCTTGTCCGGGCATCAGGTCCGGGTCATAGAGCGTCTGGAAGCGCACATACTTCGCCGCCGTCATCGGCTCCGCCGCTTGCAGCAGTTGCGCCAGGGGAAAACCAACCCACGGAATCACCATCGACCACGCCTCCACGCAGCGCAGGCGGTAGACCCGCTCCTCCTGGTCAAACTGGCGGCGCAAATCATCAACGTCGTAGACGCCGGGCTTATTCGCCAGCCCCGTCACCTGCACTTGCCAGGGAGAGGTGGGGAAATCGGCGGAAAGCGCGGCCACGCGCTGCTTGTCCACCGTAAACTCATAGTAGTTGTTGTAATGGGTAATGTCCTCAAAGCTATTGAGGGGCGTCCCTAGCTCATCGGCGGTGGCGCTGACCGCGCCCGGCTCAATCGGGGTGGTTGAGCCACCATCCGTTGTTGTTGTAGTCGTGGGAGGTTCGGGGCGGCAAGCCGCCAACAGCGTCCCCGCCGCCACCGCCGCCGCGCCTTTCACAAACTGCCGCCGGGACAGATAGAGTGATTCCGACGTGATTTGGGAAGAAGCGATTTCAATGCCTGTCTGCTTTTTGATTAACATAATGCCGCCTCATGGTGAGATAAAGGAGAAGAATACAAAAATCTCCCGGATTTTTGTATTCTAGCACGAGCGCCGCCGTCAGCGCAGCCATCAGCTACGGCAGGGATTATGCGTGGAGAAAATGAAATTTGGCTGAAGAATTTCTTATGAAAGTCTTACAGCGGCAGATGCTCCCGACTTCCCCGCGTCAGCAGCGAAAACGATGCAGCACGGCACATCGCTTTTTGGTAAAATCTCGGTGTCGTCTCCATAAAATCAAAGCCGTGTTGGTTGAGCTTGTTAAAACCAATGGCCTTCAATAAGCTCAGGCCACGTTTACTCCAGCGCGTCGAGAAGTTAAAAATCTCGCCTGACAAAAATCCCGAGCGTTACAGATTTCGCCAATGTCGCGGGTTGATATGTCTTCCGCGTTCTTCCGCATCAGTCCGCATCCCACCTTCCAGGAGTCTTTTTCCCATGCAGCAAATCGTCGAATGCGTTCCCAATTTTAGTGACGGGCGTCGCCCGGAAGTGTACAATGCCATCGCGGACGCGGTGCGCGGCACGCCCGGCGCGCACGTCCTCAGCGTCAGCCCTGACGCCGACCACAACCGCACCGTGATCACGTTCGTGGGTCCGCCCGCTGCGGTCGAAGAGGCGGCTTTTCGCGCTATTGCTAAAGCGGCGGAGCTGATCAACCTGGACAATCACCAGGGAGAACACCCACGTATTGGGGCGACCGACGTCTGCCCCTTTGTGCCGGTGCAGGATGTGACGCTGGCGGATTGCGTGGCAATGGCGCGGCGGCTGGGACAGCGCGTGGGCGCGGAACTGGGCATTGCCGTGTATCTCTATGAAGCGGCGGCCACGCGCCCGGATCGGGAAAAGCTCGCCGGCATTCGCAAGGGGGAGTATGAGCAATGGAAGGCGGAAGTGGCGACCAATCCCGACCGTCTGCCTGATTTTGGGCCGGCGGAGCCAAAGTCATGGGGCGCGACCGTGATTGGCGCGCGACCGTTCCTGATTGCCTACAACATTTATCTGAACACGGATAATGTGGATATCGCCAACAAAATCGCCCGCGCCGTGCGCTATATCAGCGGTGGCTTCCGCTACGTCCAGGGGCTTGGATTTCTGGTGGAAGGTCAGGCGCAGGTGAGCATGAACCTGACCAACTTCGAGAAGACGCCCATCTACCGTGTGCAGGAGGCGGTGCGGCGGGAGGCGGCTCGTTATGGCTTGACGATTACGAAGGCGGAACTGGTTGGGCTGACGCCGCAGCAGGCGCTGCTGGATGCGGCGCAGTGGTATCTGCAACTGGATGAGTTGCCGCCGGAGCAGATTTTGGAGCGGCAGTTGGCGCAGGCGGAAGCGGCGGATAACGCGCGCGCGCCGTTGGCCTTTATTGAGGCCGTGGCGGATAAAACGCCGACGCCGGGCGGCGGTTCGGTGGCGGCGCTGGCGGGCGCGCTGGCGGCGGCTCTGACGCAGATGATGGCCGGGCTGACGGTGGGGCGGAAGAAGTATGCGGATGTGACGGAGGAGGCGGGGCAGGTGCTGGATGAGGCGGGCGCGCTGCGGGCGAAGCTGACGGCGGCGATTGCCGAGGATGCGGCGGCGTTTGAGGCGGTGATGGCGGCGTATCGGCGCAAGGATGGGGATGAGGCGGCGCGGGTGGCGGCGATTGAGCAGGCGATGATGGGCGCGGGCGAGTCGCCGCTGCGGGTGGCGCGGTTGAGCCGGGATGTGGCGCGGTTGGCGCGGCGGATTGTGGCGGTGGGGAATGTGAACGCGGTGACGGATGGGGCGAGTGCCGGCATTATGGCTCACGCCGCCGTCCAGGCTGCCAGTCTCAACGTCAAAATCAACGCCCAATCCCTGCAAAACCAGGAACTGGCCGGGGCCTGGGTGGCGGAGGTGAACGCGCTGTTGACGGAGACGCGCGACCTGGCGGACGCGATTGTGGCGATAGCGGGAGAGCGCGGCGGGTTTCGCTGAGGAATAGTTAATGGGTGAATCAGCGAATGGGTAAATGGTTAATGAGGCAGCGTGTGGCCCGTTAGTCATTCATGAATTCCCCCATTCCTCCATTCGCTCATTAACCATTAAGTTGGGCATTTGCTTCGTTTGGGTTAAAGTTGGCGGCTGTATGTTTGGACCACGAAATGTTACGAAGCCATTGATCGGGCTGGTGGGGTTGGCGTGGCTGTTGATTGGCTGTCAGGCACGGATGGCGGCGTCGCAGGGAGCGATAATGCCGGCATCTGTCAACGCCCAACCCACCGCCACCACCATCAAACCCGTCGTCGTCTACACCGTCGCCGCGCCACAGCAAGAGCAGCGCAGCTTTGCCCTGCCCACACCGCGCCCCCCCGCCACGGCCACCCCTCTGCCGCCCACCGCCGTTCCCAACACCGCCACACCCCTCCCTACCAGCACCGCCTCCCCCACCCCCATGCCCACTTTCACCCCCCCGGCGCTGCCCAACACGCCGCCGGGCGAACATTACTGGCTGCGGCGGCCCATTGCCGATGGCGGCGTGGTCTGGACGGACAAAACGTATCCCTATGGCAGCACGCGCGGCGGTTCATTGCGGCCCCATCATGGCGTAGATATTGCCGTTCCCTACAACACGGAGATTCTGGCGGCGGCCAGCGGTACGGTCGTGGTTGCCGGCAATGACCTGGAAATCCCCTACGGACAAACGACCGACTTCTACGGCAACCTGGTCGTCATCGAACTGGACACGCGGCTCAACGGCAAGCCCGTCTATAACCTGTACGGGCATCTGAACCAGATTTGGGTGCAACCGGGGCAGCATGTGGACGTGCGTGAGGTCGTCGGGTTATCGGGCGCGACAGGCGTGGCGGATGGTCCCCACCTGCACTTCGAGGTGCGCGTGGGCGCGAACACGTATGAATCCACGCGCAACCCGCTGCTCTGGCTGAATCCGTTCCCGGATCGGGGAACGGTGGCGGGGCGGGTGGTCTGGCCGGATGGCGTGCTGGTGGCGGAAGCGCCCATCAGCCTGCATCGCATTGACGCGCCCACGGCGGCCTACTATGCGACCACCACCTACGCCAACGAGACGCTCAATCCTGACGACAGTTGGGGCGAAAACTTCGCCCTGGATGACGTGGAAGCCGGGTATTACGAGGCGACCATCCTGGTAGATGGGCGCAAAATCTCGCAGGCGTTCTGGGTGTTCCCGTATCGCACCAACTTTGTTGAGTTTGTGCTGGACAGCAGCCCAAAATAAGCGCGAAGATTGGTTCATTCCGCGAGAATGAACCAATCTGGACGGTCACTTGGGACGCATCCCCAGTTGGCGGGCGACGACGCGGTCCACGAGGCGGAAGGGCATCCAGCGGGGGAGGAACCACGCCAGGAGCCAGTTTTTGTAGATGCCGTAGCGGGCTTTGGGGCGGGGGGTTTGGATGATCTGGCGCAGGCGATGGGCGATTTTGTCGGGCGTCATGCCGGCATTTCTCATTCGCCCCATCATCTCCTCCATCTGCGCCAGCGGCCCGGCGTAATCCGTCCCCGCGTACAGCGAAAAATCCGTTTTCCCTTGCTTATCCCACATCGGCGTGCGCACCGCCCCTGGGGCCACCACCACCACGTCAATACCGTACATCACCAACTCCCGCCGCAGTGCTTCCATCATGCCTTCCACGGCATGTTTTGACGCGCCATAAGCGCCATAGAAGGGAAAGATGACTTTGCCCACGGTGCTGGTGACGGTGACGATGCGGCCGGGAGGATGGGGCGCGTCTTTGCGCGCGCCGAGGAGGGGCAAAAAGGCCTGGGTGACGGCCAGGGTCCCCACGACGTTGACTTCGCACTGCCGACGCAGCTCCGCCAGGGGTTCGTGCATGAGGGGGCCGACGATGGAAATGCCGGCATTATTCACCAACGCCGTCAATCCCCCATCCCCCACCACCGCCGCCACCTGCGCCGCCGCCGCCACCACCGCCGCCGTATCCGTTATATCAAAAACCAGCGGCGTAAACCGCTCCCCCAACTCCTGCCGCAACCGCTCCGCCTCCGCCGCCTGGCGCACGCTGCCAAACACATGATACCCATGCGCGAGCAGCTCCCGCGCCGTGCTGTTGCCAATCCCCGACGATACCCCCGTAATGACAATATACTTCATCGTAATCCTCGATTGGTTGTATCTTCCCGGAAGCTGTTTTATGCGAAATGCGTTGAGTGAGCTTCCGGGAAGGTTTATTGGTTTCCGCATCTTCCCGGAAGCTGTTTTATGCGAAATGCGTTGAGTGAGCTTCCGGGAAGGTTTACTGTTTTCCGCATCTTCCCGGAAGCTGTTTTATGCGAAATGCGTTGAGTGAGCTTCCGGGAAGGTTTACTGGCTGTTATGCGCCAGCCCACGCCCCAACGCCGCCACCAAGCCTCCCTCCAGGAAAATGGCCGATACCAGCAAGACGCCGAAGTCAAACCAGAACTTCTCCGGGAACAGGCGGATCAGCGAATCCGTCAGCGGGAACGTCCACGTTCCGGCGGGAAAGAGCAGGTCGTGGAACGTGACGAAAAACGTATTCCAGCCCACGATGAGGAACAGACCTATGCCCAGCAAAATCAGCATCGTCAGCAGCCCGCCCCACATCAGGCCGCGGTAGGCCAGCGGGCGCGTCCCCGCCGCCGCCAGTAGCGCGATCAGCCCCAGGCCCACCAGCGCCAACCCCGCCCAACCGAGCGGACGGATCACGCTGTCGGACACGCGCTTCACGTCCAGCATGTGCCCGATCTCTCGCTCATTGTACAGCGACTCATTTGTGCCCGGCTTCACCTGCTCTTGCAGCAGGTAGATCACGTCCTCCGCCGGTTCCGGATGGCGCAAATACCCCACCGCCACCAACGCCAGTTCCAACCGCTGCGTATTACTCCATTCAAAATCGGGCGGAAAACTGGACTTGGCGTATTCATAACGCGGGTAAGCGTCGTTGATGATCAGGCGAAAGCTGCCAAAGCCGAGCAAAAGCGGCATGCCCAGGATGATCAGCCATTGCATTATTCGAGTGAAGAGGTTATTCACGATAGTTTTCCTTTGAGAAGAGGACGCGGATAAACACGAATTCCGGCTCTTTTAGCCATGAATACCCACGTTCTACTTTTCTTTTTGCGACAGGCTGTTAGCCGCCGAGTCCGGGCAGGCCTGCCGGGCCTTGTTGCAGCAGGTAGCGAATGACCAGCGAATCGATGATCGTCTCCACGGGTGCGCGTTCGTCCGTAAACACGACTTGACCGGGCACGGTGGGCACGATGTTGTCCGCAGCCACGCGCAGGACGGAAACCAGCAGCGGCGGCGCATCCGCGCCCAACCGCGCCAGATTGTCGCCCAAATTGACCCCGTCCGTCTCCACCACCGTCGCCACCAGGATCGTATTCAGCGACCCGGGTACGTCAATGGTATGCACGGAGGGGAACACCGTCAACAAAGTGGCCGTCATCGCCTCCACCAGGCGGCGATCATCGGGCACGCGCCCCACGTTGATGGCAATGACGCCCTGCGCCGTCAGGTGGGCGCGCACCTCGCGGAAGAATTCCCGCGTGGTCAGATGCCAGGGAATGTACGGTACTTTGTACGCATCCAGCGTGATCACGTCATAGCGGCGGGTGAGGCGGTTTAGTTCGTAGCGGCCATCGCCGACGATGACGTGGATGTTCGGCTGGCGCAAGTTGAAGTAGTCGCGCCCCGCCTGCGCAATGGCCGGGTCCAACTCAATGCCGGCAACGGGGATGGGTCCGAACACTTCCGTAAACTGCTGCGGAATTGTGCCGGCAGCCAGGCCAATCACAGCCAGATTGCGCGGCGGCGTGGCGTTCGCGTTGAAATAAGGCGCAGCCAGCATCATACTCCACACGGACACGCGCGGCACGCGCCCCCCATCGCAGTAGAAAGAGTGGTACGCCTGCCCCTCATTCAGCAGCAGGTAGTTGCAATCGTCCACGCGCACCACCTGGATGTAATTATAGGCGGATTCCGTCTCGAAAAGCTGGCCCGGATACTGCTTCAGAGGACCGGCGGCCCAGCGCAGCGCGGGCAGGAGCAGCAGCGGCAGCAGGATGGTCAGCCAGTGGGGACCGCGACGCGCCCGCCACAGCCCAATCAGGCCCACCAGCAGCAGCGCCGCGCCAAAAATCAGGGCGGTGAGGCGGCTGCCGGCCAGGGGAATGACGAGGAGGACGGGCAGGTAGGTTCCCAGCAAGCTGCCCCAGGTGGAGATGGCGTAGATGCGCCCGCTGACGCGCCCCGCCTCGCGCACGTCGCTGACGGCCAGGCGGATGGCGAAGGGGGAGACGCAGCCGAGCAGGGTGATGGGCACGATGAGGGCGAAGACGACGCCCACGAGGGAGCTGAGGATCGCGCCCACGTTCAGGTTTGCCAGCGCCGCCGCCGCCGTTTTCAGGAGCAGGCTGGTGAGGAGGAGGAAGAAGACGCTGCTGAATCCGGCGAGGCTGACGAGGGTGTAGAAGGTGCTTTCATGCGGCACGCGGTCGGCCAATCTGCCGCCAACGAAGTAGCCCACGGTGAGGAAGAGGAGGACAAAGCCGATGACGTTGGCCCAGACGATGTTGGATGTGCCGTAGACGGTCTGCAACATGCGGCTGGTGGTGAATTCGATGGCCAGGGTGGACATGCCGGCAACAAAAACGGTCAAATAGAGGTAGCGACGGGACATAGCACTCAGTGTTCGGTGGGTAGTGGTTCGTTGGTCGTGAACAACTGGCGCATGGCCGCGGCGGAGAGGCGCTGCCGATTCGCCAGGATGAAAGCTAGCGGCTGGTCGTAGACGGTGAAGCTCTCGTCGGCGCGGCCAAAGGTGAGGGTGGGATGCCGGGTCAGGTACATTTGCACGGCCTCTGGCGGCGTCAGGCGGGGCCAGGCAAAGGAATCGGGGCGCAAGGTGACGCCTCCCAGGTTCGGCGCGCGATCGGTGACGAAAACCACGTCGTAGCCAAGTTGCCCACTGAAAAGCAGACGAGCATAGTGGCCGGAGAGGGGATACCGTTGGGGCAGGCGAGGAACCACGCCATACACGCGGTTGGAGGCGATGACGACGTAGTCGGCGTTTGCCAGCCGCGCCAGGTTGGCGGCCAGTTTCGCTTCATCGTCGGCCTCGTCAGGACCGGTGAGCCAGGTGAGTTCGTCCGACTCGTATTCGTCGGCGGCGTGGTAGACGCCGTCTATCACCATCCCCGTTGGCAGTGGCTCATCCCATTGTTCCGTCAGTACCGTGGCCCCGGCGGGCACATGGCGAAAAATCCACGCCGAGGCCGTCGTCCACGGGTGCGGCTGGCGGTACATGTTGGCGAAAGCCAGCGCATACAGCGCCGTTGCCACGAGGGTGAGCGCGACGGCCGGGCGGCGGGCGCGTCGCCCGAATCCATGCAGTAGCCAGGCCGCGCCCATGAGCAGGAGCAAGGGGACGATGGGCTGCAAATAGCGCATGAATTTGACATAGAGGCCGCCGGTTGCCAGGAAGAAGGGGACGACCCAGGCCAGCAGTAGCCATTCGCCGCGCTGCCGCCGCGCCCAGGCGCGCCACGAGAGCCACAGGAGGCCGCCCACGGCGACGACGGCCAGCAGCGGCCCCAGGCCCCATTTGTACAGCATTTCCAGGGGGTAGAGGAAGGGGGTTGTGCCGGCATATTGCCGCGCAAAGCCGACATCCCAACTCCCGTTTACCATGCCGCTTTGCCGTGACAGATTCTCCAAAAAGCAGTTGCCCCAGTTGATGGCCGGCAGCGAGATCGGCCCCCAACGCACCGCCGGGGAGACGACCTGGCAGGTAAAATCGAGGAGAGCGAACGGATTGGTGAGGGCAAAGGTGAGGGCGGCGAGGAAAACGGCGAGGAGGAGCCGACGGGCGCGCGGCCAGAACGCGGGCGCGTGCCACCAGCAGAAAAGGGCGAGGGGGAGGAGGAGGAAAATGCCGGCAAATTTGCTCCCCACCGCCAGCCCTACGAAAACCGCCCCCGGCCAGAAAAAACGGGGATGGTCCAGTGCCAGCACCAGACAATAGATGGCCGCCAGCGCGAAAAATGTAAGGTAGGGGTCCACCGTCCAGAAGTGGGCCAACTGAATGTGCAGCACATCCAGAGCCAGGAACGCCGCCGCCAGCAGGCCGACCACCGGGTCAAACAGCCGCCGCCCCAGCAGGTAGAGCAAGGCCACCGCGCCCACGTCCAGCAGCGCCGTCAGCAGTCGCCCCACGATGGTCAGGTGGTCGAAGGTGTTTCGGTCGGCGCCGTTGAAGAGGTCGCGGGAGAGGAAGGTAGATGCCGGCAGCAGTGGACGCAGCACCGACCCCACCCAATCCACCAACCCCGCCGCCAGCACGCCCGCGTACAAAGGCACGTGCCCGTAGGCGAAACGGCGCGGCTCGTTCTCCGGGGCGATCACGCCGGTATCGCGGGTCTTCGCCGGCCAGTAGAAAGGATTGAGCGTGGAGCGGTGGGGCTGCCAGGCGTCGGTCCAGTTGGTCGGCCAGGTGACGCTGGTGGCGACCCAGGCAATGTAACGCTCGTCTGGATGGTAATGATGATAATCGTCCCAGGCCAGCCCCGTGAGGCGCAGCACGGCAGCCACGATCAGGATCGGCAGCAGCCAGAGCGGTGACCGCGGGCTAATGAAGCCGTATTGCTCTTTGGCGGCGGGCTTTTCGCCGCTTGCCGCCGCCGCTGTGGATTCCGGTTCTGCCACGGACTGCACCTCGTTCCCCAATCGGCTGTCGGGCGCGCCTTTGCCGCGCGCCACATGGGACTATACAAAAAAAGGCTGGAACGGACACGTCCCAGCCTCTTGTTGCTCTCATTTGTCGCTGCGCCGCGCTCGCGCAACGGAGGGCGCATTGTCGCGGGCGAAGTCGCTGCCTAAAACTCGTCTTCCACTTTGCCCTTCTTGATCACTTCCACCATGTCGGCGGCAGGCAGGAAGGAGGTCTCCGCCTCTGCCCCTTCTTCCGCTTCTGCCTGGCTGTATTCAAAGGTAGCCACCAGCGTGTCCGGGTCGGCGAGGAAGGTGACGCCTTTGGGGCGGGGGAGGTCTCTGACGTGGATGAAGTCGTCGGGGGTGGCGATCATGCCGGCATCAAACTCAATCTCCGACACCAACGCATCCGGGAGACATTCAATTTCCATCGTGTGCAGCATCTGCGTTACCAACCCCAGGCCATCCTTCACCGGCTTGGCCGTGCCCGTCATCATCAAGGCCACTTCCGTGGTCAGCGTTTCGCGCATATTAACTTCCAAAAAGTCAATATGCAGCAAATCACCACGAACAGCATGCTTTTGCACCTCGCGCACCAACGTGGTTCGCTGTGCACCATCAACGTTCACGTTGATCAAGTCATTCGACCCCGCCTTGCGCAGCACGCGGCGCACCTCCAGGTCATTTACCTGGATATTGGTCACGGAATCCTGACCGTAGATCACCGCGGGAATAATTCCCTCGCGGCGGAGTTGCTTCACCTTTTTGCCCACAACGGCGCGTGGTTGGGCATCAATCATAAATTGCTCAGACATAATGTTCCTCTGCTGTCAACCCTTGCGGGGAAAATAGAAAACCCTGTGGTCAGGGGTATTGCGCATTCATGGTTATGGGCGGGGTTTCCCACAAATCCAGACGGAAAAGTATACTGATTTATGCCATTTCGTCAAACTTTTTTCGGCTTCGACACGCGGTTTTCCTGTTTGGCTGCCAGATACATCTGCCGCAACTGGTTCCAACGTTGGTGCGGCAAAAGGGGGTCTGTTTCACGGCTCGTGCCGGCATTCAAGCCAAGCGCAACACCCATACGCAATAACGCATTGAGCTTCTGCCAGCGTTCCGTCACCGTCTCTTGCTGACGCTCAAACGCTTCAATTTCAGCGACCGCCTGCCACCGTTGCCGATATGCCTGCACCATTTCCCGATCTACTTGCACGTTCCTATTTCTCCCAATTCGCGCAGCTTCTGGCTCTACAGAGTTCGCTTGCTGAAAACAATGCGCAAAACCTTTGCCCGGTCAATCAGTAGCCCATGACAATGCAACTATAACTATAACGGAATAGTACCATAACGTCATCTTGAACTCCAGATAAACATAGCCGGCATTCGGTGCTGATTGCTTGACGTTGACCTCTATGCGGGGTAAAAATTCATTATCCTTTGGAGGTAACATGGCAACGACAAAATCAATCAGCAATCTGGAACAGTTTTATCAATACGTGCAAGAGGCAGGCAGCCTGCGCACGCCCCAACACGCTCGCCGCTGGAGCGAAGCCACCTTGAAGACGCTGGCCCTGAACCTGGACCGCGGCACAAAGAAAGCGTTGGCGCACGCTTTGCCGTCGGAACTGGCGGACGCGCTCCTGCGCATTTTCTGGCTTGCGCATTTCCGTGACCAGCATCTGCCGGTATTGAAATTCCAAAAACAGGTCGCCAACCGCAGCGGGGCCACCGACGCCCAGTTTGCGCGCAAACCCGTTAGCGCCGTCTTCCACGGTCTCAAGGCGCTGGTCAACGACGACGGCTTGCGCCAGCGGGTGGCCCAGGCTTTGTCGCCCGAAGTGAGACATTTGTGGGAAGAGGCATAAGGCAGGGCGCGCGCCCCTGGCTGCTCCGTATCTGGCCGATCCTTTTGGCCGGTTTGATTTTGATTGGATGCGCCAGGGGGACGCCCCCGTTTGCCGGCATTGAATCTTTCCACATCACCCTCACCGCCGACAACAACACCCGCGCCCTGACCACCACGGCCACCACCGTGCGCGAACTGCTGGCGGATGCCGGCATTTCACTCAACCCATCCGACGAAGTCAGCCCGCCCCTCTTCACCCCCCTCACCGACGGGCTGACCGTCACCGTCGTGCGCGTGCGCGAAAGCGTGGTCGTCATTGAGCGCAGCGTGCCCTTTAGTCGCCAGATTGTGCGCAGCGAAGCCCTGAGCGCCGACGATCCCCCCATGATCATTCAGGGCGGCCGGGCCGGCCTGGAAGAGCTAACGGTGCGCATCGTCTACCGGGATGGCCTGGAGTCGGAGCGGCGCACGACGCAGGTGACGACGCTGGAGCAAGCCCAGGACGAGATTGTGATGGTGGGGATTGGGGCGGCGGCGGGGAATGTGAGCTTTGCCGGCATGCTCGCCTACATCAGCAGCGGCAACGGCCTCATCTTGCGCGGCAGCAGCGCCTTCCCCGAACAACTCGACATCGGCGGCGGCCTCGATGGGCGCGTCTTTGCCCTTTCTCCCGCCGGCGACTACCTCCTCTACACCCGCGCCACCACGGAAACCACCACCTTCAACAGCCTCTGGCTCATTCGCGCCGACCGCGACGCCGTGCCGCGCGCGTTGGGCGTGGACAACGTCCTTTGGGCCGGCTGGAACCCATCCCGCATCGAACTCCCTCAAATCGCCTTTACCACGGCGGAGGCCACCGACCTCCCCCCCGGTTGGGAAGCCAATAACGACCTCTGGATTGGCGACGTGCGCCAGAACCAATCGCTCCCCTTTCAACCAGAGCAGCGGATTGAGGCGTACCCCGCCACCTACGGCTGGTGGGGCGGCAGCTACGCCTGGTCGCCCACGGGCGCGGCCATCGCCTACAGCTACGCGGACGAGGTGGGCTATCTCGACCTGCAAGCGACGGACCTGGAGCGAGGGCGCGTGCGCTTGCAGCGGTTCACGGAGTACAACACGCGCGGCGATTGGGCCTGGATTCCCACGATTTCCTGGTCCGCCGATGGCCGCTATCTCGTTTTTAGCAATCACGGGGGAAATAACGCCGACGCGCCGGCGTTCAACATCTGGGCGGCGGATATAAGTGGGCGCTGGACGGTTCCGTTTGTGGAAAATGCCGGCATGTGGACCCACCCCCAATGGTCTCCCGCCGCCGCCAGCCTCATCGCCTACCTGCAAGCCCTCACCCCCCAGGACAGCGAACGCAGCAGCTACGCCCTGTGGCTCATGGACCAGGATGGTAGCAACCGCCGCCAGATCTACCCGCAACCGGGCGAAAACAGCCGCTTCCCCCGCGACGAACAGTTCATGGCCTGGGGACCAACCGGGCGCGACCTGGCCTTTATCTTCAACAACGCCCTCTACCTCTACAACCTGGACAGCGGCGACGCCTATCCCCTCGTCCAGGACGACAGCGTTAACAGCCATCCCACCTGGGCCCCCTACGGCGCGGCCATCTCCACCAACCTGCGCCCCACCGAACGCCTCCCCCTCCCCACCCCCGACGACACCCGCGAAGAACGCCTGCCGGGCGATAACGGTTGATGGTTGAGTTCACTGAAAAAACCGGGTTTTTCGATTGTCCGGCAAAAATTACCAGAGTGGTTCATGTGTAAAAACCCGGTTTTTGACCTTTTTTCAGTAGAGTCATGGTTGGGAGTTGTTCATTCTAGTTCCTCCAGATTGGT
Source organism: Ardenticatenales bacterium (assembly GCA_020634515.1). Lineage (NCBI taxonomy): Bacteria > Bacillati > Chloroflexota > Ardenticatenia > Ardenticatenales > Ardenticatenales bacterium. Next base: position 704,530 of record JACKBL010000003.1, on the reverse strand, counting down.
TCATTCTTGGAGAATGAACCAATATCGTTAATTATTTATGAATCCTTCTCCCCAGGCCATTCGCGCCCGCCGGCTTACTCTGCTCCTCCTGTTTGTTTCCCTCTGCGCCCTGCTTGCCGTGGGCGCGCGGCAGCGGCAACGCGCCTTCCTCACGCGCGGCATCCCGGACGCGCCGCCGCCACCCATTTTGGGCGCGGGTGTGCAGCCTGGCCTCAACGTTTCGCTTGACCCGTATGAGGGGGCGGATTTGGCGGAGCAACTGGCCGGCATTCGCCGCCTGGGCATCACCGCGATCAAACAATCCTTCTACCACACGCCCGATTTCGATTGGACCGCCACGGACCACCTGTTGCAAGCCGCGCAAAATGCCGGCATCACCCTCACCCCCCTGCTCGACGGCAACCCCGCCACCCACTTCGCCCCTCCCGCCGACCCACGCACCTTCGCCGCCTGGGCCGGCCAGTTTGCCGCCCGCTACGCCGACCAACTTGACGCCTACATCATCTGGGACGAACCCAACATCACCAGCCATTGGGGCGGGCAACCCGTCAACGCCGCCGCCTACGCCGCCCTGCTCTCCGCCGCCGCCGTTGCCATTCGCCAATCGGACCCCACCGCCCTCATCGTGGCCGCGCCGCTGGCCCCCACCATCGAAACGGGGCCATACAACCTGGCGGACCCGCTCTACCTGCAACTTTTATATGAAGAGGGCGCGGCCGACGCCTTCGACGTGGTTGCCGCCAAGCCGTATGGCTTCGACAGCGGGCCGGACGACCGCGCGGTGGACATCAACGTCACCAATTTCAGCCGCGTCATCTTGCTGCGGGAGGTGATGGCGCGAAATGGGGACGCGGGTAAGGCGATCTGGGCCGGGAATTGGGGGTGGAACAGCCTGCCCCCCGGCTGGACGGGCGACGACTCCATTTGGGGGCAGGTGGATGAAGCGACACGGGCGGAATGGACGGCGGCGGCGCTTACCCGCGCCCGCCGCGAGTGGCCCTGGATGGGCATCATGTTTCTGGAGAACTGGCAGCCGGATGCCGCGCCGGATGACGCCCACTGGGGGTTTAGCGTCGCCGGTCGCCCCACGGCGGCGGCGCTGCAAGCCTGGCGGCAGGCCGCGCCCACCGCCGTGGCCTATCCTGGTTTCCATCTGTCACGGGCGGATGGTCCCGGCCAGCAGTACGCGGGGGCGTGGCGTTTTTCGCCCATGTTTGGCGCGGACGCGCCGAATACGGGGGAGGCGGCGGACCCGGCGGCGAATGCGGCTGTGTTTCAGTTTTGGGGGACGGATGTGGCTTTGCGTGTGCGCCGCGCCGACTTTCGCGCCCGTTTTTTCGTGACCATCGACGGCGTGCCGGCAAATGCGCTGCCCCGCGATGAAGAAGGACGGGCGACCCTCATCCTCACAGCGGCGGACCCGGCGGCGGATTATGTGGCGAATGAGGTGGTAGCCCGCGGTTTGCCGGCAGGGCCGCACACCCTGCGCCTGGAACCGTATCGCGGTTGGGACCAGTGGGCGCTGCACGGGTTTAGCGTGCTGTATCGCCCGGCGGCGGGTGGGTACTGGTGGGGGCAGGGGGCGTTGGTCGGCCTGGCGGCGGCGGCGGCATTGGGCGCGGTGGTCGTGGGGCGGGGCGCGGACTGGGGCGGCTGGAGCGCATCCTGGCGGCGGCGCTGGCAAGCACTGTCACAGCGGGGGCAGTTGTGGGTGACGGGGGTGACGGCGGCGCTGGTGGCGTTGTCGGGATGGCTGACGTGGGGGGAGCAAAGTGCCGGCATTTACCGCCGCCTCGGTGACATCCCCCAACTTGCCCTCACCGCCGCTGCCGCTTCCACCTTCTATGTCGCCCCCTCCCTCTTCATCTACCTCGGCGCTCTCGTCCTCCTCTTCCTCCTGATCACCTTCCGTCCCGCCTGGGGACTGGCCCTGGTCGCCTTCAGCCTCCCCTGGGCCGTCAAGCCCAAACTGATGTTGGGCTACCGCTTCTCCCCCGTGGAAATCTTCATCCTCGTCACCGCGGCCGCTTTGCTCATCGCGCGCGCCGGGCAGTTTGTCGCCCGCGCCCGCCAGAACCCGGCGCAGACTCTCCCGCGTCCGCGCCTCCCCCGCCTCACGCTGCCTGATGGGGCCGTCCTCCTGCTCACGCTCGTCGCCACGCTCTCCATCCCCTTCAGCAGCCGCCAGGATGTGGCCTGGAACGAATGGCGCGTGGTAATCGTCGAACCCGCTCTGTTTTACCTCATGCTGCGGAGCACGCGCCTGCAAGAGCGCGAATGGTGGGCGCTGCTGGATGCGTTTGTGTTGGGCGGGGTGGTGATTGCCCTGATCGGGCTGGGGCAGTACGCATTGGGCAGCAATCTGATCACGGCGGAAGAGGGATTGATGCGGTTGCGGGCGACGTATGGCTCGCCCAACAACGTGGCGCTCTATCTGGGGCGGGTGTGGCCGCTGCTGCTGGCGATGGGGCTGCTGGGCACGTCCACGCGGCGACGCCGGGGGTATGTGTTGGCGCTGCTGCCGGTGGGGCTGGCCTGGTTGTTGACGTTTAGCAAGGGTGGATTGTTTTTGGGAATGCCGGCATCTCTCCTCATCCTCTTCACCCTCTGGCAGCGTCAGCGTCGTCGCCGCGCCTGGCCCTGGATACTCGCCGCCCTCTTGTGCGGTCTCCTCGCCCTCCTCGTCGCCTTCCAGTTCCCCGCCCTGGCCGCCCGCCTCAACCCCCAGGGAGAAACCGGATTCTTGCGCCTCAACCTCTGGCGCGCCAGCCTGAACATGGCCCGGGATCATCCCTGGATTGGCGTCGGATTAGACAACTTCCTCTACCAATATCGCGGTCGCTACATCTTCGACGCTGCCTGGCGCGAACCCAACCTGAACCACCCGCATAACATCTTCCTCGACTTCGCTACGCGCCTGGGCTTGCCCGGTCTGCTCGCCGGGGGGCTGTTGTTCTTCGCCTTCGCCCGCCTGCTGCTTGCCCACCTGCGTCACGGCGTCGCCCGCCCCTGGCTGCCCGTCCTCCTCGGCATCTACGCCGCCCTCGCCTATAGCCTCGCTCACGGTCTCGTAGACCACAGCTTCTTCCTCACCGATCTCGCTGCCGCCTGCTACTTCCTCCTGGCTCTGGCCGCGGCCCTGCCCGCCGGGGAAAGAACGTAACTATCACCACCAGGCCGTGTTTTCTTTAAGTGACATCTGCGCGCGATTGCGCACGATTGCGCGCGATTGCGTACGATTGCCTGTGTAAAACTTGACAATCTGGCTATCACTCTTAAAATTGCCTCACATTTCCAGGCACGCGAGAATTTGGCGCATTCATGCTCAAGCCATAGCCTTACAAAAGGCCGCGGCCACCGATTCTTGACTGCTGCCATTTTCAGGAAGATAGCGCCAGCAGACAGCGCCCTATCAACCAATCTAGTGACCATTAGTTAGAAGGAGACTTTCTCATGAGCAACGTTGAGAGCCGCGTCCGCGGCATCATTGTGGAATTATTGGGTGTGAGTGAAGAAGACGTGGTCTCGTCGGCTCGTTTTCGCGAGGATTTGGAAGCGGATTCGCTGGACCTCGTGGAATTGATTATGGCTTTTGAAGAAGAGTTTGAAGGCGAAATTTCTGACGAAGAGGCCCAGAAAATCACCACAGTCGGCGAGGCGGTTTCGTACATCGCCACCAATCTCGTCTAAAAACGCCCTCCGTGGCGGTCATGCGTGGAAAACACATGAAAGACGATGGTGTCATCGTCTTTTTGTGTTTTCAGGTAACTGCCAAGCCCGATTGGTCCAATCTCCAGAGGGGGAAACGCCGCCTGAGGTTGTCGAAGGGCGTTGGTTTCGACAGGCTCAACCAACTATACCACCGGTGCTTTTCAGGCATCTTGCGCGGCGGGCCAGCCCCACACGACGCCTATGGCCGCCAATATATGCCCCAACACGTTAAACCAAAAACCGACGCCCACGCCCAACGGCATCCCCAGAATGCCGCTCACCAGGTCACGGATAGGGAAAAAAACGGTGGCGGGGAGCAATGTGCCTACCACAGCCCCGAACACAATCAGGGTTCGGGGAATCCAGGTGGGCGACCGACGTTGTCGCAGGCGCGCGGCAACCACGCCGGCCAGGGCAACCATCCCAATCCAGGTCATGCGCAACCCCCATTGCGCCGTTCCCTCGAAGCGAATGGTTTCGATTGCGGGGAATGCCAGCCAGCTTACAACGAATGCCAGACCCCGCATCGCCCACGTCTGCCAGCGGCGGTTGGACCAGGCGCTGGTGACGAGGGCCATCATCAGGCCCAGCGTGATTGGGGGCAGGTAGAACAGTTCACGTGGTCCGATGTCGCCTGCTTGAACTGCCGGCAAAAACTTCACCCACTCCCCCAACTCAATCCCCGTCAGCGCAAAACCCGCCGCCGGATTGGGCAGCCACACCATCAAATACCCCAACAAAATCAGCGTAAAGCCCACCCACGTCAACGAACCGATCCGTTTTTTCATGCCACCTTCTGGTCTCCGCGCGTCATCGCCTTCGCCGATGCCGCCAGCGCCGCGTCTTCCTCCGCCTGGGCGCGGAAAAACGCCTCCAGCAGTGGACTCTGGCGTAAACGCAGCGCCAACAGCGCTACCGCCCCTACATCCTCCATCAGGACCTCATCCCGTTCCGCCGCCGCCGCGTAAGCCCTGGCTGCCTCAAAAAGCGTCATTTCCGCCCGATTCGAGTCAATACCCAGCGATTCTATCAGGCGCAACCCCATTTCCTGCGCCGCCGCGCTCACGCGCACCCGTGGCAGCAGGTGGCGCGCCTGCTCCAACTCCGCCGCCAGCGCCAGCGTCTGTTCCGCGTAAGCTGCCGCCAGCCCCTCGGCATCCCGCCTGTACCACAGCGCTTGCTCATACGCCTGGTAGCGATCCCGCGGCTGCGATAGCCCGCGAGCCACGGCGCGCAGACCAAAGCGATCCATCAACTGCGGACGCAATCGCCCTTCTTCCGGGTTCATGGAGCCAATCAAGAGAAATCGGGCGCGGTAGGTGAAATTGGATGGCCCCCGCCGCACCGTGTACGCTCCCTGCGCCGCCGCGTCCAAAATGGCGTCCGTAACGGCGCTGTCCAACAAGTTTACCTCGTCAATGTAGAGGAGGTTGCCATCCGCCTGCGCCAGGATGCCCGGCTCCAACCGCAGCCGCTGCTGCTCCAGAGCTACGCGCTCGTTGATGTGGCCCACCACATCCTCTAACCGCGCGTTCAGCGGCAGTTCCACCAACCGCGCGCGTTCCACCTTCGTCAGCGGTTCGCCATAGCCAAAGCGGGTGGCGCAGGCCACGCAAACGGCGGCGATACCCTCCCGCGCCACCATCTCCTCGGTGCAGCCGCGCCCCTCGGGGCACAGGCTGTGCCGCACCGTGGGCAGCAGGTCCGGCAGGGCGCGCACGGCGGTTGTTTTTGCCGTACCGCGCGCGCCAATTAACAGCACGCCCCCTACCTGGGGATTGATCAGGGCCAGCGACAGGGCCAGTTTCATTTCCTCCTGCCCTACGATAGCCAGGAAAGGGAAGGGTTCTCGGTCCGTATCCAGTCCCAGGTCTCGCGGGGGGAGCTGCAGGATTTTGTGCGCGGGGGAGGCGCTACGCAGAATGTGGAGGAGGCGGGAGTGAGTCATAGATGATGCCGCTGCCGCAGACGGTGGGTTTGTCGGGCTGCGCCGCGCTCAAAGCGGGCCTGTTCTTCCGCCGTTTCCAGCACAAGCGGCGGCACGGGGGTGGGGCGTCCGTTCTCGTCCAGGGCGACGTAGACGAAAAAGGCGGTGTTGGTGTGCGTGACCGTTCCTGAGAGGACGTTTTCCGCCGTGACGACGACGCGCACTTCCATGGAGGTGCGTCCGACCCAGTCAACTTCGGCCATGACGGTGAGCAGGTCGCCGATTTGCACGGGGGAGAGGAAGGTCATGGAATCGACGGCTACGGTGACGGCGGGGCGTTGGGCGTGTTTGGTGGCGGCCATGCCGCCGGCCTCGTCGCAGAGCTTCATGATCAGGCCGCCGTGGACGTTGCCCAATGTGTTGGCGCTGCCGGGACCCATCAATTGGGTCATGGTGACGCAGGATTGGCTGATTCGTTTTCCTTGCATGGTTTGTCCCTAATAGGGTTGTGAGGGCTATAGGTTGCTGAAATGCCGGCAATTTTAGCGTCTTCGTATCCGTGCTACCAGGTCACGTACCCATTCGGAGGCTCTACGCCACATTGTTGGCAACTGCAAATAAGGGGTTGCTATCCAAAGGATAATAGCGGTGACAACCAATAAAAAAGGAAGAGGGATGCCATCTCGCCAGCGAAGAGTTGGGAAAAAGAAGGACACGAAGGTGCTGATGTAATGCCAAACGGAGGTATCAAGATTACCCCCAAAGTCTACCCATAAGGAGGGCAAGGCCACAAAAATAGCAAAGATAGCAAGAAACACGCCGACGCGGTTAAAGGCTTCTTGTGAACGCTGATCTTCATGGTGATCCAAGAAGGCATTGATAGCCGCGATGTTTTTCTCGGCGCTTTCTATTTTCGCGCGCAGGCCGCTGACTTCAATGATGCGTTCATATTTTCGGGCGGCGAAATCCGTGCCGGCAATATACATCGGAATCGAAGCATCACGCAAATGGGATAATAACCGTGTTGTCATCGCCAATCTACTACCTAATTTAGCTACGGCATCCGCATCACGGTCTTCGACAGATAGCTCCATCAGGTCAGCCAGTTTTCCTAAATCCCTTGTCGTCTGTCGCACGATCCACTGGGTGGCCCAACGCAATTCGATCACGTATTGCAGCCCCATCACCATACATTCCCAGTAATCTTCATAAGCGACAGTACGCTGTGGAAAATAGAGATTCTCGATTTGGTGTCTTTCCCAATCCTGACAAACACGGCAGAAAGCGTCTGGTGGTTTTTTTGCGGGTTGTTGGTCATGATTACGACTGGGCGACTTTTCGCCTTCGCTTACGCCATCTGGCGAATCATCCACATTCGCTTCTGCTTTCGACTCGCCACCATCCTTTACCTTCTCTACCGTCTGGTAGACGACAAGGGCGTTATCCAAAGAAGCAACAAACAATTCGTTTTCCCAACTAGATAGATCGGCGTTCAGCATGTCGTAGATTTCCCGCGGTTTCAACTTAGGGAATTCCCCGACTTCAAGTATGGGCTGCTCCGGCGTGCCAGTCTCATCTAGTCGCGGTGACTGATCAGCCACACCCGGTTTGCGGATCATGACACCTTCAAGCAAGCAAGCCAGTTCCTTGCCATAGTTGTAGGTCTCATCATACCTTGGGCTGCCAGGCGCAAGACCCCCATTTTGACTGGGCAGCAGTGGCGTCAAATCCTGCTCAACCGTAATCAACCTGCGCTCTTTGAGAGGTCGGAGGCCGCCTGTGCGACAATTGCAAAGTTTGCGCAACGTCAAAACGACGTAACGATCACGCAGAGGATATAGGGATTCTGAAGCCATTGTAGTAACACGAGGTTCGTTCCATACAAAGCCTAGATATTCTTGCGCTTCTTTGCCAACTTGATGAAAAAAGGCGGTTAGGATGGCCAGTGCGATCTCCCATTGCACGGACAAATCCCGCAACCGGCCATCTCGCCCCAAGAGTTCCCGCTCCAGGCCCAACAGTTCGTCCAGGATTTGCATCAAGGGGAGGGGTTCAAGGATATTGCGCAATAGGACAACATGCGCCGCACCATCACTCGTGAACTGCACGCGCACCCTGTCCCAACGCTGCCACTCCTGTCGCAAAACCTCCATTGCTTTCTGTCGGTCGTCAGGTTTGCCATTCAACGTACTTTCGTCAAATCGCTGCAATTGTCGTTCCCAGTCTATCTCCAGTTTTTCTACTCTCGCTTCGTATACAGGCATAAACGACTGGTGTGCTTGTTCACGAAACAGATTAAGGTCATGACCCAGGTTGATCAGCTTTTTCTGAGCACTCCAGTAAGCAAAATCACTTGTCGCGGGTAAAAGGGAAGGTATCTCACGCAGCCGCTTGCGCCAATCCAACGTTCCACGCACTTCATCAAAAGAATTTTCGCCCATCGGCGTTAGCCAGGGGGCAATATCTATGAATAGGCTTACAAACACCGTGCCCTGGGCGCTCAACTGTCCTTCTTGAAAAGAAAGCGGACGGTTCATCCAGTTGGCGATCATCTGTTGCCCCACCCGGCTTTTCTCAAAAAAACGCTGCACAAACGGGTTGGCCCAGGTCAATGTGTTTTCCCCTTGCCAATTCAGTGTGCCCATGATTCGCAGCAGTCTGGCGGCCCGGCTTTGGGCATCGGGCAGGCGACCATGTACCAGGCCGTTTAGTACGGCGGCCGGGTTAAACCCATGAGCATCAAGATTCGCCAGGTCTCGGATGTGGCGCGTTGCGGTATGCAGTGGTTCAAAGCGTGTATATTGGTCCAGACAATGCGCCACGGCATCATCAATGGTGTAATGGGAATTGGTCTTACGAACCTGGGCTGTTGTGTCTAGCAATGCTTCAACCAGGGGGGGAGACCCCAATGTTTGCTGCCACAAAGTTGCTTGATCACTCTCCGTGAGTGAAATTCCTTGCTGTGCGGCACGCTGTGCGGCAAGATGGCGTGTTTGCTGTTCCGTCAGCCCCAGGAGAAGATGTTCAGTACAGACATTTTGCAGTGGGGAATAAACGCTGCTGCCGGCACGGAGGTCTTCCAAATCCGTTTCCGCCGTCAGGACAAAGGTGAAATATCGCTTATGTTCGTCAAACCAGGCACGGAGATGGCGAGCCAGGCGTACGGCTACTAGCAATGGGATTTTGTCGTAATTGTCCAGCAGCAGAACCACCCGCCCCGTGCCGGTCTGGCTGAGTGTCGCTAAGGCGTGGCTGACATAACCGGCCAGTCGCTCTGGAGAAAAATTAAGAGTAGCGTCTGGCAACCGCGTAATGGGTGGGCCGGCCGGGTGTGCTGCCGCTGTATCGAGTATTTTCGTTACCAGATCAGCCAGCACGTTGTTAAAAAGTGTCTCTCCCTCATGGAAACCCATATCAAAGGGTCCTAAGACATAACCAAATTCCTCATCCTCGTTGATTTCCTGGCGCAGATATTCCAGGGCAGCAGTTTTGCCGCTGCCCGCCCCGCCATATATGAGGAAACCTTCTCGTTCAGGTTTCAAAAGCTGGTCTATCCATATCGCTACAGACATTGTGGTTTGGCGAATGCCGGCATTCGCAAAAGAAGCCAATCGCAAATCCTTCGTTATTCCTTCCAACATGAGCCTCTCCCTATTGCCACCAAAAATGAACGGTTTACTATAACTGGAAGCAACTGCTAAGGAACGGAATTAGATGACGAAGTCATTTCCTTACCGCTTCTTCAAACTGACGATGCAATTCCGTATCTTATTTCATCGCCAGTCCTAAGGGCGCATCCGTCATTTCCCACCTTAAGTAACCGTCCGAAAATAACTTCACGTTTTCATCGGACGGTTACTGACAAGCTGTTCGCACAATTCCACTAGCTTAATTGTGAACAGCCACTAAGTACGGATGCGCCCTAGTTGACGCAACAATTCTTGCACGAATCTGTCCAACTCATTTATCAAATCCATCTTCTCCCGGGGCTGGTTTTGATAAAAATAGAGAACATCAGGCAAAATGTCATTAGGGAAGCAATACGTTAACTCCTCCGTTTCCACCAGCCCCAGGGCCAGCGTCATCGTTAACGGACTAAGCAGACGATGCACCTCACCTTCGCTAATTGCCCATGGGGATGGAACCAACTCCGGATATAGCTCCTGCAAATTCTTCATCACATCGGCGGCCGTGAAAGTCGCCGCCCGCGGTGATAAGGGCACACGGGCCAAAGAAGTATCAAACTTATGCTGATAACGCTCCAGTATAGTGGCCAGCAAGATAATTCTGCTCTTCAGGTTTTGTCGTGCCCAGGGTTCGTCACTCCGGTCGGCGGATGAGGTAGACAACAAAGGCACTTCACTCAATAGTTCATCCCACAGCTCCTGGCGCAGCCGTTGACGAATATCCGTTTCCAGTACCGTCTGCACATCCTGCGCATCTACCCAATCCTTGCCAGGGCGACGGTCCACGCGCCGCAACAGGTCATCACAAGTCCGCTGCACGAAATAAGGGATCGCATAAGTACCCTGTTGTACCAGATGAATCACCTGTTCCGGTTCTTTGATCTCCAATTGAAGTTCACGTAGCATCAACACCAGGTGTTCTACCCCATCCGGTTCAATAGCCGCAAAGTTATGAAATTGGCAGAAGTTGAAGAAGACTGAGCCATGTCGCTGCCGATCTAGCAGGATGTAATGGTAGCCCGTCATGATAAAGGTGCATAGGCGCGGCTGTGTTTGCGCCAGGTTATTACGCAAGAATTGGAACAACCGCTGTCCATTGTGGTTCCGATCCCACAGGTAAAGACCGTCAATTTCATCAATAAGTATAACGACAGGATGCCCGAATTGTTGAGACAACGTTTGCATAACATCCCGTAATGCCGTGTAGTTGCCCTGTGGGTGTGCCGGCAAGTCTTGCGCCAGGTGCCCGTATCCGGCATTCCTAAGCGTGTGCCGGATTTCGTCATAGAAGCCACGCTCATCACTTCCGTCACCCAGGCGCAGCAGCAGGGTCAACATCCGTTCCTGGTAGCCTGGTTGGCGCAGCCGGTAGGAAAGTTCATGTAATAGGGAAGTCTTGCCAATGCGGCGACTGCCTAATACAGCATGATCTTCGGTATGCAACGATTGCAAAATCTGTGTTAGTTCCTTCTTACGCCCTACAAAGAGAGGTGATCCGATGGCCAGACTACCATGCAGTTTGTAGGGAGAAAACGAGTGGCGACCAATGTCATCAAAGGCGTTGTTAAATAACTCACGATCCGGGTCTGGTCGCATTATCAGTTCAGTGAGTCGGGGCAGATCGAAGAACACGAAGTGCGGCCCGCCACGACCAGGAGGGAGCGCGCGCCGCAGTGGGTCCACATCACGGGCAACAATGGTCAAGACAACACTCCGTTCGATCATTTCCTCCCAACGTATCTGTCGATCATGTTGCTCTTGACGAAAGATGTCGTCGGCCTCGGCTTCGTTCAGCAGGTTTTGAAATGTCTCGCGCGCCCAATGACGTAGGGCGGTGGCTTTTTCCGCCTGTGTTCGCCCATCATGAATGAAAAGGAGTAGTATCTGTCTCCGCAGCAGGGTTGCCTGCTTGGCAAACTTGACGAAACCCCAGGCGAACGGGGCGGGAGCGACTTGAGCAGCCGTACACAGCGCGAGTGGTCCTTCTGTGCGCGAGTAGAATTCGAGGTTCAGCAATGCGGGAAAGCTTTCCATGAGCAATGTGAGTGGATTGCTTTCACTTCCAGAGCGGGTTATGGTTTCTACTTGCGGCCACGACTGCACGGCCTCCGCCAATTTGACCAGGGCCTGCCAACGTACTGGCGTGTGCGTCTGTCCGCGCCCGCTCAAGCCATATAGATTGAGCCAGAGGGGAAGCGTGGCGGGTTGTAATTGTTGTTGGATAGAAGGCAGTGCGGCAAAGGGGATGTCTTGATGGGCTGTGCCGGCATTTTTGCCGGCAAAAAGGCGAGGTAATTGCTTTTCTGAACTCGCGGCGGGGCGATGATCAAGGGCCAACGCTGCCGGATACCAGCTATCGCTCCGGCTTTGGGCCGCGCCACGCATATGGTTCCAAATATCGCTCTGCCGCAACCAATGACCATGCAACGGCACATTAAGCTCATAGAAATCGTTCAGGCGACGACTGCGGCGACGGCGCAAAATCCCTAACCTGACCAAATGGTCCAAACGTTCTTGACCACCACCGGCACGCAGAAGCTGGCGAAAGAGCGAGTCAACATCATCCTGGACGGGCTGATTGAGCCGAAACCCGCGTACCCAGGCATCACCGCTGCGATACTGTTGGCTAGAACGAATAATCGTAAGATCATGACCAAACAGGGTATGATCTGCCGGCAAACGCGCCTCACCGGCCAATCGTCCATCCGCCTGGCGCGGATGATAGGGACGGCTCAGTGTCAGGCCTTCTTCAACCCAGCCTGGCTCTTGCAGCGGAATCTCTCCATGCGCCACCATTACAATGGCTACACGATCAAAGAAATCTTGCCACATCCAAAGCGCGTTAAAGAAATTTACCTGGCGCGCAAAGGTGACCATATAGCGAATCCAATCTTGCACCTGGCTCCCCGGCTGCTCATCAAGTCTCTCCAAGCCATCTAAAGCCACAAACTCCAGGAAGTGCAGATAACCTCCACATAAGCGCACAAGATCGGGAATAGTCGGTTGCGGCGCGAATTGTTGTAAGGCATCCGCCAGATTGCGCTCCTCAACAAGACGACTTATGGCGTCTTCCAACTCCTTCTGTATGCGGGGATCGTCTTGCCTTGTTTGATCACAACGCACGAATATGAACTGTTCAGCCACCTCCGGCCAACGCTGGCGCATAATTTGCTCAGACAAGAACGTGCCTATGAGGATTAGGGGGATGTTGTTTTCCCTTGTCCACGCAATCAGGAACGGAAAGATCGTTTGCAACGGCTGCCACTGGTCACCTTTTCGTCCCATATACAACAGGAGGCGTTCCCAATGGTTCACAAGCAATCCACGCGATAATGTCTGACTGCGCGCCAGGTCTTTGAATGCCTGCCGGGGCACGCCTATGCCCCGTATCCTGCTGACCTGTGCCATTGCATCGGGCCAGATACATGATGCCAGCCAGACGAGAAACTCGCTTTCATCAGCAACTAGATGGTTGGCTTCAAGATTAGATTGGGTGTTGGACCATTGGCGCAAATCTATATCTACCAGGCGCGCGCTGGAGTAAAGCCTTTCATTGATAGCGTTTATCAGCCCTGGGCGGGAAAAGGGCGTCGCTTCCAGCAAAATTGGCTTTCGTTGCTTGAGTTTGACCTCTAGATCGCGAATGACCAGCTCAGCCGTGCGTGGCAAATCCTGTTCCCACTCCAATGTAGCCCGTGTTCTGGACGTTATTTCGTCAAATTGCAAAACGTCTGCATGATCCTTCCATCCCTCCGGCGGGAGGAAGTATCGCATGGTCATTGTCAGGTGAGCTACCTGATCGGCGGGCGCTGTGGGCGACAGAATGGCGCGTAATCGGAGAAGTCGCTCGCCTTGCGATTCGATTCGCATCCCCTTGATGGGGGTTTCCGTTGTTGCGCTACAAGGATATATGTGGTTGCCATATGCCAATTTGGTTTTCTCTATCTGGACGGAGAGGTCTTCAAGATTGCCGGCATGTCCTACATTCCGCAACACGACTTCCAACATCAACTCATCCCCTCGCCGTATCGCTTGCCCTGGTCTTATCTCCAACTGCGGCGGACGCATCAACAACGCCAGTTTTGCATCCAGGGGACCATCCGGTTGCACCCAACGCCATAACAAGCCGGCCAGATGGCGCGCAAACAGGGGAGGGCGTCGTTCTTGATCCGGAACGCTTACCCACTGATGGCGAAAGTCATACGCCAAACGCCGAAGAGATTCTTTGACACGAGCGACGCTATCCGCTGTCAGTGATAACTGCGCCTGGAAGTCTGCCACTTCGCGCATCATCCGCTGAAACAATTCATTCGTTTGGCGATCCGATGACGGAATGATTTCGTCCAACAACTCACCTAACCGCCCCAGACCGCCCCCATGCAGCCGGTCTCCTACAAATTGCAGCCAGTCCTCATATTTTTCGCTTTCCAGTCCAACCTCAAACAGACGATATATGTCATAATAACGTCGCTGATAGGATTGGTTTTGCGGCGGTGATAGTTGCGCTTCGTGCAGATTGTGGATGATGGCTTGCAACTGCGCGGCGATTACCTCCAACTGGATATCCTTGTGCAAATCCGCCAGGCATTGAATCGCCTCCGCCAACGGTTCGGAATCCAGGAGGTGGGGTGATCGCTGTGTGCTATCCCCACTGCCGAGGATGGAAAGAATGCCAGGGCGGGCCAGTTCTACCAAAGCGCGATGAGCCAGTACCCATAGATTGACGTTATCCGCCAGGGTCATATCTCGCAAGAAGGCTGCCAGGTCCTCGAAAACCCAGGCGTCGTCGCTGCTGTTGGGGCGCAGTATCAGGCGCAGAATTTCCCATACATGCGGCGGCAGCGTGACCTTGGAAGGGTCGAATGGCTGTAGGTGTCGCAGGGCGTAGAGGACGGCTCGCTGCACTTCTGCTTCGGCGTGCGTGGCGGCCTGACGCAGCACGGGCATCCAGGTTTCCAGGTCACCGGTGCGCAGGCGTCCGGGAAGCATGAGGTGGCGCAGCACGGAGATGCCGGCACGAGGGGCTGTGCCGGCATCTCGCAACAAGGCCACGAGCCGTTCAACAATCCAGGACAACAGTTCCGACCCAGGTTCGGCATAACAAGCCGCGTCTACCAACGCCTGCGCATACGCCTGTTGTACCTGATCAGATCGTGAGGACACATTGACGGATGTCAGAATTTCCGCGGCGGCACGATTGCCGGCACAAGCCTCCCCAGCCAGATAACAAAGCGCATAACCCACCAACCGTTCATTCTTGGATGACGCCAGCCAACCCATGGTCAGCGCCAGGCCCGTCCGTTCTGTGCATCGCGCCAACTCATCCAGACAATCACGAGCTGCCGCGCGTATTTCCTTCTCCTCTTGCTCCCCTGGCGGATTAACCTGGACCACGTGCAATGCCTGGTTCAGGTCAATCATGAGCAGCAACGGCTGCCGGTCTCGGCTCATCACGGATGAAACATGCGTGATCGGCGACATGGCGGGAATGTGCCACTTGATCGCACCACTCACATCCAGGATCAAAACCATGTTCTCTCCCGCCTGTGTCTCCGCCCCCACAATCACTTCCTGACTGCCGTCGCTATCAACATCGCAGGCGGCAAGATTACGCGCCACCAGTCCTACCTGATAGCGCCACTGCTGCACGCCATCATGCTTGAGCAAGTACACGTATCCATCATCACAAGCCACGGCAATTTGCTTATCGCCGTGGCCGGCCTGCTCGACCATCACCACATCTAGCACCGTCCCATTGAACCGGTAATTGGCACGCTCACTGCCATCCAGGTTCAAGAGGTACAAGACGCCTTTGCCACTTGCCGCGGCTCCACCAACGAGAATGACCGGCATGGTTCCCTTCACCAGAGACGACACCTTGAGGGTGTTGATCCATTCCACCGGCAGGGAAAAGGACCTTGTCAATTGCCACTCGCCCGCGGATGTCTGGCAGTATTGAGCAACTTCGTTGCGATAGCAAAGTACGATCTGGGGGGCGTTGCTGCGCTCACGGGGGACAATGTCTAACCCTTGTATGTTGTGGCCGATGTGAAATGCCGGCATCAAATCCGCCAACTCACTGCTCGATGACGCCGGACCGATAAATATCTGCCCCCCGGCCGTCGCCACCGCTATTACATACTCCCGCTCATTAAACAACCGACCCGCGGCCAACGTGTGCGGCAAGTGACGGCCATTCTCTCCCCCCAGAATGGTCGAATCCTTGATCGTTGGCGACGCGGCCAGGTCCAAATGATATACACAACCAGACCATGTGGTCAGAAACACCTGCCCGCTTTCCCGCATGGAAACCACGTCACGCAGCGAGGTGTCCGCGGCAAACAACCAACGCACCTGCCGTCTATCCGCCAACATCTGCGCGTGTAAAGACAGCCCGGCCGTTAACAATTCCGTATCATTCGCCACCCGCCCCTGCTGCACCAGGTTCTTCGCCAGCGTGCGGTCCCCCATTTTTCGCTTTTCCCGAATCACCTGGTAATGGGTATTTGCGTTTATTTCTTGGCCAAAGCGTGCCGCCAGACGACCGGCCAGTAGATCAACGCCGCGACTGAGCGAAAGCGTGATGTCCCTCTGCCACTGGCTGGCGATGCGTAACCAATACGAGACAATGGCATCACCAACGGTCTCCGCGCGCAGGGCAGCGTCGGCTATCACTTCCAGAATACGGAGTCGTTCCTTCGCCGACAGTTGCTCGCTGTTTGCCGGCAATAAATTACCCAAAAACTCGTCAATCGGAGGACAACCCGGCACAGGATCATGCAACAAAGCATCCAAAGCAGCAATAAAACAGTCCATCTGCCCTGAATCGAGCCATGCCCGCAGTTGCGCCGCCAATTCCACGGACGACAACTGACCCAGGGCAGTCGCCAGCGTCGGTAAAACAACCGTCGCCAGCGGCTCCCAAACAGGCCGCAAACAGTACAACTCTCCATTATCAAAAGCAGCGTACAAATAACCCTGTTCCGAGTCGGCAACCATGGCCATGATAGTATGTGGCAGCGGGATCTCTTTCTGTGTATGGCCCGTCATATCAATAATCAGTAGTTTGCGTTCGTTGGTTGCCAACAACAGCAGCCAATCATCCGCGTCTTTACTGGAGGGACGCCGCCACAACGCCGCGGCCGTCGGCTGCCCACTCACCGGCACGCCCATCTCCGGCCACGTTTCATGCGTCACCCATCCCTGCTCATGCCAGCGCCAACACCAAAGTGACTCTCTGTCATCCCCTACCCAGGCGTAATGCGCCGTATGAACAAGTGTCGTAGGACGGCCAGATAGCGGCTGTTCCGCTGCCTTTCCCAACGGTGAAATGCCTCGGAGAACAGGGTGCTGCTCATGTTCAACCAACACGGCGTGCCACAAGCCATCCGTCGTGGGCGGTCCATAGCGACAGCCCGTTTTGATATGACGCGCCGGCAGATTTCGTGGGCGGCGCACAAACCGTAAATCAGCTTTATCGTAATACAGTTCAAGCCGTACATCCCTCTGATCCTGGCGTACGATGGCGTAGGCAGCAGCACCACCTGCATAGGTCGCGGGTTGGGACTGTAGTCCGATTATTTGATGCTCTGTAGGTTGCGAGGCTGTTTCAGAATTCCAGGCGGCGTGTTCGGTTGGCGGCGGAAATTCGTAAATGATCCCGTTCTGGCAGGCGACCAGCAGCTCCTGTGTGCCGTCCCCATCAAGGTCTACCAGAACAATGTCAATGACCTGGAACGATTGTGGCAGTATTGCTGTGTGTTGCGCGAGGAATTGTCGTGGCCACAGTTGGGCCAGCCGCGTTAGTTGCGTCGCCGTCGGTTTTCGCGGAGGAATGCCGGCATCCAACCAATCAGCCACAACATCCGCATACAATTGACCCGTCTTCTCGAGCTTGAGGATGGTATCGAACACAATGGCCTCCACCAAATAAGAACCCTTCCGGCGCACCCTTCAATTCCCAATTCCACGGATGCGCCCCGAGACAACGCCAACGCATATTTATTCCATATCGGGCCGGGTTTCAGAGATAAAGAGGAATCGCTCCGGGTACTCCTCGAACATATCGATGATCTGGTAGGGCAGGGCGCGCAGCAGGGGGGCGAGGGGCATATTCGCGGGGATAAAGGGGCGGGGCGGACGCGGTGGCGGGGGGCGGCGGGCGGGTTCCTGCCAGAGGGTGCGCTTGCGCAGCAGACGGCGATCATCGCTGAGGAACCCGAGGTAGTTGCCGCTGGGGTCATATATCTCCCGCCCCACCAAGAAACCAAGCCATTCCCCTTCAACACTAAACAGGTGACCACTTTCGTAAACGGCCACCCACTCACCGTCGCTGCGGTAAATTGAGATCATATTATTCCACCTTGCTATGTTCGGCTTGCTTCCGCCCGGTTGGCGTGTTGACATTATAGTGACAGCGGCGTGGAGAGGCAACCAGGAGAGGGAAAGGGGGAAGGATAAAGGCAGAAGGGTTAGGGGAGGGGAAGAAGGATGTGGTCGGAGGGGGGCGTCGGCGGTTGGATGGGGAGGCGCGCGCCGCTGACGGGGTCGTAGAGGCCAATGGAGAGTTGATAACCCGCGAGATCGGTCTGCGCTGACAATGATAGCAGGTAGGAGTCGAGCAGGTATTCGCCCGGCAGCCAGCCGGTGGTGGGGCGGGTCCAGTTGACGGGTTCGCCGTCCGCCTGGGCGATGATCTGGCCCGCGGCATCCAGCAGATGGACAAAAACGCGATAACTGGTATCTGTTTCCGCTTGCGCTTGCCAGAGGAGGGTCACGGCCACGGCTCCGGCGGCATCCGCTTCGGCGGCGGCATCCGCTTCGGCGGCGGCATCCGCTTCGGCGGCGGCATCCGCTCCGGCGGCGGCATCCGCGCGCACATCCGCGCCGCGCAGGGCGGCAATGTCGCCAAAGCGCGCGTCCACGGTCATCGGCATGGGGGGCGCGGTCCATTGGCGCTCCGGGGCGTCTATTTGCAGGCTGCCGAGGTCGGCGGGCGGTTCCAGACAGGGACCCTGGGGTGGGCAAAGTTGCAGGGTCCAGTGGTAGGCGGCGGAGGTGAGAGATGCCGGCATTCTCCCCCCCAACACCCCGCGCCACACATCCCCCGCCTGCCACCGCGTCGTCGGCCAATCCCCCCCCGCCGGCGGCGCATTCAACGTCAGCGCCGCCGCGCCATCCGGTCCCCACAGCGTCACTTGCGCCCGCCAATCCACCGTGGGCGCGGCCCACGCCCGCCAGAACAGCGTCAACTGGAACGGATCCCCCGGACGCGCCTCCCGCCGGTCCACGTTATACCCCAGCAAGGCCACATCTCCCCAGGTCACGGCCAACGGCCGCGCCATGTCCAGGTCCGCCACAGTCGGCGGCTGCGCCGGGCGCGATACGGCCAGCGACATCAGCGGCACAGGGCCGGCATTCGTGCCCGGTCGTGGCAGCAGCGCCAGCGTCTCCTTGTCAAACAAGCGCAGGTCTACCCGGTACGTCCCCGGCGGCGTCCCCGGCAGCGGACGCAGCAAGTGGCTGTCCACCGCCACCTGGCCGGGGGACCAGGCGCGCGTGTCATACGGTGGGCGAAAATCGCGCGGCGGGTCGCTCTCCTTCGGCGACCACCGCAGACCATCCGCGCCCACCAACTCCAGGGTTGTCTGGTACGGGCGGATGGGCGTCTGCGTGGCCGTCCAGTAAAGGTCAATGCGCCAGGTTCCCGGCTCCACCTGCCGCCAATCGTACCCCAGCAAGCGCATACCATCCTGAAAAGGCACATCCAGCGGCGTGATATTCGCGGCTACGCGGCTCTCTTGCCGCAGGGGATGGCGCAGGGGGGACGTGATGCGCGGCAGCAGCAGCCAGAGGCCGGCATTGAGGAGCAGGGCCAGCAGCCAGAAGGGGGCGAGGGGCGCGGCGGTGGGGACATGGGCGGCGGTTCGCCGGCGCGCCGTAGCGAATAGAAGGAGGATGGCGGCCAGGCTGGCGAGGGAGAGGAGATCGGCGGCGCGGCGCAGGGGGGTTTCGCGCCAGACGACGCGGAGTTCGTGCCGGCCTGCCGGCATTTCGAATGTCACCAATCCCGTCTGTGGCGCGGGAAATGCCGGCACAACCACCCCATCCACCCGCGCCTCCCAACCCGGATAATAAAACAGGCTGGCCGTCACCATCAGCGGCGCAGCCGCCTCAACCACGGCCGCCCGCCCCACCGCCTGCGGCAAGGTTCGCGTCAATTGCGCCTCCGGAGGCAAAATAAAAGGCACGTCCGCCGGCTCCGTGGGCATCACCGCCACCACGCGCGGCACATACTCCCCCTTCGCCGTCGTCCCAATTGTCGCCGTCTGCTGCTCAAACAAGCGGATGTCCGCGGCGGTCGGCTGCATCACGCCAGGACAATAACGGGGATTGAACCAGAACAGGCTCCCCAGCGAAAGGAGCAGAATTCCCCCGCCAGCGGCAACCACGGGACCACGCGCGCCCGGCCACACGTCCACCGCCAGCGCCAGTAGCAGCCCCAGGCAAATAACCGCCGGTCCCAACAGCCGCCAGGGAAACTGCACGAATTCCAACAGTGGCACGCGCGCCCACACCGGTTCGGAAACGGTCAGCATCAGAAAAATGTAGGCGAGTAGCGCCACTCCAACGCCTCCCGCGAGTGTGCGCCGGGCCGTGCCGCGGCGCAAGTGCGCCAGGGCGGGCAAAGCCAGGAATAGGGGCAGAATGCCCAGGGCGCGCGGCGGCGAGGGGTTGATCAGGTCGGGGTGGATGGCGCGGGGCCAGGCGAGGAGTTCGTCCAGGGTGATGAAGTTGTTCCAGTAGACGAAAATGGGCGGGACGAGCAGGCGGTCGCTGTGGATGTAGGGTCGCTCCAGAAGTGCCGGCATCCAAAAGAAAGCCGCCACCCCCAACCCCAACCCCAGCGCCACCCCCAACGGCAGCAGGCGACGGCGCGCCGCCCCCGCCAACCACCCGTTCAACAAGGCAAACCCGGCCAGCAGCGGGCTAAAAATAAGGGCAAAAACATTATGCGTGAGCAGCACAGCTCCGTAGCTGAGCGCGGCGGCGGCCACCCAGCCCCGCCCCCCCTCGCGCGCCAATCGCCCTATCGTCCACAGCGCCAGCGGCAGCAGCGCCCAGGCAAACGACTCCGCCAGATTGCCGCGAAAATAGACATCGTACCCCAGGTAGGGGGCGTACATGACGGCCACGGCAGCGGTGAGCGCGGCGGGGCGGCTGGCGTAGTCCCGCGCCAGGCGGTAGGTGGACAGCCCCGCGCCCCAAATGCTCAGGGCGAAGGCCAGCCGCAAGCCGAGGTTCAGCCCCGCGCCCAAATGCGACAGCAGGGCGGCGGCGTAGTAAGCAAGAGGAGCGTAGAAGTTGAACAGGGGATAGCCGTATCCCTGCGCCATGTCCGGCGCCCAGCGACTGTACCAGACGCCCTGCCGCAGCAGCACGTCAAGCTGGGTCAGGCGCAGCAGGTGGAAAGCGGCATCGTCGGAACAGGGGAGCGCGGGCAGAATACCCGCCCATGCGCCACTGCCCAACACGCCGATCAACAAGGCGACCGCCAGCGGCGACCGCCACCGGCGACCAGAGGGAATTCGTCTATCCATCGTGGCGATTATACCGTCAGGCGCGCCGTAACAACCAGAAATCAACCGTCAACGGGAAGCCGACAACGGAAAACGGACGACCGGCAACTGTCCTCCGCTTCTTATCCACTATATAATTAGACTTATCAGGTAACTGCTAAGGACTGGCGATGAAATAAGAAACGAAACTGCATCGCCAGTTTGAAGGAGCGGTAAGGAAACAACTTCGTTGTCTTATTTAATCTCCGCTCCTAAGGGTTCGCCCAAAATCAACTTTGGACTTTAGATTGGTTCATTCCTGGAGAATGAACCAATCTTGGGGTAGCCCGTTGCCTGAGCCTGCCGAAGGCAATACCGGCTTCCACAAGCTCAGTCCACGAGAGCGTTGACAGTTACCTTGAGAAACTGAATGGAGTTATGAACACAAGACAGCGAAAAAGAGCGTTGGTCTTATCAGGCGGCGGGGGGCGCGGGGCGTACCACATTGGCGTGCTGCGCTTCTTGCAGGAGCATGAGTGGTTCCCCGACGTGGTTGTGGGCACGTCGATTGGCGCGGTGAACGGCGCGGCGATTGCCTCCGGGCACGACGCGCATTCGTTGTGGGCGCTGTGGCGGCGGCTGGACACAAAACAGGTGCAAAAGGCGAATCTGAACCCGCTGGCGGGCAATTTTTTGCTGGACACGGCCCCGCTGCGCCAGACGTTGTTACGGGAAGGCTGGGTCGATTTCGCGCGCATCAATTCGGCGGAGGCGCGCGTACATTTGCGCGTGACGGCCATGGAGGTGGAAACGGGGCGGCTGTGCGTGTTCGGCAACAGCGCAGACGTGTTTCCCAGCCAGGTGCGCCAGGAGCCGCTGACGCTGGACCACATTATCGCCAGTTGTTCCATCCCCATTGTTTATCCGGCCACGACGGTGCACGAGACGCTGTATTGGGATGGGGGCACAGTGGCGAATACGCCGCTGAGTCCGGCGATTGATGCTGGGGCAGAAGAGATTGTGGTGGTGCTGATGACACCGTGGGAGGATGACGACGAGGCGGGGGAGATAGCAAACAAGCCCCGCTCACTGCTGGATGCGGCCGGCGCGGCGTTTGAGTGGGCGCTGCTGGCATCGTTCCAGGCGGATTTGAAACTGTTTCGTCGGGTAAACCAGTTGGTGCGGCTGCAACTGCAAAACGCGCGGCTGCAGGCGGCCAATACGCTGCCGCGGCAACAGTTGGCGGGGGAGCCACTGCCGCCGCTGGCGGACGCGGACCACAACGGCGTGCCCGATATTCTGGAAAAATCGTGGCAGGATTTGCCCGAACCGATTATTGTCGCCCCGCGCCGCCCTATTCCCGTGGAGCAGATTATCAGCTACACGGCGGCGGGGCATGAGCGCGTGTATCAGTTGGGGTATGAGGATGCGCGGCGCGCCTGGCGGGCGTCGGGGCGGACGGTGGAGGGGAGTGGCGGGCGGCAATTGCCTGCCGAAGGAAAGGAATCCAATGAAGATAGCAGATAGCGTAATCATTGTTACGGGGGCGAGCGCGGGCATCGGCGCGGAGACGGTGCGGGTGCTGGCGCAAAAAGGCGCGAATGTGGTGCTGACGGCGCGGCGCGCGGAGCGGTTGCAGGCGCTGGCGACGCACCTGGCGCATTATCCGGGGGAGCGGCTGGTGGTGGCGGGGGATATTGCCGAGGAGGCGTTCTGCCAGGAGTTGGTGCGGCGGACGGTGGAGGCGTTTGGGCGGGTGGATGTGTTGGTGAATAATGCCGGCATCGGCCACCGCTCCACCCTGCAAGAAATCCCCACCGACGACGTCCGCACCATCATGGACACCAACGTCCTGGGGCCGGTCTACGCCATCCAGGCCGTTTTGCCGCACATGCTGCGGCAGCGGCGCGGCCAAATCGTCAACGTCTCCTCCATCGTCGGCCAACAGATCGTGCCCGAATCCAGCCTCTACTGCGCCTCCAAAACCACCTTAAACGCCCTCACGCGGGGCCTGCGCATGGAGTTGCAGGGGCAGCCCATCCTCGTCACGCTCGTCTATCCGGGGCTGACGGAAACGGAATTTTACCAGGCGCGGTTGGGCACAGAGGTGAAACGGCGCGTCAGGCGCACCGGGGTTCCGGCGCGGCGGGTGGCGGAAGCGATTGCCGACGCCATCGCGCATGATCGGCGCGAGGTGTACATTACGTGGCCGGATTGGCTGCTGGTACAGGCCAGTCGCCTCTTCCCGCGCGCGCTGGACTGGGTGGTCGGCCGTTTCGCCTGAGTTTCTGGCGCGCCCAAGGTTGGTTCATTCTCCTAGAATGAACCAACCTGAACCTTTATTCTTGGAAGAGGTGGAGGAGGGGGATGGCGTCCATGCCGGCATTATCCCGCAACCGCGCCCCCGTCTCCCCGTCATACAGCCCCACAATCAGCACGTAGTCGCCTGGCGGCGCATCCGCGGGCACAGCCAACGTGTAGGGGTCCGCCAGGAACTCACCGGGGAACCAGCCCGTCGTCGGGCGGCGGCCTGCCAGCGGCGGCTGATCCTGCTGCGCCAGCACGCGCCCATCGTGCAGAAGCTGCACAAACACCGTGTAGCCGGTCGTGGTCGCCTGGACGCCGCGCCAGTAAAGCGTCAGCGGTAGGGGCGCGCCGGGCGCAAATGCGGCGGGATCCAGGTCGTACCCGACCAGTTCCGCCACGTCGCCCAGCGTGACGCCCAGCGGGTGCGCGGGGGCGGGGGGCGTAAAGGAGCGCGCCGGCACGGTGACGGTCCATTGCCCCAGGTCGGTGTATGCCGGCATCACCTCTCCCCCCGCCGTCAGCAAATCCAGGCGCAGCGTATAGCTCCCGGCAGGCACAATCCCCCCATCATCCGCCATCACCGGCAGCAAAAACGCGGCATCATCCCGCACGACGGCCCCCATGGGCCACGCCGGCGGCAGGAAGGTAGCCCGCCCCAGCGGACGCACGACCGTTGTGATCACCCGCCCTGTGGCATCCAGCAGCCGCAGTCGCGCCTGCATCAATGACGGCGCGCCGGTTGCCTGCCAGTACAGCGTAAACGGGAGCGTCTGCCCCACTTCGCCGCCATCCGGCCAGCCGGTCACGCCGACCAGCCGCACGCCGTTGCCCAGCTCGGCATCCAGGCGGCGGGTGATGGGAAGTGTGGCGGGGTCGGGCCAGGATGCCGGCATTGTCAACACCACCTCCCCCAGGACAAAACGCCCGCCCATCGGCTGCCCGCCGTCATCCAGCACGTCCAGCAGCCGCCCGCTGCCCGGCTCATACACCTGCGCCGTCAGCGTATACCGGCCGGGCGGCGTGCCGGGGAAAATGGCCAGGTCGTGGCGGTCCGCGCCATATTCGCCCGCACCCCAGCGCGTCACCGGATAGCCGGCGGGATGGAGGGAGTCCGACTGCCCATAGCGCCGCCCCTCGTCGTCCAGCAGATGCACGGCCACGCTGTATTCGCCGCGCACGGGCGGCAAGGCGCGCCAGTAGAGGGTGAGCGGGAGGACGCCGTCTGCCGGTGCGCGTCCCTGCGCCCCATCCGCGCCCAGGAGCAGCAACTGGTTGCCAAAGTTCACGCGGAGCGGCTGCGCCACGCCCATCAGCCCCGTCTCGTCCAGGCGTGTCTGGCAGACGGGATTGTGGCAGCGGTCCAGGTAGAGGGTTTTGCCCGCCAGTAGGGAGAGTCCCAACAGGATGCCCGCCAGGGCCACGGACGGCGACAATGGGGGCGGGGCGGCGGGCGGGGGCGGCGCAGGGCGGCGGCGCGGCCAGAGGCCAATGAGGGCGAGGCTGCCCAGGGCCAGGAGGGAAATGATGTCGGCGGCGCGGCGCAGGGGGGTTTCTTTCCAGGCGAGGCGCAGGGTGTGCGTGCCTGCCGGCATTTCCACCAACACCAACCCTTCCGGCTCGTCGGCGCGCCCATCCACGGGGCGGCCATCCAGCCAGGCATACCAGCCGGGGAAGGCGAAGCGACGGAAGCGGGCCGTAAAGGGCGCGGGCGCGTCCACGGTCACCGTCGTCGCCAGCCACTTTTCTTCCACGGCGATGATGTGCGCATCTGCCGGCAAACTGGCGGGGTCCAGGCGAGGTATGCGCGTATCCGGGGCCATCGCCTCGTATGCCGGCAGCAACGAAGCCGCATCTGGCAAACTGCCGACGGTCACGGGCAGGTAATCCCCCACGGAGGTTGTGCCCAGGAAGCCCAAATCCGCCTCGAAGCGAATCAAATCAATGGGGGAGGGGTCGGGAGGGGGGGGAAAGCGACCGGGAAACAGCCAGGGCAGGGCGAACAGGATGATGACGAGCGTTGCCAGCAGGCTGCCGCCACTGCCCAGGCGCACCGCGCCCAGTCCGGCGAGGCAGGCGAGGCAGAGGCTGGCGGGGCCGAGGAAGCGCCACGGGAACAGGACGAAGTGGAGCAGCGGCGCGTGCGTCCACAGTGGCGCGCTGATGGGCAGCACGAGGCCGATCAAGAGGAGGAAGGCGATGGTAAACAGCAGGCGGGCGCGCCGATAGGTGGGGGAGTGGGCGCGGGAGGGGAGCCAACCGATGGCGGCGAGTAGTAGTTGGGGCCAGCCGATGCTGAAGGGGATGGCGGGGTTGACGGCGGCGTAGTCGGCGGGGCGGGGCAGGGCCAGGAGTTGGCGGAGGGTGAGGAAGTGGGCGCGGTAGTCGAAGTTGGCGGCGTCGTTGAGTTTGTTGATCTGGACGAGGGATTTTTGGAAGAATGCCGGCATCCAGAAGAAAGCCGCCAATCCCAACCCCAACAGCAGCGCGCCCAGCGCCCACCCCGCACCCCGGCGTGGTTCCCTCCGCGCCGCCAGCAACCCATACCCCAGTAGCAGCGGCGCACCCACCAGCGCCAGAATGTTGTGGGACAGCAGCAGCCCGGCGTAGCAGCCCGCCAGCCACAGCATACCGGCCCGATCTTGCCGTTGCGCCAGTCGCTCCGCTGCCCACAGCCCCAGGCTCAGCCAGGCTACGCCCCAGGCTTCGGCATAAGCGCCCCGGTGGTAGACGTTCACGAGCAGATAGGGCGCGTAGGCGGCGGCGGTGGCGGCCACGATCATGGGGTGGTGGGCCATGCCGGCATCCGCGCGCCGCGAGAATGCCCGCAACCACAACGCCGCGCCCGCGCCCGTCAGCAGCAGCGCCAGGGCGTAGCCAATCAGGTAGGCGGTGGCGGTGCTGATCCCCACCACCCGCGGCGGCAGCAAAATAATGTAGCTGAGTGGCGCGTAGTAGTTAAAGAGGGGAAAGCCATAGCCGTACCCCATGTCCGGCTGCCAGCGAGAAAAAAGCACGCCGTGCCGCAGCGCCTGCTCCAGTTCCACCAGGCGATAAAAGTGCAGCGGACCATCTCCCCGCTGCGGCAGCCAGCCGCGCAGCAGCGGTTGGGCCGCGGGGAGTAGCAGAGCCAGGAACAGCAGCAGCCCGGTCAGGCGGGCGAAACGGTTGGCGCGCGTCATGGCGTGTAACAGTAGCAAATCAAGTCGAGATGGGCAACGATCTTCCTGGAAGCTGGCCTGCACAGGGCGGCAACATGGTTCACAACTTCCAGGAAGATGCGACCCCTGATACAATTGCCGGCATGACCCAACGCCGCGCCCTCTTCTGGATGGTAGGCTGCCTGCTGCTGGCCGCCCTGCTGCGCCTGCCCGCCCTATCCCAGTTCCCCCCCGGTTTGCACTACGATGAAGCCGCCAACGCCATCCTGGCCGGCGACATTGGCCTGCGCGGCGCGCGCCCTCTGTTCATCCCCAGCTACACCGGCAAGGAAGTCCTCTTTTTCTACCTGGCGGGCGGCGTCATGCGCCTGGTGGGCGAATCCGTGTTCGCGCTGCGCCTCACCGCTGCCTGCCTCGGCCTGCTCACGGTGGCCGCCGCCTACCGTGTGGGGCGCGAACTGCCGCGGGACCGCCGCACCGCGCTGCTGGGAGCGGCGCTGCTGGCCGTCAGCTTCTGGCATCTGCTCTTTAGCCGCCTCGGTTTCCGCGCCATCAGCCAGCCGTTGCTGCAGGCCTTGACTGTGGCGGCGCTGTGGCGCGGGCTGCGGTTGGTGGAAACCAAACCGACCGACGCTCAGACCTGGGCCACCTTTGCCCTCGGCGGCCTCTTCCTCGGCCTGACCGCGTACACGTACCTGGCGGCGCGCCTGTTCCCCGTGCTGCTGGCGCTGGCGCTGCTGCCCACGCTGCGGCGCAACTGGCGGCATCTCCTCCTCAGCGGTGGCGTGGCGCTCCTGATCGTGCTGCCGCTGCTCAACTATTTCCGCCAGCACCCGGACGCCTTCTGGGTGCGTATCCAGCAGGTGGGCGGGGATGGCCTCAGCCTGGGGGAGAGCGTGCTGCGGTCGCTGGGTATGTTTTTTCTGCGTGGCGATCCCTACTGGCGTTTTAATTTGCCGGCACGCCCGCTGTTTTCCGGGGTGGGGGGGGCGCTGCTGCTGGCGGGGGGGGCGCTGCTGGCGTGGCGGGCGTGGCGGGTGCGTGGTCGGCGGCGCGGCGCGGCGCTGCTGCTGCTGCTGGCTCCGCTGGTGATGCTGTTGCCGACGGCGCTGGCGACGAATGAGATTGTGCCCAGCAATTTGCGGGCGATGGGGATGCTGCCGTTTTTGATGCTATTGCCGGCATTTTCTCTCACTACCCTCCTCGATCTTACGCCCATCCGCCTCCCCCACTTGCTCCTCCCCTTGCTGTTGATTGGCGGTGGCCTCACTGCCCAGGCCTACTTCCAACAGTGGGGTCGGCGCGCCGACGTTTTTTACGAGAACGACGCGGATCTCGTGGCCGTGGCTGCTTTCCTGGACGCCACGGCGCGTCCCGACGAGACGGTTTTCCTGGCGGCGAAGCATTATCGCCATCCGACGGTGGCTTTTTTGAGCGGGGTGTATGAGCAGGTTAAGTGGCTGCCAGGTGGCGAGGCGCTTGTTTTCCCCGCCGCCGGACGGGTCCGCATTATTTATCCGCACAGCAGTCCAATGCCGGCATGGACCACTTCCCTCTTAGCTGACGCCGACGTGGAAACCGGGCCATTGGGACCGGATGGACAACCCCTCTTTACCGCCTACACCCTCACCGCGTCCCCTACGCTGACCATTTCCCACCCGTTGACCGTCAACTTCGGCAACGCCATCACCCTCCGGGGATATGATGTGGGCGCGGTGGCGGCAGGCGCGCTGCCGCTCACGTTGTACTGGCAAACGCAGGGGGTGCCATCGCGGGCGTTTGCGCCGTTTGTGCATCTGGAGGATGCCTGGGGCTATCGCTGGAGCCAGGTGGAGCGGGATGCGTACCCCAGTGAGCAGTGGGCGGCGGGGGAGTTGGTGGTGCAGCGGATGATTGTGCCGCTGCCGGCAGGCGCGCCGCCGGGGGATTATGAACCACGGGTGGGTTTGTTTAACGAGGAATCAGGCGAGCGGCTGCCAAATCTGGACGGGGAGGGACGATATGCCGGCAGCGCCGCCCGCCTTCATTCCATCACCATTCCCGCCAGCCCACCGCCCGACACCCTGCCCACGCCCCCCTTTCCCGCCGACCAATCCGTCTCCCCCGGCCTCACCCTCCGCGGCTACGAGCGCGGCAGCGCGACGGCGCAATCAGGGGAACATCTGGAACTCGCCTTCTGGTGGTCAGCAACCGCCCCCTTGCCCTCTGATTGGCGTCTGCGCGTGACGCTGACGGGGCCGAATCAACAGACGTGGACGCTGTGGGAAGGCCAGCCCGTCCACGACAGTTATCCCTTCGCCCAGTGGCCGACGCCCCTGTTCCTGATTGACCGCCAGACCGCCCCCCTCCCGCCTGACCTGCCCGCCGGCGCATACCAACTGGCTCTGCGACTGCTGGACGGGAGCAACACGACGGTTCTCAGCCAATCGCTAGGACCGCTGCAAGTCGCCGCCGCCGACCGCCTCTTCCGGACGCCGCCGATCTCCCACCGTCTGAACGCCCGCTTTGGCGACGAAATCGATCTGTTGGGCTACAACCTTGACGGAGACACGCTGACGCTGGTCTGGCAGGCGTTGACCCCGCCCGCCGCCGACTATACGGTCTTCGTTCACTTGCTGGACGCGCAAGGGGTTTGCTGCCTGTGGCAGAAAGACGCCTGGCCCCAAGACGGCACATATCCCACCGGCCATTGGCTGCCTGATGAAGTCGTGGTGGACCTCTACACCATCCCCGCGCCGGCGACGGCGTCCGCACCCCTCACCCTGGAAATCGGCCTCTACATCGCGGATACAGGGCAGCGTCTCCAGGTCACGCGAGCGAACGCCCCGCAAGGCGATGCCGTCCGCTTCTCCTGGCCCCCGCCCTCAGGAACGGAAATTAAATAAGACAGCGAAGTTGTTTCCTTGCCGTTCCTTGAAACTGACGATGCAATTCCGTACTTAATTTCATCGTCAGTCCTAAAGCGCGGAAAACTCCTTGGGATGTTCGCGGAATCCCCGGCGTCAGGCGCACACTTTGCTGGGTGCGTTTTGGTTCACGAATACTGATTTTTCATCGTCGTATTGCCCCATTTTTCCATTGCTTGAAGTATTGGGGCAAGGGTGTATCCTTTTTGGGTCAGTGAATACTCTACTTGCGGCGGGACAACTGGATAAACTTCTCGGTGAACTATGCCATCTCGTTCTAATTCTCGAAGTTGTTGCGTCAACATTTTTTGCGTAATTTTCGGTATAGCTCTTTTCAATTCACTGAATCGCCGTTTTTCTTGAAACAATATCCACAAAATTATTGGCTTCCATTTGCCGCCGATGATAGAAACTGTTGCTGTGACTGGGCAAAAATAATCCTGACTCATTCTTGGTATCCTTTTGGGTACTATGGCACAAAAAAGTGCGTACTTCCCTTCCTGATATTGAAATTGTATAATGCGCCACAGTGAAAAGCAAGCCAACCAAATGAAATCAGGAGAAAATATGTCAACGCTCGAACAAAACAAAGAAATAGCCTTAAGTGTGTCTCGCGCCATTCTGAATGGAGAATGGAACAAGTTGGACGCACTTTTGGACGACCAATTTACATACACAGGCGATGGATTTCATTTTACAAAGGATGAATACATCGGTTTTATGCAAGATATGAAAGCCGCTTTTTCGGGCTTGCACATGGAATTCCCAAATATCGTTGCTGAGGGGCAATACGTTTCAATTCGATTTGTCTCTACGGCGGTTAACACAGGCAGTTTTATGGGTGCCCCCGCAAATAGGAAAAACTTGGAGATTCACGGTATATTTGTGCGGAAGATAGAAAACGGTAAAGTTGTGCAAGAATGGCAAACTACGGATCTATTAGGCGTAATGAGACAGATAGGTTTTGGGGCTTTACTTGGATATGCGATATTTGTAGGGCTTTTCAAAGTGAAGCAAAAAGCACCAGTTCGTAAAGCATAAGGCTTTTTCGGAATTTAACAGACGGCGAAACAGGCTGTCAACTCGCTTGAGGCCATAAGAACGTTGTGCGACCGTTTTCAATTTGTTGTTAACACCTTCGACAAAACCACTACTGGCGCGCCTGTCAAAATAGCTGGCAATTTCGTCCAGATAGTTGTGGAGGGTTTTGAGAAAGTAACTGGACTCTGGTGTTTTTGGCGTAGAGGCTTCAGCCGGTCCACATATGGGGGTTGACCCGGCTAAAGCCTCGACTCCGATCACCCTATGTGGAATTCGCCAAACTCCAGAAAGTAACTGTTCAGCCTCTGGGGTGTATGGTCCAAGAGATCTTCCCGGAAGCTCGATTTCAAACCCCAAAACGTAACTGCTAAGCCAGATTGGACCAATTTTCTCTGGTGAAAATGGCCATTGAGCGCGTGAAATTGGTCCAATCTTCAGAGAGGGTTAGTAGTTACCCCAAAACGCCGCATCATTCGGCTTGTTTGGCATCAAAACAGCTTCCGGGAAGGTGGTCGTGAATACTCAACGTTCGCTCAAATTTTGCGGATAAAACCAAATTTGGTATACCCATATCCTATGGTAGACATTAACAGGTTCGACATACAGACAGAGCGAGTAGATGACATCCCGCTCATTTACAATTCGCTACAAAAAATGGGCATTCAAGCCATTGTGGATAGCATCATCGTCCCCCATGGCAACTGGCAGGGGTTGACGCCCGGTTGGGTCATTACCATCTGGCTGACACATATCCTGGTCAAGCACACCCACCGGATGGATTGCGTTCAGGAGTGGGTTGCCAAACACTTGTTGACACTGGGACACCTAACTGGGCAACTGGTTACGCCGTTAGATTTCACCGATGACCGGTTAGCCCTTTGTCTGCGGTATCTACAGCCGCAAAGCGACTGGGCTGAGGTCGAAAGTCGCCTGGGCAATCGCCTGGTGCGGGTCTATGACCTGGCCAAGAAACTGCCCGAACGGTGGTGTGCGCGGCTAGATGGCACCGTTGGCATTGTCAACCACGACCCCAACGGGTCGTGGCTGTTCCAGGTTGGCAAAGCCAAGAATGGTTTGTTCGAGACCCTGTACAAAATGATGATCGGCAGCCTCGACCCCTTGGGTTTACCGCTGGCGGTGGATATCGTCCCAGGCAACCGGGCTGATGACCCACTCTACATTCCCATTTACCAGCGCATCAAGCAGACTTTTCCGGGTCGGGCGCTGCTGGTCGTGGGAGATAGCAAGATGAGCGCGCTCCTGACACGCGCCACCGTCGCCAACAACAACGACCACTATTTGACACCCCTGGCCTATCTCAAAGATGAACCCAAGCTGCTCGACGAACTGCTGGTCGGACAGCAAGAGCGGGAAGCCCAGATACCGCTTATCTTTTTGGATGGGGCGCTGCCGACCAATGGCACAGCGCCCAATGCGGCTGATGCGGTGGCGCGGGGTTTTGAAGTCAGCCGGTCGCGCAGCGCCATCGTCAATAAGCGCCACGTCACCTGGCAAGAGCGTTTGCTGGTGGTGCGTTCCTTCAGCTACATGCAGAGTGAACGAGACGCATTACAGAAACGGTTGGATAAAGCCGAAGCCGCTTTACGCGCCCTGACACCGCCACGGCAACGCGGCAAAAAGCAGATAGAAGACGAGAAAACGCTGTTAGCGGCCATCAAGCGCATCCAAAAACAGTACAAAGTGTCCGGCTTATTCGTCTGCACGACTAAACGTGAGGTCGCGGAGCGTCCGATACGCGCCTATAAAGACAAGCCAGCGCGGGTGGAAAAGACGGTGCGCTACCAATTGACCGTACAGCGTGACCTGGTGGCGATTGCCGCGGCCATGTTCAAGATGGGGTGGCGGATTTATGCCACCAACGCGCCCGCTGTCGAGTTGTCATTGACCCAGGCGGTGCAAGCCTATCGCAGCCAGTACGTCGCGGAGAACATCTTTCGTCGTCTGCAAGGCAAGTTGCTCTCCATTACCCCGGTCTATGTGCAGCGTGATGACCATGCCGAAGGACTTTTCCACCTGCTGACCCTGGCAGCCCGGGTATTGGCTCTGGGTGATTACGTGGCTAAAGAGGCGTTGGCGGAGGTCAAAGAGGAATTGACCGGCATTTTTCCGGGTAATCCCAAACGAGGCACCGCCACGCCCACGATGGAGCGCATGCTGCAAGCCTTTGAGGACATCAACTTAACCGTCTTCCGGTTAGGAGCGCAGGTTCTTTACCAATTAACCCCGTTGACCGGTGTGCAAGAACGCATTTTGGGACTCTTGGGCATTCCGTTGACGGCCTACACGGGTTTGGCGGCCCTGCAATCCGCCTAATCCAGGGGAGGAGAGGGTCTATTATCTGTATGTGATTGGTAAAGTACGGTGAAAAGCCTCGATGAGTCAAGCGTTTACGGCATTATCGTAGTTTGCATTGTTTTGGAATCACCATCATCAACCGCAATCGCGCAAATTGACTTTTGGCATAAATTTTGAGCGAACGTTGAGAGAATATGATTGTCAACAGCAATTCCCAATATGAATGAACGGCTTTTGGTGCGAATTCCCTGGAAAAATGTTCTGGCCCGTCAAAAGTGGGGCATGGCTTGTTTCAGAGGGAAAAAAGGGGCTTGACCCTGCGGAATCACCATCATTGGAATTGCTGGCGGCGATTGGTTTCCCTGTCAAACTGGCAAAAAGCGAGTAAAATAGGGCATCTGAGTGACCGTCCAGAAATTGCTTGCCATTTTGCAGGTTAGCAGGTCACTTCAAGCGTATCCGACGATTCCGCGATAATTTATTCTTGGATGCGTTCTAAATCGCTTTGGCGCGCACACCCTGCCGCGGGAATGCGCCGCGCATGAACCCGGTGTCACCAACCGGCAACCCAAAACTATCCGCTACCCGCTGATCACGACTTTCAGAGGAAAACACGCAAATGACGCAAAATGACAATGGCCTGCGCTATTTTGGCGCAGCTTCCGCCTACTCCTGGCATGGCTCCGCAAACTCCATTGCTTTCGACCCCGTTGCCATCAAGGCAACCTTGCTGGACGTGAACACACCCTGCTACGTGGTGCGTGACCAGTATGGGCGCATCGGCGTCACCCGCGAGGGATATTTTCAATCCGCTTCCGCCGCGCCCTCCGGCATTGAGGGACTGACCGTACTCGCGCCCATGCCCGTCTATCAGTTGGGCGACCCCTTCTTCCGCGCCTTTCACCAGGTGCAGTACGCCTATGCCACCGGCGCCATGGCCAACGGCATCGCTTCCGAAGCGTTGGTCATCGCCATGGGGCAGGCCGGCTTCCTCGGCTCATTTGGTGCCGCGGGCCTGATGCCGGACCGCGTGGAACAGGCCATCCAGTCTATCCAGCAGGCCCTCCCCGGCGGCCCCTACGCCTTCAATCTGATCCACAGCCCGCAGGAAGAAGACATTGAACGGGCCGCGGTTGACCTGTACTTGCGGCACAACGTTGCCACGGTAGAAGCCTCGGCCTTTATGGACCTGACGCCCAATGTGGTTTACTACCGCGTGGCCGGTCTGGGTGTCGCGCCCGAAGGGTATATCACGGTTCGGAACAAAATCATCGCCAAAATTTCCCGCCGCGAGGTAGCGGAAAAGTTCCTGAAGCCGGCCCCGCCGCGCCTGCTGAACCAACTCGTCTCGGCGGGCTTGATCACGCAGCAGCAAGCGTCGCTGGCGGAGCATGTGCCCATGGCGGACGACATCACCGTGGAGGCGGACTCCGGCGGCCATACGGACAACCAATCGCTCGTCTGCCTGTTCCCCTCAATTACCCTCCTGCGCGACGAAATCCAGAGCCAATCCGCCTACCAGACGCGCATCGGGGCGGCGGGGGGCATTGGCACCCCGACGGCGGCGCTGGCGGCGTTCATGATGGGCGCTTCTTACGTGGTCACGGGTTCGGTCAATCAGTCTTGCCTGGAGGCGGGTGTGTCGCCGCATACGAAGGCGTTGTTGGCGCAGGCGGCTGTGCCGGATGTGGCGATGGCTCCGGCGGCGGATATGTTCGAGATGGGGGTGCAGGTGCAGGTGTTGAAGAAGGGGACGTTTTTCCCGATGCGGGCGCAGAAGTTGTACAGCGTGTATCGTGCTTACGATTCAATTGAGGCGATTCCGGCGGCGGAGCGGCAGCAGTTGGAGTCACAGATTTTCCAGCGCAATCTGGATGACGTGTGGGCGGATACGGCGGCGTTTTTTCAGAAGCGGGATCCGTCCCAATTGGAAAAGGCGAATCGGGACCCGAAGCGGAAGATGGCGCTGGTTTTCCGCTGGTATCTGGGGCTGTCGTCGCGCTGGTCGAACACGGGTGTGCCTGATCGCACGTATGATTATCAAATCTGGTGCGGTCCGGCGATGGGTTCGTTTAATGATTGGGTGCGTGGTTCGTACCTGGAGCCGCCGGAGAATCGGCGCGCGGTGGAGGTGGCCCAGCACATTATGTTGGGCGCGGCTTATTTGTATCGGTTGCATCAGGCGGGGTTGGGGGGTGTGATGATGCCGGCATTCTACCGCCAATACATCCCCACTCCCTTTGCCTAATCGCCCCATGAGCGAAAAAACCGACTCCCTGAAATCACCGGAATTCTCACGTTTTAATTCAGGGACCTTTTTTTGACGACACCCATCAGGTAGCTGCGGGTTAACGCCTTTACGGAACCCAGGTAGGTTGTTGCCCGGCGGCGACGACCTGGCGCGGCGCGCCGCCCGCCACATCCACCACCCAAATTTCCGGGCGCGCATTGGCTTCGGCCAGGGCATATCTTTGAAAGGCCAATGCGCGCCCGTCGGGGGACCATGCCGGCAAAACATAATACGCCGCAGGATCAACCGTCAACGCCCGCGCCTCGCGCCCATCCGCCCGCATCACCCACAACTGCTTCCCCATCGTCGTCCCCGCCTGCTGCCGCCCAAACGCAATCCACGCCCCATCCGGCGACCACACCGGCCCATCATCCTCCACCGCCGCCGCGCCGCTCAAATCCACCGGAGCCGCGTCGCTCAAATCCGCATAAAAAAGATGCACGGAAAAGCCCTCAATCGTGGTCGCATAAGCCGTAAACACCAGCGTGGGCGTGGTCGGATTCCAGACGGGCGACTGCCCCGTCTCGCTGGGCAACAAGCGTGTCTCCCCTGAATCCAGATTATAAAGCTGCACCTCTTGCGATTGTGGCGCCACGTAGCCGATCCAGCGGCCATCGGCGGAAAACGTCGCGCCCAATCCCAACCACTGGCTGTCACTGAACACAGGAAGCGTTTGCCCGGAAGCCACATCGAGCCACCACAGGCGCGGCGGCCCCGTTTGCTGCGTCGTCGCGTCAATGTTGCGCCGTTCATAAAGCAGCCGCTTGCCGTCGGGCGACCACGTAGGCCGGTGGCACAGGCCATCGTCGCAGCGTAGCAGGCGGCGCGCGCCCCGTCCATCCGTGCCCACCAGCCACATTTCGCTGCTGGCGGCTCCCGGCGCGGCCACGCTGTAAAGCACGGTGGTTCCATCCGGGGAGAGCGCGTAATCCACCACGTTCTCTTTTCCCCGCGTCAACGCCTCCGGCTCGCCGCCTGTGGGCGACACCAGAAATAGTTGGCTGACATCGGAGCGATCCCAGCCCAGGTAGAGGAGACGCGGCGTGGCTGTGTGGAATTCCCAGGTGAGGGGACGCAGCAGTAATTGTCCACGCTGGCTTCGCAATCCTGCCGGCACGCTCACGCTGTACGTCGTGTCTGGGGCTAATGGCGCGGTGGGCTGAACCAGGAGCGCGCGCCCATCCCAGGACACCGCCGCTTCTACGTCGGGGACCACCGTCACGGACACGTCCGCCGCCTCCATTTCCTGCGCGAAGGTCACGCGCAGGCCCGCCCGCGTGGAAACCGCGCGGCTCCC
Organism: Ardenticatenales bacterium; assembly: GCA_020634515.1. Taxonomy (NCBI): domain Bacteria; kingdom Bacillati; phylum Chloroflexota; class Ardenticatenia; order Ardenticatenales; species Ardenticatenales bacterium. Next base: position 668,333 of record JACKBL010000003.1, on the reverse strand, counting down.
ATCCACCGGGAATACGTCCACCACCCGCGCCCCCACCCGATCCCCGCGCAAGGCCATGAAGCCCGCCAGGAGCAACAGCCCCACCATCGTCGCCCAAACCAGGCGATCAAAACGGCTCAATGAAAGAGGAAATCGTCGTACACGCAACATTTTCGTTTTCCGTTATCCGTTGACTGTTATCCGTTGACTGTTGCTCAGGGCAGCCAGGCGGGCTGGCTGCCCACGCGGGCGATTTCCCGTTGCGCGCCGGTTTGCACATTCAGCAGCCAGATGCCCGGCTCGCCCTGGCTGGTGAGGATATAGCGCTGAAACAGCAGAGAGCGGGCATCAGGCGACCAACGCGGCGGCCCATGATTCACGTCCGCGTCCTGGGTTAACGGCTTGGCCTCGCTGCCGTCGGCTCGCGCCAGCCACAACTGCTTGCCCATGGGCGCGCGCGCCAGCTTGCGGTTGAAGGCAATCCACGCGCCGTCCGGCGACCAGGCGGGGAAGCCGTCATTCACGTTCAGTTCGGCGCTGAGGTTGATCACGGTATGGCTGTACACATCGGCGCTGAACAGGTTGATGGCGAATGCCTCTCCCTGGATTTGCACGTCCGTCAGCAGCAGACGGCGGCTGTCGGGACTCCAGGCAGCGACTTCGCCCGTCTGGCTGGGGGCGAAGACGCTTTGCCCCGTCTCCAGATTATACGCCTGCACTTCCTGGCTGAAAGGGACGTTGAAGCTCAACCAACGGCCATCGGGCGAAATGCGTGGATTCATGCCCAGCAGTTGGCTGTCCTGGAAGACGGGAACGGTCTCGCCAGAAGCCAGGTCTACCCACCAGAGGCGGGGCGGGCCGGGGGGCGCGCCGGCGAGACCGCGGGCGCGTCGCTCGTAGATGAGGCGGCGGCCATCGGGCGTCCAGGTGGGCGCGCTGCATACGTCGCCGGCGCAGTCTACTAGCTGCCGGCTGTCGCCTCCGAGGGCGGGTATGAACCACAAATTGGCGCGACCATCCGGTTGGCTGAGGCTGTAGGCGATGATGCCGGCATCTGGCGAGACCACAAAATCGACAACCTCATCCGTTCCCTGCGTCAGCGGTCGGGGCGGCTGCCCGTCCAGCGCCGTCACGAACAGTTGTTGCTGCCCCTGGGCATCCGGCGAGAGGAAGAGGATGTGCGGCGGGCGGGTGTGGAATTGCCAGGTGGGGACACGCAGCAGGCGCTGACCCTGTTGGGAACGGAGAGGGGGCAGGGTGACAGTGTATAGGGTGTCGGGTTGTAGCGGGGCGGCGGGAGTGAAGATGAGGGTGCTGCCGTCCCATGTGGTTTCTCCGGGCGCGGCGGGCTGCAGGGTAAGGGCAGGGGTGTCGGTGGTATTCATGGGTTGGGCGAAGGTGAGGCGCAGGGTGGTTTCCGTGGAAATGCCGGCAGCGTCCAATTCAGGAACAAACGCCGCCACCCGCGCCCCCACGCGGTCCCCACGCCACGCCAGCAGCCCCGCCAGCGCCAACGAACCCGCTATCACCAACCACGCCAGACGATCAAAACGACTCAAATGCAAATGACTTCCTATCGGGGACCGGCTCACGGATACAGGTACGGCTGTTTTGGCTGCTCAATCGGCGTGATCTCCTCCGCCATGAGGATCGGCATCTGCGCATTGATAAACGTCCCCACCTGAAATGCCCCCTTCACTTGCAGCCATTGGTCATCCGCATACGCCGCCGCATCCGCGGTGCGCACAATCACGCCAATGGGGGAGGCATCCGCCACACAGCAGCTCACCACGAACCGCGCCAGCATAAACTCATCCGCCGCAAACCGCTCATCCCGATACAAAAAACCGGTGAGATTGGCCTCCATCCCATTGAAAGCGGTGTCATCCGGGTTACGCTGGAAATCGGTGAGCCAGTCAAGGATGTTGCGCTCCCCGGCAACCAGCCCCATGCGGTCATCGCCGCGCGGCGGCGCAATGGAATTCAGGCTGCCGACCTGCACCTCCCGATTGCCCACCGCCGCCGCCCCCAACGGTTGCGGCGGAACCAGCAGCCCCAAGACGACGGGCACGGCCACCACGAAAAGCCCCAGCCAGGACAAAGAGCCGTGCGTGTGCCCTTCGTGATCGTGATCGTGGCCGTCGTCGGGCGGTTGGCGCAGGAAAAAGCTGGCGGCCACAATCAACAACCCGACGGATGCCAGTAGCACCAACGAGATGAAGCGCGGATGGATGTAGAACTCAATGACGCCCGTGGTCAGCCGTGTGTAGAGGTAGAGACCGAGGGCGACGAGGAGGAGGGATTTGAGAATGCGGGTCATGGTAAAGTAAAACCCTTCCCGGAAGCTCGAACAGCTTCCGCGAAGACAGGTTGCCTACCAGCCGAGGTTCAGGTTGACGAAAATGCCCAGGACGAGGGCGAAACAGAGCGGCAGCAGGATGAGGTAGAGAACGGTGCGTCGCCGGAAGACGCCGAGGAACATGAGCGAGCTTTTGATGTCCACCATGGGGCCAAAGACAAGGAAGCTGAGGATGGAGCCGGTGGTGAAGGTGCTGACGAAGGAGAGGGCCAGGAAGGCGTCCACAGTGGAGCAGACGGACAGGACGAAGGCCAGCAGCATGAGGGTGACGACGGAAATGACGGGGCCGCGCCCCAACGCCAGCAGGGTGGCCTGGGGCACGAGCGTTTGCATCGCGGCAGCCAACGCGGAACCCATGATCAGGTAGCGAGCCATGTCCAGGAAGTCGTCCCCACCGACGCTGAGCGCCTGCCAGATGGAGCGACGCGCATGGCCGTGGCCGTGATCATGGTCGTGATCATGCTCATGGTCCGGCGCGCAGAGGCGGGCTTCATCGGGCCGCAGGATTTCGTCCGGTTTGGCGAAGGTGAACAGGAGGCCAATGGCAAAGGCGATCAAGATGCTGAAGCCGACGCGCCCGAAGAAAACAGGTCCCCAGCCGAAGGCGGCGTAGGTGCTGATGAGGACGACGGGATTGACCACGGGCGCGGCCAGGAGAAAGGCGATGCCCACGGAGAGGGGCATGCCTTTCTGATAGAGGCGGCGCGTGACGGGGACCACGCCACACTCGCAGACGGGGAAGGCAAAGCCGAGCAGCGCGCCGACGAAGGCGGCGGGGATAGGGCGGCGGGGCAGGAAACGATCAAAGGCGCCGCGATCCACGTACACTTCTATCAGGCCGGAGACGATGGAACCGGCCAGGAGAAAGGGCAGGGCTTCCACCAGGATGCCGAGGAAGATGGTGACGAAGGTGCGAAAGCGGCTGCTGATGGCGGGGGGCGTCCAGTTGGTGAGGGCGTAGGTGGCCAGGATGAGGAGGAGTATGCCGATGGCAAAAACCAGCGGACGGCGCGATGTGGGAATTTCCCGTGGCGGCTTTGCCTGGGGCGTGGCGTGGTTGTATGGCTCACTCGTATCCATGAAGCCAACTGTCTCACGAAAATGAATCAGCGTCAAGATGCGCGGGCATGGTTTTAGAGATTGGTTCATTCTTGAAGAATGAACCAATCTTGGGTAGCCCAAATTATGGTAGAATGTGGCGAAATTCTCTGGCTGGAGGCTCACGTTGCGCGCAGGTGTGGATACGGGTGGCACTTTTACGGATTTTGTGTGGTGGGATGGGCGGCTGCTGCACATTCATAAGGAGTTGAGTACGCCGACGGACCCGTCACGGGCGATTTTGGCGGGGATTGAGCGGATGGGGGTGGGAGAAAATGCCGGCATTGTCCACGGCAGCACCGTCGCCACCAACGCTATCCTGGAACGACGCGGCGCGCCCACCGCCCTCGTCACCACCGCCGGCTTCGCCGACATCCTGTCCATCGGGCGGCAAAATCGCCCCGACCTTTACGCCCTTGTGCCGCAAAAACCGGAGCCACTCGTCCCCCAACGCTGGCGCTTCACCGTTGCCGAGCGCGTCACCGCCGCCGGCGACATCCTGCGCGCCCTCGACCCCGCCGCGCTGGAAACGCTGCTCGCCCAACTGGCGGCGGAGCCAATCGAATCCGTCGCCGTCTGCCTCCTTTTCGCCTTCCTCCGCCCCGATCACGAGCGGGCCATCGCCCAGGCCATCGCCGACCGCCTGCCCCACATCGCCAACGTTTCTCTCTCCAGCGACATCCTGCCCGAATATCGTGAATATGAGCGCACCAGCACCACCGTGATCAACGCCTACGTCGCGCCCCTGATGCGCCGTTATTTGCAGCGGCTGGCGGCGGGCGTGGCTCCCCGTCCGCTCACCGTGATGCAAAGCAACGGGGGCGTTATCCAGGCGGAGACGGCGGGTAAGCAGGCGGCGCGCACGGTGCTCTCCGGGCCGGCGGGGGGCGTGGTGGGGGCGCGCTTCGTGGCGGCTCAGGTGGGGCTGCAGGAAATCATTACGTTTGACATGGGGGGAACCAGCACGGATGTGGCGCTTTGCCCGGCGCGCTTGCCTACGACGACGCATGGGGAAATTGCCGGCATGCCCCTACGCCTACCCATCATCGACATCCACACCGTGGGCGCGGGCGGCGGCAGCCTGGCTTACGTGGACGCGGGCGGGGCGCTGCACGTAGGACCGCAAAGCGCGGGCGCGGACCCCGGTCCCGCGTGTTATGGCCGCCAGGCGGGGCAAGCGCCACCCCAGGCAACGACCACGGACGCCAATCTGGTTCTGGGTCGGCTGGACGCGGCTCATTTTCTGGGGGGGACGATGCGGTTGCGCGAGGATGTGGCGCGGCAGGCGCTGCGGAGGTTGGCGACGGCCATGCGCGCGCCGACGGCGCAGGCGGCGGCCTGGGGCGTGCTACAAGTGGCGAATGCGACGATGGAGCGGGCGATCCGCCGCATTTCCGTGGAGCGGGGGTACGATCCGCGCCATTTTACGCTGGTGGCGTTTGGGGGGGCGGGACCGCTACATGCCTGTGATCTGGCGCATAGTCTGGGGATTCCGCGGGTTTTAGTGCCGGCATTTCCCGGTGTCCTCTCCGCCCTGGGCATGTTGGTTGCCCCCCCCACCAGAGACTACTCCCAAACCATCATGCTCAAGCTCCAGGCCGATGACCCGCCCACCCTCCTCACCGCCGCCTACGACGACCTCTCCCGCCGCGCCCTGGCCGACATGAGCGCCGCCGGACACTCCCCCGACCACCTCACCCGGCAATGCCGCCTGGACATGCGCTACGTCGGGCAGTCGCACGAACTGAGCGTGCCCGCTCCCGCCGACCTGTCCGATCCGTCATCGCTGATGATGGCCTTTCACCAGGCGCACCAGCAGCGATACGGCTACCATCAACCGGAAGCCGCCGTGGAAATCGTCACCATCCGCCTGGCCGCCATCGCGGACATCCCCCTCCCCACCTGGCACACACCCGCCAACGAACGCGAACACCAGGAGGCGCGCATGGGGCGCAAACAAGTCTGGTTCCACCCCAACGGCCCCACGCCAACCCCCCTGCTCGACCGCGCCCGCCTCCGCTCCGGCGACACCTTCACCGGCCCCGCCATCCTCGTGCAGTACGACACCACCACCGTCGTCCCGCCCGATTGGTTGGGCCAGGTGGTGCAGCACGGACACTTGCTGCTGCAAAAAATCGACGAAAATACGGACTAATTCTTGGTGACCGTCTAAAAATCACTGTGACTATACAGGTCATCTGCCCAGATTGGACCAATTTGCTCTGGTTGAATCTTATTGATGTCTACAAAATTGGTCCAATCTCTCGGAGACGTGAATAGTTACAAATCACTTATCATTTGGCCGGTTGAAAGGTCACTTCAAGCGCATCCAGCGGACCCGTAATTTATTTTTCGATGCGCCCCAAAACATCCTCGGTAAATCATGGAAATCCGACGCGCCTTACCCACGGAAGCAGATGAACTAACGCGCATTACGCAAGCATCCAAGCAACATTGGCAATACCCACAGGCCTATCTTGATTTGTGGAATAGCCTGAATCTGCTCACCATTTCCGTGGATTACGTGGTAAACCACCCCGTTTTTGTTGCCGTTGGCAAAACTCACGGAACAGACAATATCATGGGCTACTGTGCTTGTGCCGGCACGGGTCAGACGCAAGAATTGGACAACCTGTTTGTATCCCCCGCATACATCGGTCAAGGCGTTGGACAGGCGCTGTTGCTGTATAGCCTGGCCTATATGCGCCAACAAGGCGCGCGCGCCGTGCGCATTGTGTCCGACCCGCACGCCGTTGCCTTCTATCAAAAATTCGGCGCGCGCCACATTAGTGATGTCCCTTCGCTGCCTGAGGGGCGACAATTACCATTGTTACAGATTGACCTGGAGGCCATAGCAAGGGATGGTTGACGGCTAATGGACATAGAAGAATCGGCGACCATGATACCTGTGGACTACGATTTGTTCAGTCGCGCCTTCAAGCGGGACCCGTTCCCCACGTTTGCCCACATGCGGCAGCACGCGCCCATCTACCGCCACGTTGCCCCCAATGGCATCGCCATCTGGTACATCACGCGCTATGAAGACGTGGCCGCCGTCCTCAAAGACGAACGATTCGTGAAGGACATCTTCAACGCGCTGCCGCCCGCCGACTGGGGCCAGATTCCGCACACCGACACCCTCTTGCAGCTCATTAACCGCAACATGCTGTTCGCCGATCCGCCTGACCATACGCGGCTGCGGGCGCTGGTCAGCCAGGCCTTCACACCTCGCCGCGTGGCGCAAATGGCCCCGCGCATCCAGGCTATCGCGCACGCGCTGCTGGACCGGGTGGCCGCGCGCGGCGAAATGGACCTGATTGAGGCGTATGCCTATCCGCTGCCTTTGACCGTCATCATGGAGATGCTGGGCATTCCCGCGGCGGACCAGGAAGAGATGCGCTTCTGGTCGCAGGCAATTATTGCCGCCGGCAGCCACGGCATCAGCTATCGGCAGCGCAAACAGCGCATCAGGGCGCTGGTGGATTACCTGGGACGCACCTTTGCCGCGCGGCGAGTGCAGCCGGAGGACGACCTGATCACGGCGCTGGTGCAGGCGGAGCAGGCGGGCGACCGGCTCACGGAGACGGAGCTTTCTAGCATGGCGGTGCTGCTGCTGGTGACGGGGCACGAAACGACCGTGAATTTGATCGGCAACGGCGCGCATACGTTGTTGACGCACCCCCCGCAGCGGGCATTGGCGCAGGCCAATCCCGCCATCCTGGAAACGGCTGTTGACGAACTGCTGCGCTTCGATGGCCCCGTGGAAACGTCCACGACGCGCTGGGCGCGTGAAGACGTTTTATTTCGTGGGCATCTGATCCAACGGGGGGATGTGGTGCGGGTGGTGCTGGCGTCCGCCAATCGGGACCCGGCCCAGTTTGACCACCCGGACGTGTGCGACTTGCGCCGCGAGGATAACCGCCATCTGGCTTTTGGCCTGGGCATTCATTACTGCCTGGGCGCACCGCTGGCGCGGCTGGAAGGACAGATCGCCCTGCAAACCCTGCTGGCGCGCTTCCCCGACGTGCGCCTGGCCGCCCCCGCTGACCTGACCTGGCGCTCCGGCGTCCTCTTTCGCGGCCTGAAGCGCCTGCCGCTCGTCTGGAGCCAGACGGCGGCTCATTGATGCGCGTCTACGACGAACCACAACGACGCCATATCATGCCCGGTTCCGCCTGTTGCCTGACCTCAACGGGCGCGGTCAGGTGCCGGCAAAAACAGCATGATACCTCACCAATCCGCCACGCCCCGCCAGCGCACCCGGCAGCAGTTCCACGACCATGAACACATCATCAGGCACGGCGAATTCGCAGCGAAGGCCGCGCGGCGGCGCGGGAGTGAAGCCGAAGCGGGGGTAGAATCTCGGGTGACCCAGAACAAAGACGATGGGTTGCCCGGTATCCAGGCAGGCGGTCAATCCTGCCGGCACTAACGCCGAACCAACACCCTGATTTTGCCAGGATGGTCGCACGGCCATTGGCCCCAACGCGATTGCCTGCCAATCGCCCGCCGCGGATGCAACCGTAACCGGCGTGAACAGGATGTGTCCCACCACCTGTCCTTCCGCTTCCGCCACCAGCGACAGAAACGGCGACACCACGCCACGCAGCGCGTCTACCAGATTGGCTTCATTGGCGCGGCCAAAGGCGGACTCGTTGACGCCGCGAATGGCGGGGAGATCCGCCTCCGTTTCTGGGCGAATCGTCAAATTTGTGAGCGCCTTGTTATTGGACATGACATATTCTCCCTCTTCGCTCAGGCGTATGGCCGGCGTAGCTATTTGGCCTCCGGGGCACATAATCCGTGAGACCTTCCCGGAAGCGCGATTTTAGACCCAAAGCGCCCCATTACCCAAGGGGTGTGTTTCAAATGGGTTGCTCAGGCTGCCCGCGCCGTAGGACAATTTGCCTAAATTGTCCCTTCATCGCGGAGGACAATTCAGCGAATTGTCCGACAGCAAGCAACCGTCAACTGAAATGAAACACACCCTTACCCAAGTCATTTAGCATCAAAACAGCTTCCGGGAAGATGGTCGTGGATAGGTAGATGCCGGCATCTTCAACGATTCACACGCCGCCACGCATCCGGGTTAACCGATCCGGACAACCAGCTAACCACCGCCCCCAACACCGCCCAGATGAGGACTGTTTCCCCCGTTGTCTTGCCCCGCGTCGCCAGCAGGGCGCGGGCCAGCGCATCCGCCAGAAAACGGACCCCACGCCAGAGCGCGGCGGCAATGGTCTGATCCAGCAAGAGCAAGATGACCAGCACAACGACGAGTCCCACAACGGCGAACCGCCCCTTCTGTTCCAGCCCAAACACGAAGAAGCCTATCAACACGATCAGCACGATTCCGAGGAAGGTCATCAGAATGCGCGCCAGCGCCAGCGGAGCCGCCGACAGGATCAAGCCGATAATCGCGCCCAAAGCTCCGCCGCCAAGAAGCCGAACAATGGTTTCACCCAGTTTCATAATGACTGCCTGTCCCTTTCTTGACCGCGAGGGGGGGGTGCTCGCGTTCCAGCCGCTTGCGGAATGCCGGCATTTTACCAACCCACTCAACTATCATTGCGACCACCTCCGCCCCCATGCTATAATCCCGCGGCTATGGTACAACCGGCCTCCAGAAAATTGAAAACTTGCGCGATGAACGCCGCCGGGAAAAAACGTGTGCTTTTGACAAACAGTATATCGCACCACAACCGGCGCGGCATATCCCCATCCGCGCCGCTTCGCCGCATGGTACATGGGCAACGCACATCGCACCAGAGAAAAATGGACTATTTGCATGAGTGAAAAGCTGAGTTTCGCCGACATTATCCTGCGTTTATTGACCTACTGGAAAGACCAGGGCTGCCTCGTATGGCAGCCATACAACATCCAGGTTGGCGCGGGCACAATGAACCCGGCCACATCGCTGCGCGTGTTGGGGCCGGAGCCGTGGAACGTCGTCTATGTCGAACCCAGCATTCGCCCCGATGACGGGCGCTTTGGCGACAACCCCAACCGAATGCAGCAACATTACCAGCTTCAGGTCATCCTCAAGCCCGACCCAGGAAACCCGCAAGAGCTGTACCTCAAGAGCCTGGAAGCAATCGGCATCAACCCCCGCGAACACGACATCCGCTTCGTGGAAGATAACTGGGAAAGCCCGGCACTCGGCGCGTGGGGACTGGGTTGGGAAGTCTGGCTGGACGGCCAGGAGATCACGCAGTTTACCTACTTCCAGCAGGCGGGCGGCTTTGACCTGGACCCCGTTTCCGTGGAGATCACCTATGGCCTCGACCGCATCTGCCTGGCCCTGCAAAACGCGGATAGCGTGTGGGAGATGACGTATGGCGCGGGCGTGCCCTATGGCGAAGTGCTGCTGCAAGCGGAGATTGAACACTGCCAGTATTACTTCTTTGGTGCGGACGTGGAGGCGCTGCACGAAGTCTACGACACCTACGAGCGGGAAGCCCAACGCTGCCTCACGGCCGGCCTGGTGGCGCCCGCGCATGATTACAATTTGAAGTGTTCCCATCTGTTCAATGTGCTGGACACACGCGGGGCGATTGGGGTGACGGAGCGGGCGAACTATTTCCGGCGTATGCGTACGATTGCGCGGCAGGTGGCGGAGCAGTATTTGCAGCAGCGCGAGAAACTGGGGCATCCTCTTTTCCAGACGCCCGGCTGGAACCAGCCGCCGCGCGTGGCGGAAACGCCGCCGCCGCCCGCGCTCACGGACGCCGACCCGCGTGCTTTTCTGCTGGAAATTGGCGGCGAAGAACTCCCCGCCGCCGACCTGACCTCCGCGCTCAATCAACTGCGGCAGATGGTTCCCGAACTCCTCGACAGTTTGCGCCTCGGCTATGATCGCGTGGAGGTCCACGGCACGCCCCGCCGTCTGTCTGTGTTTGTGCCTAACCTGGCGGCGCGCCAGACTGACCTGGAAACGGAGGCGAAAGGCCCGCCCGCCGACCGCGCATTTACGCCGGATGGGCAACCAACGGCGGCGGCTATCGGTTTCGCGCGTGGCAAGGGCGTGGATGTGGCGAATTTGCGCGTGGTCACGGAAGGGAAGCGCCGCTACGTGGTGGCCTCTGTGTTTGAGCCGGGGCGTCCCGCGCCGGAGGTGCTGGCGGAGCGGCTGCCGGACCTGATTGCCGGCATTAAATTCGAGCGTTCGATGCGGTGGAATCATACCAACATCACCTACAGCCGCCCGCTGCGCTGGCTGGTGGCATTGTATGGGACGGACGTGGTGCCTTTTGTGTATGCCGGCATTTCCGCCAACCGCACCAGCCGCGGCCTTCGCCCCTACGACTCCCCCCCCATCCCCCTCGCCGCCGCCGCCGACTACGCCCAGGCCATGCAACAAAACGGCATCATCGTGGACACGAACCACCGCCGAGAAACCATCTGGCGCGAAGCCGGCGCCCTCGCCGCCGCCCGTGGCGGTCATCTGCGCCGCGACGACGCCCTCCTCGCCGAAGTCACCAATCTCGTTGAGCGCCCCACGCCCCTGCTGGGCAGCTTCGAGCAGAAGTACCTGGCCCTGCCCGCCGACGCCCTCGTCGCCGTCATGAAAAAGCACCAACGCTACTTCCCTGTTTACGATGATGCCGGCAATCTACTCCCCTACTTCATCGCCGTGCGCAACGGGGACAACGTGCATCTGGACATCGTCACCGACGGCAACGAACACGTCATCCGCGCCCGCTTCGCCGACGCCGACTTCTTCTACAACAACGACATCAAGCGCGAACTGGCCGACTTCCTCCCCGACCTGGACAAACTCACCTTCCAGTTTGACCTCGGCTCCATGCGCGACAAGGTGCGCCGTCTGGAAAAACTGACGCCCGCCCTCGCCGCCATGCTGCACCTGACGCCGGCGGAAACCGCCATTGCCAGCCGCGCCGCCGTCCTCAGCAAGGCCGACCTGGCCACCAGCCTCGTGGTTGAAATGACCTCCCTGCAAGGGCTGATGGGCGGGCACTACGCGCGGCGCAGCGGCGAAAGCGCGGACGTCGCCGCGGCCATTGCCGAGCAGTACGAGGCGGTCAGCCGCACGCGGCCCGGCCTGGCGCTGGCCCTGGCGGACCGCCTGGACAGCCTTGTGGGACTGTTTGCCGCCGGACTGGCCCCCAAAGGCTCCAATGACCCCTTTGCCTTGCGCCGCGCCGCCATTCACATCATCGAGAACCTGATCGGCAACCAGATTCGCTTCGATTTGCGCCCGGCGCTGGCGCAGGCGGCGGCGTTGTTGCCCGTGGCCGCCGACTGGCCGGTGCAGCGGGAAGTGCTGGACTTCATCACGGGGCGGCTGGAAGTGGTGCTGCGGGAGAAGGGCATTAGCACGCATGTGGTGAAGGCGGTGCTGGCGGAGCAGGCGTTTGATCCCTTTGCCGCCGGCGAAACGGCGCGGGCGCTGGATGCGGCTATTCAGCAGCCGGGCTGGAGCGATTTGCTGGACGCCTTCGCCCGCTGCGTGCGCATCACGCGCGGCCACGACCAGGTGTATGCGCTGCGCCCCGATGCTTTCGCGCTGGCGGATGAGCAGCAGCTTTTGGCCGCTTATCGGCAGGCGAGCGACAGGATGGATGGGTCGCTGCCGGCATTTCTTGACGCGCTACGCCAGATGCAGCCGGCCATCACCCGCTTCTTTGATAACGTGCTGGTGATGGACGAGGATCAGGCGGTGCGCGAGAATCGGCTGGCGCTGCTGCAAGCGATTGCCCGCCTGCCGCGCGGCCTCGCGGACTTGTCGGAGTTGGAGGGGTTCTAAAATAGAAATAGAAACCCGGTTTTTTTGAAAAACCGGGTTTCTTCTTTTTAAGTCAGTTGTTGCAGCAGGTCGGCTTCGTCGGCGAAGGTGCGCGGCGTCGGTGTGGGGGAGAGCCGCGCCGCCAGCGCCGCCGCCTCTTTCTGGACGGCCTGGCTGCTGCCGGCATTTTCCCGCACATACGCCAGCAGTCCCGCCGCCAGGTCCACCTTCCCCTCGCGCCAACTCAACTCCGCCCAAGTCACCAGCGTCTCCATCTTCAGGCGCGCCTGTTCTCCCGCCTGCGTCAGTTGCAGCGCCTCCCGCAAGTAGCGCCGCGCCGCCGCCAGGTCTCCCTGACGGATCATCGTCTGCCCCAGGTAGCGCAGCGCCAGCACTGTGTCCATCTGGCTGTCCAACGTGCGATACAGAGACAGCGCCTGCCGCAGTTCTGCTTCCGCCTCCGCATCCAAGCCGCGCAACAGGGCCACCCGGCCCAACCAGAACAGGGCGTGCGCGTTGCCCATCGCGTGCCCCATTTCGCGCCAGATGCGCGCGCTTTCCGCGAGTACCTCCCCGGCCCGCGCCAACTCGTCCATCAACACGGCTACTTCCCCCAGATTGCTGAGCGATTGCGCCAGACCGGCGCGATGTCCCATGTCGCGAAAGAGGGACACGGCCCGCTCATAGAGGCGCATGGCGTCGGCTTGATTGCCGGCATCTGAGGCCGCCACGGCCAGGTTATTCGCGGAGATAGCCATGCCCCAGCGGTCTTGCTGCGCCTCGCGGATGCGCATGGCGGCCTGGAACTGCTCCGTGGCGGCGGCCATGTCTCCTAATTCGCGGGCGACAGTCCCCAGATTGTCGAGATAGACGGCCAGTTGGCGCGGACTGCCGGCATACGCCCCTCCTGCCAGCCCCGCTTCGTATAGTTGACGTGCTTCGTGATACCGCCCCGCCTGGATGCAGGCGTTGCCCCAGTAAAGGCGGGCCAACGTTTCCTTCTGTTGATCCTGGGCCGCTTGCGCCAGCGCCAGGCTTTCGCGCAGGTAGGGGATGGCGGCGACGGCGTTGTTTTGCAGCCGTTCCCCTTCGCCAAGATAGGCGAGGGCCAGCGCCAGTTCGCGTGGCCGGTTGGCGGCGCGGAGGATGGTGACACTGGTTTGCAGCCGTCGGCGGGCGTCATCGTACTGCCCCAGGCGTTGGTCGAAGCGCGCCCAGCGTGTGAGCAGGCGCGCGCGTTGCATGTCGCGGTCGGGGCCGGGAGGGAAGGTGTCCAGGTGGGCGGCGGCTTCCGCCAGCATTTGCCAACCCGGCTGGTAGAGGCTGTGGCGGTCGTAGAGGTAGAAGAGGGCGTGCAGCATGTCGCCCACGTCGGCTAACTGCCGCTGCGCCAGCGCCCAGGTCCAGGCGGCGCGGATGTTGTCGATTTCGGCGTCGATGGCGGCGATGTGCGTTTTTTCGTCGGGGGTGTTGAGCAGCGGTTCGCGCTGCCGCAGGAAGGCGGCGTAGCAGCGGCTGTGGCGGGCGGCGACCTGGAATTGGGCGGTGGGATCGCGGTTGAGTTCGATGCCGGCATAATGCCGCAGCAGCGTGTGTAGTTCCCAACGTCCGGCGGCGGTGCGGCGCAGCAGCGACTTGTCCGCCAGGTCGGCCAGCAGCGTCGGCGTGGCCGCGGCGACCGTCTCCGCCGCCGCGGACGTGAAGGAGGCGGCGAAAATGGCAAGCCGGTAAAACGTGGCGCGCTCTGTATCGCGCAGCAGGGCGCAGGTGTGCGTGAAGACGGCTTGCAAGCTACGATGGCGGGCGGGCAGGTTGCGGTAGGGGGTGCTGAGGAAGTCGAGGCTGGCGGCGACGTGGGCGGCGATTTCCGGGCAGGTGAACTGGCGCACCCAGGCGGCGGCGAGTTCGATTCCCAGGGGCATGCCTTCGAGATGCCGGCATACCTGGGCCATCGCCCGCCAATCTTCCTCCGTCGGCGTAAAATCTCGCCGCAGTTGCCGCGCCTGCTGCCAGAACAACCGCACCGCGCTGAAGTCCACCGCCCCCTCCGGCGACACGTCCGCCGGCGGGTACGCCAGGCCGGGCGCGTCGTGGACCCACTCCTCCCGCAAATTGAGCCGCTCGCGGGAAGTGACCAGCAGTTTCACGTCAGGGGCGTGATGCAGAAGGTGCGCCAGCAGCGCCGCGCCTTCCTCTTCCGCCAGCAGATGCTCCATGTTGTCCAGTATGAGCAGCAATTCTCGCTCTCGCAATTGCTGCGTCAGTTGCGTGTCGGGGGGGGCCTGCCCGGACAGTTCCAGCCCCAGGGCGTCGGCGATGGTGGCGGAGAGCAGGCGCGCGGAGGAGAGCGCGGCCAGCGGGACGTACCAGATGCCATCGAGGAACATGCCGGGGCGCTGTTGGATGATGTCTTGCGCCGTTTGCAGGGCCAGGCGGGTTTTGCCGATGCCGCCGGGGCCGAGAATGGTGAGCAGGCGGCAGTCGGGGTCGGCAAGGTGTCGGCGCAGGGCGGCGCGTTCGGCGGTGCGCCCGACGAAGGGGGTGGGGGCGGGGGGGAGGTTGTGCCGCCCGATGGCCCCGGCGCGGCGCAGGCGTTCGTAGAAGGCGGTGGTTTCCGCCAGGGGGAGGACGCCGAGGTCGTCGGCGAGGAGCTGCCGGCATTTTTGATACTGCTGTAAGGCGGCGTGGCGTTGTCCGGCGCGGGCCAGGAGCTGCATCAGGTGGCGATGGGCTTCCTCGCTGTAGGGGTCGAGATCTGCCAGGCGAGTCGCGTAGGGAATGCCGGCCTGATAATCGCCCACGAGCAGGAAATGGCGCACCAACATTTGCCACGCCTGCACCGCCAGCCGTCGCAGCCGTTCCCGCGTGACCAGCAGCCACGCTTCAAACTCTCGCCCGTCGCGGATGGTGAAATGGGCCAGGAAATCGCCCTGGTAGAGCGCCGCCGCCGTTTGTAGTTGCGACAGGTCGTTTTCTGTGAGGGGAAATGCCGGCATCCGCGTTTCCCAATCCCGCGGCAAGGCCTCAAAACGGCGCGCGTCAATCTCATGCGGCGACTGGAAATTAAAAGCCACATCCTGGCGCGTGATCAGCAGGTGGTCGCCCACCGCCCGCCGCAGCGCGGACAGCAGCGAGCGCAGATTCGCCTGCGCCTGCTCCTGCGGACGATCATCCCAGAGCAGGTCCGCCAGCGCCTCGCGCGCCACCGGTCGGTCCTGGCAAGCCACGTAGATGAGGAGCGCTTCCGCGGTGCGTGAAGGGAGGCTGGTGAGCGGCTGACCATTTAGGAGGATGGTCACATTGCCCAGAAGGTTGAGGGTGAGGTAGTCGGTCATAGTGCAATTTGTGTTCGCTTCTACATTATAGATACCCTTATCTAACAATCAACTGAAAACCACCAACTGAAAACTACCAACTGATGACTCTACTGAAAAAGGCCAAAAACCGGGTTTTTACACATGAACCACTCTGGTTATTTCGGCCGGACACTCGAAAAACCCGGTTTTTTCAGTGACTCAACTGATCACTATCCACCGACCGCCATCCACTGTTCCCTGTTCCGTCCACTAACCGATTCGCATTACATCGGGTATAATCCACCTATCCCGCGATAAACTATGCCAGCCAACCGGCCCAACGAGAACATGAGCGTATCCCAGGAAATTAAGAGCCGACTCGATATCGTCGAAATCGTCGAGGAGTACCTGCCGCTGCGTAAATCAGGTAGCTCTTACACCGGTTTTTGCCCTTTTCATTCCAACACGCGCACGCCGGCCTTCGTCGTCTTCCCCGACAGCCAGACCTGGCGCTGTTTTGGGGCTTGCGCCGAAGGAGGCGACGTTTTTTCCTTCCTGATGAAGAAGGAGGGGTGGGATTTTAAGGAGGCGTTGACGCGGTTGGCGCAGCGGGCGGGCGTGGAACTCCACGAGGCAACGCCCGCGCAGCAGGCGATGCAGGTGGTTGAGGATCGGCTGGCGAATTTGTTGGATGCGGCGGCGGACTATTTCCACCAGCTTTTGCTCTATGCGCCGCAGGCGGAATATGCGCGCCGCTATGTGGCCGGGCGCGCCCTGCGTGAGGAGACGGTGGCTGCGTTCCGGTTGGGTTTTGCGCTAGATAGTTGGGATGCGTGCCGCACGCATTTCATGAGCCAGGGGTATGATCTGGATGATTTGATGGATGTGGGGTTGTTGAGCAAGCATGAGGAGCGGGGCACAACGTATGACCGTTTCCGCAACCGGTTGATGATTCCGATCCGGGATGTGAATGGGCGCACGGTGGGGTTTGGGGCGCGCACGTTTGACCCGGATGGCGTGCCTAAGTATCTCAATTCGCCGCAGACGACGTTGTTTGACAAAAGCCATTTGCTGTATGGCCTGGATATGGGGAAGCGCCATATTCGGGAGGCGCGGCAGGCGGTGATTGTGGAAGGGTACATGGATGTGATGCAGGCGCACCAGATGGGGTTCAAGAATGTGGTGGCGCAGATGGGGACGGCGCTGACGGAGGAGCAGTTGCGGCTGCTGAAGCGGTATACGAAGCGGTTTGTGATTGCGTTGGATGCGGATAATGCCGGCATGAAAGCCACCCTCCGCAGCCTGGAAGTCGCCCGCGATACCCTCGACCGCGAAGCAGACACGCGCTTCGATCCTCATGGGCTGGTGCGTCATGAAGGCCGCCTGCAAGCAGACATCCGCATTGTTACCCTGCCTGCCGGCAACGACCCGGACAAGCTCATTCGCACCCAGCCCGGCCAATGGCCCCTCCTCGTCTCGCAGGCACGGCCCATCGTTGAATACGTTATCGGCGTTTACACCAGCGACCTTGACGCCAACGACGCCAAAGCGAAAGCAGAGGTCGCCCAAAAAGTGCTGCCCCTGATCGCCGACGTGGCCGACCCGGTGGAGCGGGAGCATTATCGCCAGACATTGGCCCGTACCCTGCGCATTGACGAACGCACACTGCTCAAAGTGGCCGTTCCTCGGGCCAGGTCCCATTCTCCGGCGGAAACCAAAGCGGCTGCGAGCGCGCCGCCCAAACGCTCCGCGCTTCCGCTGGGGCAGACCTTTGCTATTGAAAAGCGAGAGACCAATTATCTGCGGCAGGTGCTGGCCCATCCGCACATCATGATTGAGGTTGACAACATGCTGCGGCAGCAGGAGCAGCCCGTGCTGGCGGAGACGGATTTTTCCATTTTTGAGGATAGAATGCTTTTTCTGTCGCTGCGGCAGGTCATCTACGCGGGACTTTTTACGGCTGTGGAAGACCTGGTGGACCAACTGGATGCCCCATTGCAGGAACGGCTGGACTTCCTCACCAGTCAGGATGGGCAGCAGCGGTTCCTTTCCACGCCGGATACAGCCGATTCGCTGGTGCTTTCGGTGCTCCATTGCCGTGGCGAAAGGATCAGGCAGCAGTTGAGTAGTGTCAAGCAATTGTTGGAGCAGAGTGATAAGCAGCGGAATCCTGATTTGTTGGCGGCTTATGACCAGCAGTTGGGGCAGGATTTGTTGCGCATTAACAAGGCGAAGGCGGCGATGATGGCGGTTAATCGTCGTCGCGCCGCCGAAAAACGTCTGTGATGGAGAATGGGCGTTACGGGGTGGTTGGTTATACAATGGTAAATGCCGGCATTTTGCCCAACATGCCGGCTTGCTTACAAACGTATCACGCGCCTTCCCCAAGGCTACGTCTCCCAGTTGCCAGAGACCGCGTCATCAATTTTGTCCGCGAACAAACAGGCAACAACTGATCGTAAGATTTTACTTCTTAGTAGCCCTCCGAAAACAAGTTCACGTTTTCATCGGACGGCTACTGACAAGCTGTCCGCACAATTCCGCTAACTTAATTGCGGACAGCCACTTAGGTGCGACATACTTCTCTCCGGGCAAAGCGTGGCGTTATTCATGTCTGTGCATTGCCCTTCTGTCCGCTGCACAGTTACCAGGGATTAAGTCATGACCGACCTGATTGATAATGAATGGGAAGAGGTTGAGGAAGAAAGCTCTGGCAACGACGACTCCCCCATAAATGTGGAAGCGTTAGTCAAAGAAGCCCGCCGCTCCGGTCAAATTGACGAAGCGGATGTGCAGACGATCCTGGCTTCTACCGATGAAGAACAGGCCGACCTCCTCTATGAGCGACTGCAGAAGTTGGGAATCCGCATTGTCTCCGATAACGGGCAGACAGTGGAAGACATCGCCGAATCCTCCAGCTTACTGGGGTACGACACGGACGACACCTTCGGCGACGATGTCTATTACACGGACACGGTCGAAGATGACCCTGTCCACACCTATCTCAAGGAGATTGGGCAGGTGCCGCTGCTGACGGCGGAACAAGAAATCTGGCTGGCGACCCAGTTGGTCGCTTCCACCGTGTTGGAGAAGTTGACCACAAAGGCGAAAAAAGCCAACCCCGAAGGAAATTTCCGCCGCGAAGCAATGGTCATGAACTATGGCATCCTCTGGGATAGCTGGCTCAAAGCCCGCGGCGCCGCGATGTCCATTCAAGTGCAGCTTCCTGACCTGGGCCTGCTTATTGAAGAATCCCGTCAGCTTCGCCACACCTGGCATTCCGACCGCGTCTCCTACCTGCGGCACTATCTCAACGATGGCGAGTGGGGGCAGGCGGAAGCCTGGTCAGAACTGGCGCGCAACGTATTTGCCCTGTTCACCTCCCTCTACCTGCTGCCCACCCGATTCCAGGATGAGCTGCAAACCCATTATCAGAAGCACCAGGACTTTCCCTCGCCCCCATCATTCCAGAAAATAGTCAACCTGGATGATGCCGCCCTGGCGTACAACGAGTTCATGATCTACCATCTGGCGGAAGAGGCAAAAACAAATCTCACCCGGGCCAATTTGCGCCTGGTCGTCAGCGTCGCCAAGCGGTACATGGGGCGTGGTATCCAATTCCTCGACCTGGTGCAGGAAGGCAACGTTGGCCTGCTGCGTGCCGTAGAGAAATTCGACCACACCAAAGGGTACAAATTTAGCACCTATGCCACCTGGTGGATTCGCCAGGCCGTCAGTCGGGCCATTGCCGACCAGGCGCGCACCATCCGCATTCCCGTGCATATGGTGGAAACCATCAACAAAATCGTGCGCACACAGCGTTCTATGGTGCAAAAATTGAGCCGCGAACCTACCATTGAGGAACTGGTGCTGGAGTTGGACTATCTGACGCCGGAGGAAACGGAAACGATTCGTCGCGCCACGGATAATGACGGTCATATTGACCCACTCCTTTATCGCAAGTGGCGGCAGGCAGCCAATAAGGTGCGCAACATTTTGCACATCTCCCAGGACCCCATGTCCCTGGAGCTGCCCGTGGGCACGGAGGAGTCCACCCAGTTAGGTGATTTCATTGAGGATGACACCGTCGTGGAGCCGGTGGACGCCGCCTCGCAAGAATTGCTGCGGGAACAGGTGCGCGAGGTGTTGGTAAACCTGACGGAACGGGAGCGGGAAGTGCTGGAGATGCGTTTTGGCCTGGCGGACGGCAAAGACCACACGCTGGAGGAAGTGGGCAAAAAGTTCGGCGTGACCCGTGAGCGGATTCGCCAGATTGAGGCCAAAGCGCTGCGCAAACTGCGCCACCCCAGCCGCAGCCGCGCTCTGCGCGACTATCTGAATTGAGCGCCATCCCCAGGCAACCTTCCCTCCGGGGGGAAGATTTCCGCCTGGTTTCGTGGAAAAGCGGTCAGCGTCGGCAGCGCCGCCCTTAAAATCTACGCGAAGCAACGCTGCCTTGAGCAGTGAGTAACGTTGGTGCGTGGTGAATAGACCACGCACATTTTATGTCAAATGGATGCGTCATTTTTTTCGCATCCCTTATTGCCCGCCAATCTGTTTGTGATAAAATGAACAGGTCAACCTTTCAACTCTGCGAGCGTTTCATGGACCAGTTTCTCATCCCCTATATACCGATTGCCGTTTTGCTGGGTATCGCCCTGTTTTTTGCGGTGCTGCTGCCCGTCCTTTCTCTCAGTTTGGGGCCGCGTCGTCCTGGCGTGCGCAAGGACATGCCGTATGAATCGGGCATGACGCCCATTGGCGAGGCGCAGCGCCGCCTCCCGGTTCGCTTCTATCGGATTGCCGTCCTTTTTATCCTTTTCGACGTTGACATCATCCTCCTCGTCCCATACACCCTGGTGCTGCGACAATTGGGTCTCTTTGGCCTGAATGCCGTTCTCATCTTCCTCGTCGTCTTCATCTTGGGTGATCTTTGGGTGTGGAAAAAAGGAGTGTTGGAATGGGAATAGAACAAAAATTGGGGTCGTTGGGCGTTGTTACCTATCGCCTGGAGGACCTGGTCAATTGGGGGCGTACCAACGCCATGTGGCCGATGTTGTTTGGTCTGGCGTGCTGTGCGATTGAGATGATGTCTACGCAAGCGTCACATTACGATGCGTCGCGCTTTGGCATGGAATTGATGCGCCCCTCTCCGCGGCAATCGGATTTGATGATTGTGGCCGGGCGCGTTTCGCGCAAGATGGCTCCCGTGTTGCGCCGCCTGTATGATCAGATGCCCGATCCGAAGTGGGTGATTGCCATGGGGGACTGCGCTTCCTGTGGCGGCATTTTTAACAATTATGCCATTGTGCAGGGCGTGGACGAAATTGTGCCGGTGGATGTGTATGTGGCGGGCTGCCCCCCACGCCCGGAGGCCTTGATTGATGGCATTATGACGCTGCATGAGAAAATCCGCGGCGAGAAATTGACGACCTGGGCGGATAAAGCATGAACGATCTGGTAACGAAGAAGTTGCAGGCGGCTTTCCCGGAGGCGATTACGGAAATCGTCGATTTTCGCGGTGAGCGCACGTTTGTTATTGAGGCGGAAAACTTGATTCCGGTGTGCCAGTTTCTGCGGGATGACGCGGAGTTGCTTTATAATTTCGTTTCGGATATTTGCGCGGATGATTTGCTGCCGGCATTTCCCCGCTTTGCCGTTAATTACCATTTACGCTCCATTCCCCACAAACACGTGATTCGGCTGCGCGTGCCGGTGGAGGACCCCGACGAGGGGCCACCGACGCTGGGGCCGCTGTGGTCGGTCGCAACGTGGTTGGAGATGGAAGTGTGGGACTTGATGGGGATTCGTTTTGCCGGCAACAACAGCCTCCGCCGCCTCTTTTTGCCTGAGGATTGGGTCGGACATCCGCTGCGCAAAGATTACCCCCTGGGTTACGAAGAAGTCCAGTTCTCTTTCAACTGGGAGGCGATTGACGCCCGCAAGCCTTACGCCAAAGACTGAACGAACGGCGTGGCGGCGTTGTCCCATCCCTCCCTCTCGTGCCAAAACCTGACAATCTGAAACGAACTGATGGGCAGTGGAAGAAACGCCTGCCCGTTTTCTCTGTTTATGAGGCCAACATGACCCTAACAAGCGCGCAGAGCGACATTGTTCAAGAACTGACCGTGGAAGAACTGCGGGCCAAAGTTGGTTCCGGGATGACCATTGAGTCAGAAGAGCACATGCTCTTGAGCATGGGGCCGCAGCATCCCAGCACCCACGGCGTCCTCCGTTTGCTGGTGGAACTGGATGGCGAGACGGTCGTGAATCTGGCGAACGACGTCGGCTTTCTGCACACCGGCGTGGAAAAAAGCATGGAGTCGAAGACGTACACCAAAGCCCTGGTGATGACGGACCGCCTTGACTACCTGTCGCCGATGTCCAACAACATGGGCTATATTTTGGCCGTGGAGAAGCTTCTGGGTGTAGAGGTTCCGCCACGGGCGCAGGTCATTCGCGTGATTTTGCTGGAGATGGCCCGCATCAGCAGTCATCTGGTGTGGCTGGCGACCCATGCGCTGGACCTGGCGGCTATGTCCGTTTTTCTCTACTGCTTTCGCGAGCGCGAATACATTCTGGATGTGTTCGAGATGGTCGCGGGGCAGCGGATGATGGTCAGTTATTTCCGGCCGGGTGGGTTGTGGCGCGATGTTCCGGAGGAATTTGTGCCGGCAATTCGCCAATTCCTCGACTTCTTCCCCGCCAAAATCGCCGACTACGAAGCCCTCCTCAAGAACAACCCCATCTGGTTGCAGCGCACCAAAGGCGTTGGCGCCATTTCCGCCGCCGATGCCATCTCCTGGGGAATGACCGGCGCCAGCCTGCGTGGCTCCGGCGTAGACTGGGACATCCGCAAATCCCAACCCTACATGGGGTACGACACCTACGACTTCGAAGTCCCTCTGGAAACCGACGGCGACGTCTACGCCCGCTACCGCTGCCGTATGCGCGAGATGTGGCAGAGCCTGCGCATCATTGAACAGGCCCTCGATAGGCTCAAACCCGGTCCCGTGAACATTGACGACCGCAAAATCGTGCCCCCGCCGCGTTCGGAACTGGGACACAGCATGGAAGCCGTTATCCACCACTTCAAGCTGTGGACAGAAGGCTTCAGCGCTCCCACGGGCTACGTCTACAACAGCATCGAATCGCCACGGGGCGAATTGGGTTGCTACCTGCGCGGCGACGGCACGCCCAAGCCTGCCCGCGTCCACTTCCGCACCCCTTCCTACGTCAACCTGGCCTCGCTGCCCGTCCTCGCCAAAGGTACATTTATTGCCGACCTGGTGGCTATCATCGGCTCCATTGACATCGTCCTGGGTGAGATTGATAGATAATGCGTAACTACTTAGCCCGTTGTCTGAGCCTGTCGAAGACTGACATGGGCTGCGACAAGCTCAGCCCACGAGAGGGTTGTAGTTACGATGATGCCTGACAATTGCGGTAAATGATGGTGACTATACAGGTCATCTGCCCAGATTGGACCAATTTGCTCTGGTTAAATCCTGTTAATGTCTACAAAATTGGTCCAATCTCTCGGAGACGTGAATAGTTACAAATGATTTTGACGTAAATAACCCTGATCAAATATGGAGAGGTATGGAGTATGTTAGTCACCATAGAGGGGGTTTATCGTGATGGTAAAATTGAGTTAACCGGGATTCCTCAAAACATGCAGGATGAGACTCTGGTCATCGTTACGTTCTTGACGCCAAGATATGTTGATTTGCGTACACGAGGTATTGATGAGGACGAGGCATTCGATTTGCGGGCGCGTCTGAGTGCGTTTGCTGAAGATTGGGAAAGCTCTGAAATGAATATTTACGACCACTATGATGCAGCCCACACGTCTTTACAAGCGCGGTGACGTCGTCTTAGTCCTCTTCCCGCATTCAGATTTGCGAACAGCCAAGTCTCGTCCGGCTCTTATTGTCCAGGCCGACGATCTGCAGACGGACTTGCCGCAGGTAATTGTAGCTATGATCACGAGCAGAATGTTTCGTGCCAATCATCCGAGTCGCGTGACGGTATTGCTCGCCGATGCTGAAGGGCGAGAATCAGGATTACTGACTGATTCAGTTGTGATGACGGACAATCTGGCAACGGTTGGGGATGCCGCAATCGATCGTATTATTGGTTCCTTGCCGATGGCAGCTATTGATAGAGCGTTGCAACATACGCTTGGTTTGTAATGACTTATCGGTGGCTGAATGCATTGATGTGAAGTAGTTCTTCTGGGAGAAGGTTGTGATTGCAGAAAAGCATGGTGATCAAATCAAAGCAATTCTGGCGCGGTATCCAGATAAAAAATCCGCGGTGCTGCCGCTGATGCACCTGGCGCAGGAAGCCTATGGTTATATGAGTCCCGAGGCCATGGCGGATGTTGCCGGCATTCTCGACCTGGACCCCACGCACGTACTTTCCCTGGCGGGCTTCTACACCCTCTTCCATGAGGAACCCGTGGGCAAATACGTGCTGGAAATCTGCAACGACCTGGCCTGCGCCCTCTGCGGCGCGGACGAATTCGTGGAGATGGCTTCGCGCAAGTTGGGGATCCCCGTCGAGGGCACGACGCCGGACGGCCTGTTTACGTTGAAGACGGTCATGTGCCTGGCGGCGTGCGACAAAGCGCCCATGCTGCAGTGCAACCTGCACTACCACGAAAAGCTGGACGAAGCCCAATTTGATGCGCTGATCGCCCAACTGCGTGCGGAAGCAGCCACGGCAGGAGATTAGTATGGCTCACTTATTGCTGCGACATCGTGACGTGCCAGACATCCACAAGCTGGCGGTGTATGAGGAAAACGGCGGCTACGCGGCCTGGAAGCAGGCGCTTGGTTCGCTCACGCCCGTGCAGGTGCGCGACGAGGTGCGCAAGGCGAATATCAAAGGACGAGGCGGGGCGGGGTTTCCTGCCGGCATTAAATGGGGATTCATACCTAAAACCGACGCGCCCAAATACGTCGTCGTCAACGCCGACGAGTCAGAAACAGGCACCTTCAAAGACCGTGAACTGATCGAATCCAACCCCCATCAGGTCATCGAAGGCGCCCTCCTCTGCGCCTACGCCATCCAGGCCCAAACCATCTACATCTACTTCCGCGGCGAATTCCTGCGCACCGCCGCCCCATTTGAACAGGCGCTGCAAGACGCCTACGCCGCCGGCTACATCGGCGAAAACATCCTCGATTCCGGCTACAGCGTCAACTTTTACACCCACTACGGCGCGGGCGCATACATTTGTGGCGAGGAAACCGCCCTGCTCAACTCCCTCATGGGCAACCTGGGCCAGCCCTGGTCCAAGCCCCCCTTCCCCGCCGTCCAGGGCCTCTACGCCAGCCCCACCGTCGTCAACAACGTGGAAACGCTAGCCAACGTCCCCCTCGTCCTCACCAACGGCGCGGACTGGTATCTCGAACTGGGTACGCCCAACAGCCCCGGGCCTAAAGTCGTCTGCCTTAGCGGGCGCGTCAATCAGCCCGGCAACTACGAAATCGAAATGGGTAAGACCACCTACCGCCAACTCATTTACGACTTCGGCGGCGGCATCCCCGGCGACAAAAAAGTGAAGGCCATTTTCCCCTCCGGCGGTTCCGGAGCCATCATCACCGCCGAAGCAATGGACGCCCCCATCTCTTTTGAGGGATTGGCTCCCTACGACTCCATCATGGGGTCCGCTTCCGTGATCGTCTGCGACGAGACGGTAGACATGGTGTGGGCGGCGATGAAAGCCGTTCACTTCTTCAAACATGAATCTTGCGGCAAATGCACGCCCTGCCGCGAAGGAACGTTCTGGTTGGATAAGGTGCTGCACCGCGTTTACTACGGACACGGTCGCCCCGAGGACATTGCCTTGCTGAAAAGCGTGGCCGGACAGATTCAAGGCAAGTGCCTGTGCGCGTTGGGAGAATTCGCCATCAACCCCGTCCTGTCCGCCATCCGGTTGTTCCCACAGGAATTTGAAGCGAAAGTCAAACCCCATGCCAATGGGCATGGCGCAAAACAGCCGGCGGCGCGGCAACGGCAGACAGCCGCCGCCTGAGCAGGCTTGACGGAGCGGCATCCACACGCCCGCTGACAACGTCGTAAACTCTCACATCTGAGGTGCGGATGAGTGATCAAGTAACCCTGACCATTGACGGTATCGAACTGACCGTTCCTAAAGGGACGCTGGTCGTGGACGCGGCCAAGAAAGTGGCGGTGGACATCCCCGTCTTCTGCTACCATCCCAAGATGACGCCCGTGGGCATGTGCCGCATGTGCCTGGTGGAAATCGGCATGCCCATGCGCGACCGGGCCACGGGTGAACTGCTGCGCGAAGCGGATGGCTCGCCCAAACTCAACTGGGGCAAGGCGCTGCAAACGGGCTGCACCGTGGAAGTCGCGCCGGGGATGGTGGTGCGCACCACGACGGAGCAGGTGGACACAGCGCGGGAAGACGTGATCGAATTCATCCTTACCAGCCATCCGCTGGACTGCCCGATTTGCGACAAAGGCGGGGAGTGTCCGCTGCAAAACCTGACAATGGCGCATGGCCGGGGCGATAGTCGCTTCGATTTTAGCGACAAAATTAAGCTGGAAAAACACGTCCCGCTGGGCGAGTTGATTTACCTGGATCGGGAGCGCTGCATTCAGTGCGCCCGCTGCATTCGCTTCCAGGACGAGGTGGTGGATGATCCGGTGATCGGTTTCCACAATCGCGGGCGCAGCCTGGAGATTGTGACCATGTCCGATCCGGGCTTCGACAGCTTCTGGAGCGGCAATACGACGGATATTTGCCCCGTGGGCGCGCTCACGACCAGCGATTTCCGCTTTGGCGCGCGCCCCTGGGAACTGACGCCGGTCGCCAGTGTCTGCTCCCACTGCCCCGTGGGCTGCAACATGACCATGAGTACGCGGCGCGAGGCCGTTTCCGGCGGTCGTCCGGTGATCAAACGCATTATGCCGCGCCAGAATGAGCAAGTGAACGAAATCTGGTTGTGCGACAAGGGGCGTTTTGTGCATCATTTCGCCGACGATGCGGAGCGGTTGACGACGCCGCTGCTGCGCAAGAACGGTCAGTTGACGCCCGTTTCCTGGCAAGAGGCACTGGATGTGGTGGCCGGCAAGCTCCAGCAATTGAAGGGAGCCGCCGCCGGTCTGGCGAATGATCGTTTGAGCAACGAGGATTTGTTTGCCTTCCAGCACTTGTTCCGGCAAGGGCTGGGCAGCCATAACGTGGACCTGGCTGATAAGCGGATGGGCGGCGGCGACGTCGTGGCTCAGGTGGGCTTGAGCAGCGGCAGCAATTTGCTGCAATTGGGGCAGGGAGACGCGATCCTGGTGATGGCGTCTGATTTGCACGAGGAAGCGCCGGTCTGGTGGCTGCGTGTGAAACAGGCGGCGCAGCGGGGGGCGAGCGTGGTGGTGCTGAATGCGCGGGCCACGCGCCTGGATCGCTGGGCAAAACATGTGGTGCATTATGGCGCGGGCATGGGCGTGGAGACGCTGCGGCAGGTGCTGAACGGCGCGAAGGTGCTGGATGCCCCGGCGGCGGATAGGGTGCAGGCGGCAGGGCAGGCGTTGGCGAATGCGCGGAACCTGGTGGCATTTTATGGCTGCGAGGGGTTGTCCTACGCGGAGACGGAAGCGGTGGCGGCGCTGTTGGGCAATTTGCTGCTGTTGAAGGACGCGGATGGGGCGCATCGTGCCGGCAAAACAAACAATGGTCTCGTTCCTGTCTGGCCGCGGGGCAACACACAAGGCGCGTGGGACATGGGCGTGCGCCCGGACGCGGGGCCTGGCTACAAGCGTGTGGCTGCCCCCGGTTTGGACGCGGCGGCCATGTACGCGGGCGCGGCTTCCGGGCAGATCAAGGCGCTGTATGTCTTGGGCGCGGACCCGGTGGGCGATGGTTTGATGGCCGGGCGGGGCAAGCTGGCATTTTTGGTGGTGCAGGAGTTGTTCCTGACGAAAACAGCGGAACTGGCGGACGTGGTTTTGCCGGCACAAAGCTGGGCCGAACGCGAAGGAACCTACACCAGCGGCGAGCGGCGCGTGCAGCGTTTCTACCAGGCCATCCCCGCCGTGGGCGAGGCGCGCCCCGACTGGCAGATTTTGCTGCAAATTGGCGAGCGCGTGGGGTTGGGCAAGCCGAAGATGGCCGCCAGCCTCGTTTTCAAGCAGTTGGCCGCCGCCGCGCTGCCGTACAACGGCATGGATTACCGCACCCTGGCGCACGTCGAACCGCAGTGGCCGGACGTGGGACGGGACGACCTCTACTACGGTGGTACGGCCTACGATAACCAGTCGGGCCTGGGGCAGCAGTGGGCTGCCGGTGCGGAGAAGGGAAATGTGGCCTTGTTTGCCGTGCCGGACACGGGCGCGGCGGCGGATGGTTTGCGCGTTATCCAGGCGCGGACGTTGTACCGACCCGGAACGCTTATTGCCCGGTCGGAGATGTTGCAAGCGCGTGTGGCGCAGCCGGCGGTGTGGCTGCATCCGGCGGATGGGGCGGCTTTGGGCGTGGCGGATGGCGAGAGCGTTGCTTTGCGCGTCAACGGCCAGGTCATTCCCTCCCCGGCAAACGTGAATGAGGACGTTTCTGCCGGCATTGCCGTCGTTCGCGGCGTCACCTATCAAGCAGGCAGCATCCACATTGAGAAAATGAAGGAAGTCGCATGACACCAGGTCAAGTCGCCCTGCGGGCCTTAATCGTTGGATTCATCATGAGCTTCGTGGTCATCACGGGCTTTGCCTACACCACCCTGTTGGAACGGAAGCTGCTGGCGCGGCTGCAAGGGCGCGTGGGACCCAATCGCGCGGGCTACATCCCCATTCCCTGGAAAGGGGGCGAGCGCCGTTTCCTCAGCGGCTTCATGCAGCCCGCCGCCGATGCGGTAAAGTTGTTCTTCAAGGAAGATTACACGCCGGTGAAGGTGGATAGATACATTTACACACTGGCGCCGATGTTGACGGTGATGCCGGCAATCCTTATCCTGGCCGTCATCCCCTGGGCGGGCGAAATCAACATCTTCGGGGCTAAATTCTCCCCCTATTTCGCTATCGCGCCCGGTGTCAACGTCGGCGTGCTGTTTATCCTGGCGATCACGTCCATCGGCGTCTACGGCGTCGTGCTGGCCGGTTGGGGGTCCAACAACAAGTACGCCATTCTGGGCGGCATTCGCGCCTCGGCGCAGATGATCAGCTACGAACTGGCGTTGGGGTTGTCCGTGTTGCCCTCGATTATTCTGGCCGGCTCCATGGACCTGGGCGACATCGTGGCGGCGCAGCAAGGGGGCTGGTACATCTTCCTGCAACCC
Organism: Ardenticatenales bacterium; assembly: GCA_020634515.1. Taxonomy (NCBI): domain Bacteria; kingdom Bacillati; phylum Chloroflexota; class Ardenticatenia; order Ardenticatenales; species Ardenticatenales bacterium. The sequence continues at coordinate 639,551 of JACKBL010000003.1, read as the reverse complement.
ATCGCCGCCGTCATCTTCTGCATTGGCGCGCTGGCGGAATTACAGCGCGCGCCGTTCGACTTGTTGGAGGCGGAGCAGGAGCTTTCCGCCGGCTACAACGTGGAGTATGGCGGAATGCGATTTGGCATGTTCTTCATGGCGGAGTACATGAAGATGATCTCCCTCAGCGCCATTGCCGCGGTATTGTTTTTTGGGGGGTATCGCGGGCCGTTTGTGGACCAAGTGCCGGCATTAGGCTTCCTCTACCTCATCCTCAAAATCATCGTCGGCCTCTGCATCATGGTCTGGATTCGCGCCTCTTTGCCTCGCCTCCGCTACGATCAACTCATGTCATTTGGCTGGAAAGTGCTGCTGCCCATCTCCGTCCTAAACCTGATCATCACCATGGTCTTTGTCGTCCTCTCCTCCACCGGCGCGCTCAACCCGCTCTTCGACCTGCTCGGAACAATGCTACCATGAGCGCCCGGCAACATGAAACGTCATCCATGTCACCCGCTTGAGAAGGAAAAGATATGTTTGGAGAAATCCTGAAAGGCTTAGGGACCACGCTAAAACATCTGGTTCAACCCCCGGTCACCGTCGAATACCCAGAGGTGAAACGACCGGTCCGTAACCGTTTCAAGGGCCGCCACGAACTCAAGCGGTACGATAACGGGCTGGAAAAATGTATCGGCTGCTCTTTGTGCGCGGCGGCCTGTCCCGCCGATGCCATCTTCGTGGAAGCCGCCGAAAACACCGACGACGAACGTTACTCGCCCGGCGAGCGGTACGCCCGCGTCTACGAGATCAACATGCTGCGCTGCATCTTCTGTGGCTATTGCGAAGACGCCTGCCCCACCGAGGCGATTGTGCTGGAAAGTAACTTTGAGTTGAGCTTCTACGACCGCGCCAGCGCCATCTACACCAAAGAGATGCTCCTGAACCCGCCCCCCGAAGGCAGCCAGGACACGCCGCGGCAGGTCGAACCGGGCACATTCAATCGGGCCATCCCCGAAATGGAAAATCCGAAGTAGCTCCACGGAGCAAACGCAGCGTGAGGCGACGTTTATGGGAAATGCAATTGTCTTTTTTATCCTGGCGGTAACGGCGATAGGCGCGGCGGCAGGGATGTTGATCAGCCGCAATGCGGTCTACAGCGCCCTCTACCTGATCTTGAATCTGTGTACGATTGCCGTCCTTTTCTTGCTGCTGAATGCCCCATTCCTGGCTATGGTGCAGATCACGGTGTACGCCGGGGCCATCATGGTCCTGTTCTTGTTCGTGATCATGTTGCTGGGAGCGGAGCAAATTGGCGGATTACGCACGCTCCGTGGCAACTTGCCACCATTGGCGTTGGCGCTGGTGCTGCTGGCCGTGTTTGCCGTCGTTCTCACTAATAACGGCGTGAGCGCCGCCGCGACCGCGCCCATTGACGCCAGCCCCAGTGCCGTGGGCATCGCTCTGTTCCAGCATTTTGTCCTTCCTTTTGAAATCACCTCCGTCTTGCTGCTGGTGGCCATGATTGGTGTCGTCGTGCTGCAAACGAAGAAGGAAAAGGGATGAAGTAAAGGTATGAGGTATGAGGTATGAGGTATGAAGACCTCACACCTCATACCTTATACCTCATGCTTTCTCAAGGAGTCTAGCGTGACGGAAGTTTCTCTCAACTGGTACATTGCCCTTAGCGCCATTTTGTTTGCCATGGGCGCGCTGGGCGTGTTGCTGCGCCGCAACGCCATCATTATTTTCATGTCCATTGAGCTGATGCTCAACGCGGCCAACCTGGCTTTTGTGGCTTTTGCCCGTCAACTGGGCGATCTGAATGGACAGGTGTTTGTTTTCTTCGTGATGACGGTGGCCGCGGCGGAAGTGGCCGTGGGGTTGGCCTTAATCGTGTCCATCTTCCGCTCCAAGAAGAGCATCAACATTGACGAAATCAACCTGCTGAAAGGATAGCGCGAGGCGCGTATGAATGCTTTTGCACTGGCTCCCCTCATTTTGATACTGCCGTTTGTGGGCTTTCTCTTTAATGGCCTGATCGGTCGCCGCTTTGTGGACGCCGACCGCGCCGTGGGGGAGAAATGGACGGGCTGGATTGCCAGCGGCATGGCCTTGAGCGCCTTCGCCGTCTCTCTGGCGCTGCTGGCCAGCCTCAGCGCCCACGACTATCACGCTCAGGTTATTCCGCTGTTTGACTGGATCGTGATTCCCGCGGCCAATTTCCATGTGCCCTGGGCCATCCAGGTGGACACCCTGTCCGTGACGATGATGCTTGTGGTCACGGGCGTTGGCTCGCTCATCCACATCTACGCCATTGGCTACATGCACGGGGACAAGGATTACTCCCGCTTCTTCGCCTACTTCAACCTGTTCATTTTCTTCATGCTCGTTCTCGTGTCCGGCAGCAACTACCTGATGCTGTTTGTCGGTTGGGAAGGCGTGGGGCTTTGTTCCTTTTTGCTCATTGGCTTCTGGTTTGATTCCGTGGCGAACTCCGACGCGGCGCGTAAGGCGTTTGTCGCCAACCGCGTGGGCGACTTTGCCATGGTTATCGCCATGATCCTCACTTTTTGGACGTTTGGCTCCCTGGAGTTCAACACCGTTTTTAGTGGCGCGGAGGAGTTGTTCCACGCGGGGCACATGGTCACGTTTGGCACGTTTGCCGCGCCGTTGGGCACGGTGGTGACGGCGATTACGGCGCTGTTTTTGATGGGGGCTGCCGGCAAATCCGCGCAAATCCCCCTCTACATCTGGCTGCCGGATGCCATGGCCGGCCCCACGCCCGTCTCCGCCCTCATCCACGCGGCCACAATGGTCACGTCGGGCATTTATTTGATCACGCGCAGCAACGTCTTGTTTGAGATTGCCCGCGTCGCCGACGTAAAAATCCTGGGTCTCGTTTCCTCCCCTGACCTGGTGGCCTACGTGGGTGCGGCAACGGCGCTGCTGGCGGGCCTGATTGCGTTTACGCAGTTTGACATTAAGAAGGTGCTGGCGTATTCCACGGTGAGCCAGCTTGGTTTTATGGTGGCGGCGGTGGGGATGGGGGCGTATGTTGCCGGCATGTTCCACCTCGTCACGCACGCCTTCTTCAAAGCCCTCCTCTTCCTCAGCTCCGGCTCCGTCATTCACGGCATGGAGCATGGGCATCACCACATCCACGCGCACGGGCATGACGCCCACGACGGGCACGCCGTACAGGCTCCCGCCCACGACGACTTCGATCCGCAAGATATGCGCACCATGGGCGGCCTGCGCCAGCGTATGAACATCACCTTCATCGTCTTCATCACCGGCGCGCTGGCCCTGGCCGGGGTCGCTCCCCTGGCCGGTTTCTGGTCCAAAGACGAAATCCTGGCCTTTGCTTCCGAAACCAACCAGCCCGTCTACATTTTGTTGGCCCTGGCGGCCATTTGCACCGCCTTCTACATGGGGCGGCAGGTGAAAATGGTGTTCTTTGGCAAACCGCGACACGAAGCCGCCGCCCACGCCGAAGAAAGCCCGCCCATCATGTGGGTTCCGCTGGCGGTGCTGGCGCTGCTGTCCTTCTTTGGCGGCATGTTCATCAACCTGCCCTTCTTCAGCAAAGAGGCGTATGAGGCCGCGCACGGTCCGACGGGCGCGTTCTTGCGCCTGGAAGGATGGCTGGAGCATTCGCTGGCCTCTTTTCACCTCACAGAGGAAGGGCTGCTGCACCTGCCGCACGTGGAGCCATATTTGCATCCCCTGGTGGCGGGTATCTCCCTGGGGCTGGCGTTGATTTTCCTGGCGCTGGCTTTCTTCGTGGTCTACGGCAAGCGGCCGCGGACGGCGGAGGAGAAGGACCCGCTGCAGAGCATTCCTTATGTGTGGTCCTTCTTTGCGGCGCTGCCTCTGAATACGGTGGCAATGCAGGGGATTGTGCCGGCATTTAACAAAATCGCCGACTGGTGTGGACACGCCATTGATGGCGCATTCTGGCACGACTTCGTCCACAACAGCCTCATCCGGGACGCCTTCGTCGGCTGGTCCCGCTTTATTGACTTCATCGACAAAAAAGGACTGGACGGCCTTCTCGTCCTCGGCAGCGCCCGCCTCACCCGCTGGCTTGCCGGCATCATCCGCCGCGGCCAGACCGGATACGTGCGCAACTACGCCCTCACCATCTTCCTCGGCGTCGTCCTGCTCCTGGCCTACTTTGTCTTTGTCGGATAACGTCGAATCCCCATTCGGCTTATCCCTTTTGATCCCAAGAACGATAGAAACGTTTTGGAGACGGCATGAACTCAATTCTCACCATCGTCACGTTCTTTCCCCTGTTGGGTGTGGCAGCTATCCTGCTGCTGAAGTCGTTTAATCAGGAAAGCGACGACCGCATCCGCCAGGTGGCACTGACCACGTCCATTGCCACCTTTGTCATCTCGGTCATCGTCCTCGTGCTCTTTGATCGCAACGTCGCCACGCTGCAATTGGTGGATCGCGTGAAATGGATTCCCGCCTGGGGCATCGAATACCACCTGGGCATCGACGGCCTCAGCATTCTCATGCTCATGCTCACCACCGTCATCAGCCCCCTGGCGATCTACGCCTCCTTCAGCGCCATCCAGGAGCAGTTGAAGCAGTACTACATCTTCATGTTGCTGCTGGAAGTGGGCATGACGGGCGTCTTCCTGGCGCAGGACCTGTTCCTGTTCTACATTTTCTGGGAATTCACCCTCATCCCCATGTACTTCCTCATCGGCATCTGGGGCGGCAAACAGCGCGTCTACGCCTCCATCAAGTTCTTCCTCTACACGATGGCCGGTTCCCTGTTCATGCTGCTGGCCATCCTGTACATGGGCATCACCAACGGCACCTTCTCCGTGCCGGACCTGATCACGGGGCGCGCCGCCTTCGCCGGGATGCAAAATCTGTTGTTCATCGGCTTTGCGCTGGCCTTCGCCGTAAAGGTCCCGCTGTTCCCCTTCCACTCCTGGTTGCCCGACGCCCACACGGAAGCGCCCACGGCAGGGTCTATTATTCTTGCCGGCATTTTGCTGAAAATGGGCACGTATGGCTTCATCCGCTTCAATCTGCCCCTCTTCCCGGAAGCCTCCATCCAGTACGCCCCCTTCATCGCCGTGCTGGCCATCATCGGCATCATCTACGGCGCCATCGTCTCCTTCGCCCAAAAAGACGTGAAGAAACTGGTCGCCTACTCCAGCGTCAGTCACCTCGGCTTCGTCATGTTGGGCATCTTCTCGTTGAATGCTGCCGGCCTTCAAGGCGCCATCATCCAGGGCGTTAACCACGGCCTCAGCAGCGGCGCCTTATTCTTCCTCGTCGGCATCATCTACGAACAGCGGCACACCCGCGAGATCAAGGAATTCGGCGGCCTCTGGCGCGTCATGCCCGTCTTCAGCGTCCTTTCCCTGATCATCGTCCTCTCCAGCATGGGCCTGCCCGGCCTGAACGGCTTCGTGGGCGAATTCACCATTCTCCTCGGCTCCATGGGCGCTACCCAATCGCTGGGGCCGAACGCCTGGATTTACACCGCATTCGCCACCACGGGCGTCATTCTAGCCGCCGTCTATCTCTTGTGGATGTTCCAGCGCGTCTTCATGGGACCGCTGGACAATCCCGCCAACAAAAAACTGCGCGACGTCAACGGGCGCGAACTGGCCATCTTCGTCGTCTTCCTCGTCTTCATCGTCTGGATAGGCATCGCTCCCGCCGGCTATTTCAGCCTTATGAACAACACCGTCGCCTCCTTGCTCCGCAGCGTGGGCACACTCGTCGCCGGCGGCTGACGTTTCTGGTTTTTCCGAATCTGATAAAGCCCCTGGCCAACAAGAGCGCCAGGGGCTTTTTGCTTGAGGGTAGATGATGAGTGCGGATGACGTTGAAAGCGCATTAGTCCGGGCGTTGTGGCGTGTTTATGGGCGACCAGAGCGGCCACCGCTGTGGCAAAATGGCAATCTCCCCTGGAATGATCCCGATTTCTCGCGGCGAATGCTGCGCGAACATCTGGACCAATCCCACGGCGCGGCCTCGCGCCAGGATGAGGAACGGGCGCGGCAAATTGCCTGGTTGTGGCAAAAACTGGGGTTGGAGACGGGCAGCCGCGTGTTGGACCTGACCTGTGGCCCAGGGCTTTATGCCGTGGCGCTGGCGCGGCAGGGCTGCCAGGTGTTGGGCATTGATTTTAGCCCCGCGTCCATCGCCTACGCCCATTCCCTGGCGGCTTCCGCCGGCGTCACCGACCGCTGCCGCTTTTGCGAGCAGGACGTGGCCGCCTGGTCGCCGGAGGCGGCGGGGGAGACCGCTTCTTTCGACGCCGCGCTGTTTCTCTATGGGCAGTTGGCCGTTTTCCCACGCGAGACGGCGCGGCAACTGCTGCAAACGGCGGCCCGCGCCCTGAAGCCCGGCGGCAAGCTGTGCGTGGAGCTGCTCAATCCGGATCGCGTAGACAAGGCGGACAGTACGTGGTGGTTCACGGATGACCAGGGTTTGTGGGGGGACGCGCCGTTTTTGCATCTGGGGGAGCGGTTTTGGGACGAGGCGGCCCAGACCTCCGTGGAACGTTTCCAGGTCCTGCATTTGCAAACCGGGCAGTTTGACGAAATCACGCTGTGCGATCAGGTGTACACAAGCGAGGAGATGACCGGGATGATGCGGCAGGCTGGCTTCGCGGATGTGACGGTGTTTCCGACCTGGGATGGGCTGCCTCTGTACGATGCGGCGGAGTGGCTGGTGTATGTGGCGCGGAAGTGAGGCGGGGGAGGAAGGGGCGAAAATGCCGGCACGCAAAGAGATGGCGCAGCGGGACCCCCTGCCACACGCGGAACTGCAGGACGTGATCGATCTGGCGTTGTGGGCGGGGCAGATGCTCCTACAGCATGGGGCGCGCACGCAGCGGGTGGAGGAGACCGTGCATCACCTGGGGACCGGATTGGGCTGCGATTGGTTGGATATTCTCGTGTCCCCTAATGCCATTGTCCTGACGACGAGTAGCGGTCAGGCGTTCCGCACCAAGATCAGGCGTGTGAGCCGCGTCGGCGTGAACATGAGCGTGGCGGCGGAGATTAACGCGCTCAGCCGCCGCGTGACGGAAGAGGGGTTGGATCGCCATCAGGTGCGCGCCGCGTTGGAGCGGATTGACCAGATGCCGCTGCCATATAACCGCTGGCTGGTGGTGGTCATGGTGGGGCTGGCTTGTGCCGCGCTCAGCCGTTTGTTTGGCGGGGATGCCGTGGTTTTTGGCGCGACGTTTGTCGCGTCCGCAACGGCGATGTGGGTGCGGCAGGAACTGACGCGCCGCTACTTCAATGTATTTTTGGTGGTGACGGTGACGGCGTTTGTTGCCGGCATTCTCGCCAGCCTCCCCACGCTCTTTTCCTGGGGCGCGCAGCCCCAACTCGCCCTGGCCGCCAGCGTCCTCCTCCTCGTCCCCGGCGCGCCCCTGATCACCGCCGCCCAGGACCTGATCGAAGGTCATCTGGTTACAGGCCTGGCGCGTGGCCTCTACGGCAGCCTTGTTTCCCTGGCGATTGCTATCGGCCTGCTGCTGGCGATGTGGCTCATGGGGGTGTGAGGATGGGGGAAGGATGGGCAACATGATGGTTTGGGTGTTGGCGCAGGATGCGTTTTGGGCGGGGGTGACGGCGGTGGGGTTTGCCATCTTGTTTAGCGTGCCACGACGGGATTTGCCCGGCGCGTTTCTCACGGGAGCAGCGGGGCATTGCACGCGGGCGTTATTGGCGCAGTGGGGCGTGCCGTTGGAGGGGGCCACGCTGGCGGGGGCGGTGGTAGTGGGCGTATTGGGCAATTTGCTGGCGCAGCGGCTACACAAGCCCACGTTTGTGTTTACGGTTCCGGGGGTGATTCCCATGGTTCCCGGGGTGTTTGCGTTTCAGACGATGATGGGCATTTTGCGGGTGACGACGGCGGCGGGAGGAGAGGTGAGTGGGGTGTTGGTAGATGCCGGCATCAACGCCATCCACACCGCCCTCCTCCTCGGCGCGCTCGCCCTCGGCATCTCCGTCCCCCGCCTCCTCTTCCGCCATCCCCGCCCCGTCGTCTGAACCAGATACTGGAAGTGTATGGGATTGCAGAGTTCGCCAGAATCCTGCTATCTCATGCCCTTGCGCTTGAGCTATAGACGGTAGGTAAATACCAGCGTACAATAGTTACATAAATCGTTACGGCCTCGTGATAGAGGCCGCCGCGGCCCTAAAACAATGCCTACTGTTACTTTGCCCGCTCTCCGCACCGAAAATGAAGACCTGGAGAATGAAGTGGGTACGAAGTCAACAAGATTCTTGAGGTTGAAGCCATGAAAGACCAACAACTACTTGAGCGAATTACACTCAATCCCAACGTCATGGTTGGCAAACCTGTCATTAAGGGGACACGGCTAACAGTTGAATACATTCTCAATTTACTGGCGCACGGAGCAACAGCCGTAGAGATATTGGGCGAATACAAAGACCTCACACAGGAGGACATTCAGGCTTGCCTTTTGTTCGCCACCAAATCTCTGGAAAGCACGTCCTTCATGCCACTGGTCACGGAGATGGTCTGAATGCGCTTCCTGGTGGATGAATGCACCGGCCCGGCCGTTGCTGATTGGTTGCGGGCACAAAAGCACGAGGTCTTCTCAGTCTATGATGAAGCGCGAGGATTAGAAGATAGCGACATTCTGCAAAAAGCGTATGTTGAGAACTGGATACTTATCACGAATGATAAGGACTTCGGCGAGAAGGTTTACCGTGAGAGACGACCGCATAAGGGTGTCATTTTTCTCCGGCTTGAGGATGAACGGGCAGCCAACAAGAAAGAGACGCTCCGCAAACTGCTCGGCAATTACGCTGACCGATTACCTGGTCAGTTTGTGGTCGTCACAGAGGCGCGGGTCCGATTTGCGCGTACGTAAAGCCAGAGCAGAGATGTGACGAATTGTTATCGTCAAACTGGCAGTCACAGGCTGTGGGCAACCATGCAAGCAGCCCGTGTCGTTCCCTTTTTTCGGCCACAATCATGCAGGCGGTTGAAATGAGTTGGCTGTATACCCACTGACCCCGTTCCTACAGCCGGCATCAACGCCATCCACACCGCCCTCCTCCTCGGTGCCCTCGCCCTCGGCATCTCCGTCCCCCGCCTTCTCTTCCGCCATCCCCGCCCCGTCGTATAAGTGATCATCCAAAAAAGCTCTTCTTTCCACAAAACATGGTCAATTACGCGCCCATCCGCAAATGCTCGCCCAGAGGACGAAAAACGGGAACTAATTCGCGGACAGTTCCTGAGCGAATGGGTGTTCTATAGAAATCGCCCCCTCGTTTCCTGTATACTGTGCTTCAGCAGGTGGAGTAGGACAATTCGCCGAATTGTCCATTGCGGTAGAGGACAATTCAGGCGAATTGTCCTACAGATGAGCCAATGAAAACCATACAATCCCCTCTCTGCAATGAAAAGGAGCTTGTTCCATGTTAAGTCGCATTCGATTCCGATGGCTGGCGTGGTTGGCGCTGGGGTGTCTGGCGGCGTTGTTGGCGCTGCTGCTGCCGGCATCTCGCTCCACCGCCGCCGAGGTCATTCCCACCTTTACCATTACCGACGTCGTCCACAACAACAGCGTGACCATCCAAACGGCCAATTTCCCCGCCCACCGCACCTGGACCGTGACCATGGGCCTCATGGGCACGCGCGGTATTGGTGGCGTGGCGGCGGGGACGCTGGACTCTGGCGCGGGCGGCAGCCTGACCGCCACCTTCACCATCCCCGCCAGCCTGGCCGACACCCACCAGATTGCCATCCGCCTGGAGTCTGGTTCCTACTACAGCTACAACTGGTTCTACAACAACAACACGGCTCCCGCTCCGCCCGCGCCGACGGCTACCCCTGGCCCCACGCCCACGCCCGTGCCCACCAGCACCCCCGCACCACCACCGCCCACGCCCATTCCCGGCTACACGGGCACGCCCTCCTTCATGGTGTGCGGCGTGGTGCGCAACAGTTCGGTGACGATCAAGACGACGAACTTCCCGCGGCATCTGACGTTCCGCGTGTTGATGGGCGAGATGGGGACGCAAGGTGTGGGGGGGTATGATGCCGGCACTTTCGACTCCGCCGCCGGTGGTTCCCTCATCCAAACCTTCACCATCCCCGCCAGCCTGGCCAACGCCAGCCGCATCGCCATCCGCGCCCAAAGCGGCAGCTACTACGCCTACAACTGGTTCTACAACAACACCGCCAACGTCTGCCCGTAGGCAACGCTAACCATTTACCCATCTTCCCGGAAGCCTGCTTGTAGGTCATTTAGCATCAGAACCGCTTCCGGGAAGGTGGTCGTATTCCCCTGCTCGCTGCTGCTCATACGCCGCCGGATCATCCAGGTCACGCAAAATCGTATCCGTGCCCACGTCCACCAGATGCAACGAGGCCGCGTATTGGCGCAGCAGGTCGCGTGGCGCGGCGTCCGGGGGCAGCGCCAGCAGCGCCGTGAAAAAAGTGCGACCAATCAACACTGGATTGCCCCGCCTGCCCTGGTAGACAGGCGCCACCAGGTCCCCCTTACCCTGCCAGAACGCTGCCAGCAGCGCATCCATCGTTTGCGGCTCCACCATTGGCTGGTCCGCCAGCACCACCAGCACCGCGCCGATCCCCTCCTCTAGCGCGCGCACCGCCACTTTCAACGACGAAAGCATCTCTCCCACCTCATAATCAGGATTAAACAGGCTGCGTACGCCGGCGGCGGCGGCAATCTGACTCACCGCTGCCGCTTCGTGCCCCGTGACCACCACGGCGTCAAAGGCGCAGCTGCGCGTCACGTTTTGCAGCGTTCGCCCCAGCACGGTCGTCTCTCCCCAGGGGAGCAACTGCTTCGTCCGCCCCATGCGGCGGCTTTGCCCCGCCGCCAGCACCACGGCGCGCACGCGGCGATAAATCTCGCGCACGGGTCGCGCCGCGCGCGCCGCGCCAATGACGACGTGCGCCAATCGCGGATGCCGCAGCGCCCGCCGCGCCACCTCCCGCGCCGCCAACAGTTGCGCCTCCGTCTCCACCTGGTTGATGAAGGGGACTACCCGCGCGGCGTCCCCGACGCCGCGCAGCCCGCCTTCCGCGTGCGCCAGCAGCGCCGCCAGCGCCGCCGGCGTGATCGCCTCCGCCATGCCCAGCCCCGTCAGGGCGCAGACGCGCGCGGGGCGATGGGCGGCGGCGGCCACGGGTTGTCCGATGGCGGAGATGCCCACCACGGGCACGACCAGCGTCGTTTGCGCGGGGATGGCGGGTTCGTGCGCGGCGGGCGCTTTGCAGGGCCGCCGCCGTGATCCATCCGCTTCCACGAGGACGTGACGCACGTGGGGGCGATGCAGCAGCCGCGCGGGTAGGTCCGGGGGCATCCCCGCCACCTTTTCCCCCTCGTCCTCTCCCACCAGCAGGCAGCGCCCAAAACGGCGCAGCGCCAGGTCTAGCTGCGCCAGTTCCCCCAGGCGACAGACGGCGGGAGACTGCGCCAGTTCCGATTGCGCCAGATGCGTGGTCGCGCCCATGACGACGCCCGCCGGCAGCGCCGCACCGAGGGCGAACAACAGGCTCGTTTTGCCCCCCGCGCCGGTGAAGGCCACGATTTCCGCGGCGGGACCAATGCCCAAAGCGGTGGGCAGGGACAGGCGCGACGCTGTGGGAGGCAGTTGGCCGCGTTGATGCGCGGTGAGAATCGCTTCCAGCACGCCGCCGCCAATGGACAGCGCCTTGTCGGAGATGGTGAAGCAGGCGTCCACCTCTTCGCGGGCGTCCACGTCGCCGATTTTCAGGCCGGCGGAGACGACGGTTCCGGGGGCGATGAGGCCGCGCACAACCCCATCAAAGGGAGCCAGCATAGGATGATCGGCTACGCTGCCCAGTGGCTGCCCCGCGCGCACGCGCTGGCCGATTTCCACCAGCCACTCGGCGGTTCCGCCGACGGGGGCGCGAATGACACGTTCCGCGCCTCTGCCGCCGATGATGCCGGGCGTGCCCGTGTTCGGCAGCGCCGCTCCGCGCCAGATGACGCGCCCCAGGCGATGGCCGCGCATCGTTTCGATCACCGCGTGGCAGTCACGCCCCGCGTCGAAGCCCGGTCCCAGAGCAATGACCAACGCTGCCTGATCGAGGTGGGTGTCAATGTTCCGCTTGGCCATGCGCGCGTCAATGAGAATGCTGGGGGGATGGGGAAGATCAGGGAGTTCCGGCGAGACAAGAACGGGGACCAGACCCGCGTACGCTTGCGCGACGGCTTCCGCCACGGAAGCCGCGCGCCGCGCTGTCATTCCCTCAATCGTGACCTCTCCCTCACGCACGGCGGCGGCCACGGACACCCGCCGCCGCACCACCAGCGGCTGCGCCAGTTCCAGCACCACCACGGGAAATCCCGCCTGCCGCAGACGATAAATGACGCCCGTTGCCAGGTCGCCGCCGCCGCGAATAATGGTGAGATGGTGGGCAAAGTTCATGGGGAATGGTTAATGGGTGAATTCGTGAATGGGTGGTAGCGGCTAAGCCAGATTGGACCACTCTCCAGAGAGGGTTAGTGGTGACAATGGGTGAATGGTCAACGGAGGACACCTGTCCGTCCGGCGCGATCATTAGTAACCGTTCGGGAGATTGGTTCAATCTCACAGATTGAACCAATCTGCATTTTGAACGTTTACTTAGCCATTTAATGACGCGACTGTTCAGCAATAAACTATTCTTTTGCCTGCCGTAGTTCGGCGGCGTGGGCTTGAAAATGTCTGGCGGGATAGTGGAACAAGGCTTCCAGGGTGACGAAGCCGCTGAGCATGGGGTCCCAGCCGGGATAGTCTACCCCTTTCTCCCACTCATTTTCTTCTACGCTGTGCAGCGCCGCCAGCGTGTGGGCGTGCGCCTTGTCATACGCCGCCGCCAGGTAGGCGTGGGTGGGGCGGCGGCCACCCCAGCGCGTGTACTGCTTGTTTAGCCAGTGAAAGAGGAAGGCGGGGACGTGTTGCGGCAGTTTCCCGGAGCGGCGAATCAGGGCGGCGTCGGTGGGGAGAAAGCGCAGGGCGACGCTCATGTGGAAGAGCATTTGCCCGACATTCCAGGCGGGATTGGGCGTGGGGGCGGGGAAGCGGTCGGCGGGCATCGACGCCAGCAGTTGGTGGAAAGCCGCGCGTGTGGCTTCCAGCTCTTGCGCCAGCGCGAGGCGCTTGCCGTCAGCAGTTGGCGGAGTCATTTTGCTTTCAGAGGGTGATGGCCTCGCCGTCGGCGGGGATGCGTAGCCGGGCGGGGGAGATGTGCGCGTCCGTGGCGGCTTGCCGCAGCGCCGCGCGCGAAGTCAAGCAGTGGTCCAGCGCCTCCAGATGCGTGGCGATGACGGTGCTGTGGGGGGCGTGTTGGCAAACCGCGACCGTTTGCGCCGCGTCCATGATGATGGCTTCTTGCTCGTTGCCCCACACGGCCCCGCCGGAATGGGTGACGATCACGTCTGGTTGCCATTGGTCAATCGCCGCGGCAACATCTTCATACCATACACTGTCGCCGACCCAATAGAGCGTCGGCTCGTCCGTTGCTTGCAGGACAAAGCCGGATACGGGTCCCATCAGGCGCAAAATGGCGGGGCTGGTTCCGTGTCGCCCGTTGACGCGGTGAATGCGCATGTTCCCCCAGGTGTGCGTGCCGGCAATTGGCGTAACATTCTGGAAGCCTTTGTCGCGGATGCGGGCCTCGTCGGCGGGCTGGCAGAGGAGCGGGTGGTCTTGAGGCAGACGGTGCTGCGCGGCGGCGTCGAAATGGTCCGTGTGCAGGTGGGAGACGAGGGTCATTTCGCTGTCGTGCAGAACGTCCGCGGCGGGCATGGGCAGCTCAACCAGCGGATTGGGGCTGACGTTGGCGTAGGCGGGGAGCGAGCCTTTGGTCGCCAGGTAGGGGTCTATGACAAAGGTGTGCCCGGCGTAGGTCAGGCGCAGGGTGGCGTTGCGGATGAGGGTCAATTTCATGCGGCACTTTCCTGGGGAGCAGGCCCCACACGGCGGAAGCGGGGCAAATGTTCCCGCGCCAGCGCCGCTGCCGCGTCGAAGTCGGCGGGCGTGGCAAACGCTTCGCGCGGCAGCCAGTAGAAGACATTCTTTTGCGGATAAATCAGCAAGCCCGCCGGCGCTTGCATCGTTTCGTACATGGAGGCCCAACTCTGGCTGAAGTTGAACCCTTCGCCTTGCCCATTGATTCCCGCGGCATCCAGTTGCCAGGCGACTTTTTTGTTCAGATTGGGCAGCTTGCGGATGTTACGACGCAGGAGCCAGCGGTTGTAGGGGACGAACATGAGGAGGATCAGGGCGGGAAAGAGCAGGATGCTGAGGAGAACAACGTTGTCGATCAGCCACCAGGTGACAAACCCCACCAGCAGTGCCACGACGCCGATGATGGGGTAGATGTAAAGGAAGCGGTTCTGATAGAAGAGGTGGGTAGACATTCCCTGCATGAGGGATGCTTCGGTGAAGGCGGATTGGGCCGTTATTGAGTCCGGGTTTTGCATAGGATGCTCCGCACTGGAAATGGGTGGTCGGTGGTGAGTTGGTTCACTCTCAAAAAGGGTAATTGCTTAGCCAGATTGGACCAATTTTCCCTAGTGAAAATAGCCATTGAGCGCGTAAAATTGGTCCAATCTACAAGTCTAATTCTCACTATTTTGCCGCAGGCTGTCAATGATCTGGCGATCCGTGGCGGCGAAGGCGTAGGGGGCGAGTTGGTCCAGCGTGACCCAGGCGTGGTCGGCGACGCCGAGGTGACGGGGCTGGCCACCGTGGTAGGTGGCGTGGTAGGCGTGCAGGGTGATGCGAAAGTGGGTGTAGGCGTGCTTGATGGTGGTCTGGTGGCTGCCGATGGTGATGTCCAGGGCGAGTTCTTCCCGGATTTCGCGGCGGAGGGCCTGGGCGTGGCTTTCGCCCGGTTCGCATTTGCCGCCGGGGAATTCCCAGAGGCCGCCGAGGAGGCCGTCGAGCGGGCGTTGGGTGATGAGGAAATGGTGGTGGTCGCGCCAGATAATGCCGGCAACCACATCATAATGCGGCGTGTTCTTTCGGGGCGGGCGCACCGGGCGTTCCAACTGCGTCCCCTGCGCCGCCGCCAGGCAGTGCGGGCGCAACGGGCAGCGGGCGCAGTCAGGCTTCGCTCCCGTGCAAACCGTCTGCCCCAACTCCATCAGCGCCTGATTGTAATCCCCCGGTCGTCGTGAGGGGACCAATTCCGCCGCCAGCGCCCACAACCGCTTCTTCGTCTCCGTCCGCGTCACATCGTCCGATAGGTCAAAGAGGCGCGTGAGGACGCGGATGACATTCCCATCCAGCACGGGCGCGGCTTCGTCGAAGGCGATGGAAGCAATCGCGCCCGCCGTATACGGGCCGATTCCGGGGAGTTGCCGCAGAGCCGCCGCTGTTTGGGGCAGGCGTCCGTCCATCTCCCGCGCCACCTTTTGCGCCGCCGCGTGCAAATGACGGGCGCGGCTGTAATACCCCAACCCTTCCCACGCCTTCAGCACCTCCCCCAAGGGGGCGTCCGCCAGCGCCGCCACAGTGGGGAAGCGCGTCATCCAGCGGGCGAAGTAGGGAACGACGGTGCTGATTTGCGTCTGCTGCAACATAATCTCCGACACCCAGATGGCGTAAGGATCGCCGCCGCCGCGCCAGGGCAAATCCGCGTGCCCCTCATCCCACCACGCCAACAGCAGTGCCGCAATATCATACCTCATACCCTCATACCTCATACCTCATTATGCGCGGTGATAGCGAATAACCGGATGCGTGTTCGCCTCGATCTCCTCCAGGTTGGCGGCTACCAGTTCGCCGCGTTGGTAGAGGTATTCGACGTGCGCGCCGGCTTCCTCCAGGGCCAGGAGGACGTGGTAGCTTTCCACCGGGCCGAAAAGCTCTTTGCTCACTTCGGCGATGGAGCGAGGTTCGCGGCAGATGTCGAGGGTTTTTTGTAGTCGTTCTTCGTGGCTGTGGCGAATGGCCTGGATGCGGGCGTAGATGTCGGGAATGGGGGTTTCGTGTCCGCCGAGGCCGAGGGTGATGTTGGGAATGCCGGCAATTTTCCTCAACGAGTCCAGATAATGCCCCAAACCCATGTGGTTGGTGATGCTTTCCGGGGCCTGGTGCGGCGTGATGCGGGCGAGGACATGGTCGGCGGTGAGCAGGATGTCGTCCACTTGCAGGCAGAGTTGGCCGGGGCAGTGGCCGGGGACGTGGTAGGCGTGGAAGTCGCCGGTGGGCGTGGGGCCTTCTTCGATGAGGAAATCGACGGGGACGGAGTGGTAGAAGCCCTTAGCCCAGAGGTAGACGGACATGAGGTTTTCGCGGTGTTTTGCCGGCACGCCCGCCATCTCCAGAAAGTTCTCCAACCGCCGCGCCGCCACCACCTGCCGCTCCTGGTGGTTGGACAGCACGCGCCGGTCCAGCACATGCACGCCAACCGGCGCGTCCGTGAACTGGCGCACGAATGGGAGGCCGCCAAAATGGTCAATGTGCCCATGCGTGATAATGATGCTGTCCAGGTTGGCGAGACTGAGGCGGGGATCGTGCTGTTCTTGCAGCGCGGCGAAGCCCGCCTGAAGCTGCTGGTTGCACTCAGGCAGCCCGGAACCGGTGTCGATCAGCGTCAACCGCTGCCCATCGTCAATAACGTAGATGTTGGCGACCAGGCTGGTGAATGCCTGGACGGGAAAGGTATAAATGCGGCGACCCGCCGCGGTCGTGAATTTCTGGATTGAATTTGTACTCATCGTGATGCGTGCCTTATCTTCCCGGAAGTTGTTTTCATGCGAAAGGTGTGGAATTTTGGGACACTTTTGGCCTGATATGGCGCTTCCGGGAAGTTCGGTGATGCGTTTTAGGTGACGGCAGGCATGTCGGGCGCGTATTTTTCGTAGAGGCGGTCGGTGACCACCTGGCGCAGCCGCGTCATGGCGGTGAAGATGTCCTGGTAGGAGGTGTAGAGGGGGGCAATGCCCAGGCGCAGGTTGTCCGGGCGGCGGAAGTCGGGGAGGACGTTCATCTCTTCGATGAGGGCGCGGTCGATGCGCGCCGCTTCCGCGTGACCGAGGGAGACGTGGGAGCCGCGACGGGCGGGGTCGCGGGGGGAGTTGAGGGTGAAGCCGAGGGGTTGCAGCCACGCTTGCCAGAAGGCGATCAGGTACTCGGTTTGTTTCATGGATTTGGCGCGGAGGCGGTTTATGCCGGCATCTAACAATAAATCCACCCCCGGTTCAATCGCCGCCAGGGAGAGCAGCGGCGGCGTGCCCGTGAGAAAGCGGGTTATGTCGCCGCTCGCTTCATATGCCAATCCCAGTGCAAACTGATTCCGCTGCCCAAACCAGCCGGAAATCGGCTGTTGCAACGTCTGCTGCCAATCGCGGCGCACGAAAAGGAAGGCGGGCGCGCCCGGCCCCCCGTTGAGGTACTTGTAGGTGCAGCCCACGGCCAGGTCCGCGCCGCTGCCGCGCAGGTCCACGGGCACGGCCCCCGCCGAGTGGCTCAAATCCCACAGCACCAACGCCCCCACGTCGTGTGCCAGGGCCGTGATCGCGGCCATATCATAGGTGTAGCCGCTCTTGAAGGCGGTGTGCGAAAGGGAGAGGAGGGCGGTGTCTTCGTCGAGCGCGGCGGCCAATGCCGGCACGGGACCGTGGATGCCGTCGGGGGAGGGGAGGATACGCAGTTGGTGTTCGTTCCCGCGCGCGCCCTGGAAGATGTACAGGTCGGAGGGGAAGTTGAGGTCGTCGCTGATGATGGTGTGGCGACCGGGGCGGGCGTGCAGGGCGGCGACGACGAGTTTGTACAGGTTGACGGAGGTGGAGTCGGCGATGATGATTTCGTCGGGGTGGGCGTGGAGAATGCCGGCAATTTTCTCCCCCACCCGCCGCGACAACGTAAACCAGCCCTCATTCCAACTGCGAATCAACCGCTGCCCCCACTGCCGCGTCACCATCTCCTGCAACAGCCCTACCGTCGCCCGCGGCAGCCGCCCTAACGAATTGCCGTCCAGATAAATCAAATCCGGGTCATCAATCACAAACGCCTGGCGAAACGGAGCCAGGTCGTCCTGTTCATCGAGCGCCATAGCTTCGGAAAGTGTGAGATCGAACATAGGAATAATAAACCTTCCCGGAAGCTCAGTCGGCTTGCGGCAAGGTGGTAACGTCGATTGTTTTCAATGCGGCGCGCACGGGGCTGCCATCGCCCCCTTCGATCTTCAGCGGCAGCGCCGCCAATTCATACACGCCGTCGGGCACGTCCGCCAGCATCAATCCTTCGAGGATGGCGATGCCGTGCCGCAGCAGCGCGTTGTGACCGGGCATGTCGGTGCTGTGGGCGTCGTCCATGGAGGGGGCGTCGGAGCCAAAGAGGATGATGCCTTGCTGCCCCAGGTAGGCGGCCAGCTCCGGGCTGGGGTACACGAAGGCATCGGGGAAACGGGTGGGATCGAGGTGACTGGCCTGGCTGTGAATGAGGATGCGTGGGGCGAGATGGAGATTGATGTGCGTGAAATCTGCCGGCATTAACGGCCCCGCCATTTGACGCACAGTCACAACCTGGGCCGTCCCCCAATAGATGGACAGCGGCAGCGACTCCACCGTACGCACACCATCCGCAAAATGGTGCGGCGCGTCCATGTGCGTGCCGATGTGCGCGCTCGTGGTAATCGTCGTCAAATTGACGCTGTGGCCGTCCGCGCGCCGCAGCATGGGCGTCAGGCCAAACGGCGTATCCTCCGGCCACGGAGCCAGTGTCGGGTTCAGCGTGCGGCTGATGTCGTAGAGCGTCATGTTGAAGAATTCCCCGTTTTCATGATAATAGCAGGTAGAGAAAACGTAACTGTTAAGTGACCGTCTAAGAATGACTTCCCCTTTTCAGATTGATTCATTATTTCATCGTTAGTCCCAAGTCCGATTGGACCCGTTTTCTCCGGTGAAATTGGTCCAATCTCCAGAGATTCACCAAGAATGAAGCAATCTTGGGGAGAAAGGCAGTTCATTCCTTGCCGCTGGTACTTTAGCGATAAAGAGGGCATTATGCAACGCCGAATTCTGGTGGGGCTGCTGTTTTGCGGGGTGTTGGGGCTGCTGCTGGTTATTGTGGTTAGCGCGCGCACGTTGCAAGACGCGCGCCTGTATGAACCCTTGTGGGCCAAAGCCGAACCGACGCCAACCATCACCCCCGCCCCGACGCCGACGGCCACGCCGACGCCATCTGGCGTGGAGTTTCGTGGCATGTGGGTGACGCGCTTTGACTGGACGAGCAGTGTCCAACCCGCCGACCCGGCCAAAATTGAGGAGATCGTCAACGACGCCGCCTCCGCGCACATCAACGTCATCTTCTTCCAGGTGCGGGCCAATGCGGACGCTTATTATGCGCCGGGCTTGGAGCCGTGGGCGAAGCGCGTCAGCGGCGTGTTCGGCCAGCCGCCCAGCCCGTATTGGGATCCGCTGGCGACGCTGGTGCAGGCGGCGCACGGGCAGGGTATCCAGGTTCACGCCTACCTGAACGTCTATCCCGTGTGGGACGATTGCCAGACGCCGCCCGCGGAAAACGTGCTGCCGCGCCCGTTCTACTATGATTTGCGCGATTTCCACGGCGTCACGGGGAGCCGGTTAAACGGGCTGCAATGGAACACCAGCTACAACGTGGCTTGCAGCAGTTACCTGCGCGCTTCGCCCGCGTCCACTTTCGTGGATGATCACCTGCTGGCGGTGGGCGCGGACCTGGTAACGCGCTACGATATTGACGGCATCCATCTGGACCACATTCGCTACGAAGGTGTGAACACCTCCTGCGACCCGGTGAGCGAGGCCAGCGCGGGCGCGAACTGCTTCACCACTCCGCCCGATGGCTACTTAAGCTACGGGGATTGGCAGCGGGCGCAGGTGAACGGGACGGTTGCCAAGTTTTATGACCAGGTTGTGCCGCTCAAGCCGGGTCTCTGGTTGTCCGCCGCCGTCTGGCCCATCTACATTGACATCTGGAACTGGGGCGGGCAGGAAGGGTATTACGACTACTATCAGGACTCAAAGGCGTGGGTGGCGGGCGGTTACATTGACAGTATTTCGCCCATGATTTACCCTGGTAGCTATGATTGTGACAATCCGGGCTTCTGGACGCAGCAGCGGTGGGAGACGTTGACGGCGGATTTCCAGGCCAGCAGCGCGGGGCGTTTTGTGATTCCGGGCATTGGCACGGGGTACTGCACTTTTGCCGAAATTGAGGCCCGCATCGACATGGCGCGGGCGATTGGCACGGCGGGGCAGGCACTTTTTTCCTACGGCGGCTTGAAGGCGAACGGGTATTTTGATGACCTGGCGAATGGTCCGTACGCGCAGCCGGCGGCTGTGCCCACCCTTTCCTGGCATCCATGAGCCGATCTCGGTCGTGGCTGTCTGCAATTAAGTTAGCGGAAATGTGCGGACAGCGGCCATTCATGGACAGCGGCTGTCACGGACAGCGGCTGTCCGTGACAGCTTGTCAGTAACCGTCCGTAAAAAGTGTGAAGTTGTTTTCGGACGGTTACTTGAGACACGGATTAACGCGGGAAACGGGGATTCAGGCTTTTTTGGTAACTGCTAAGCCAGATGGGTCCAATCTCCAGTTTTCCCCGATAGGTGGCTAGTCGTCACGAATCGGGCCGGATATTCAGGCGACGGCGCGATGGGGTCAAAGGAGAGTAGAAAATGAATGGTCCTTTTCCGGCGATTGCCTCGATTCTTTCTCCGGCAGCGCTGATAGAGGAGGTTCTGCCGGGGTTTGTGGAGGATGAGGTGACGGGATGCCGGTTTTACTCCGGTGGGTTTAATCACACGTATCAGGTTTGTATGAGGAATGCCGGCATCTACTACCTGCGGGCATACCGTCGTCATTGGCGCACATTGGCCGACATTCAATACGAACTGGACGTACTCAACCACCTGAAGCGGAAAGGATTCCCGGCGGCGCAACCGGTTCCTTATCGGGATGGTCAATACTTCTGCGCCGTTTCCGCCGTGGAGGGAACCCGTTACCTGGCGCTATTCACCGAGGCCCCCGGCGCGGAAATCTCTTACGCGCAGGAACCGGCAACCCTGGCGCGGCGATATGGGCAGGCCGTGGCCCACATGCACCACGCCCTCGACGACTTCAGCAGCCCCCATCCGCGCTTTTGCATGGATGTCGCCTACTTCATTGATCGGTCGCTGCACACCATTGAACCGTTCCTGAGCCATCGCCCGCATGATTGGGCCTACGTGCGGCAGTTTGCGGCAACGTTGCGAGAGCGGCTATTGGCGTTGCCTGTCGCCGAGCTGGAGCAGGGCTTCTGTCATGGTGATCTCCAGGGGTATCATGCTAACATGACGGCTGATGGCACGCTCACCTTCTTCGACTTTGATTGCGGAGGGGAAAGCTACCGTGCTTATGATCTGGCCGTCTTTCTCTGGTGTTGTCGCCTGGAAGACGCCATCGCCGCCCGCTGGCCTTCGTTTCTACACGCCTACCGCGAGACACGTCCAATCAGTGACCTGGACACGCGGGCGATCCCCTTGTTCGTTTGCGCCCGGTATCTCTGGCATATGGGCGTGCATACCCAGAATTCCGTCGATTGGGGGGTCGATTTCCTCAATGACCGCTATTTCGACACGCACTTGCAGCGTCTGCGCGACGCCGAGGCCGATTATCTGACGCATTCGCAACTGCCAACGGACAGACCCACATGACCCAACTGGTCGTTTTTTTGTCTCCATATATCGCTACCTATGGCTACTTTATTCTTGCCGGCATGTTAATCCTGGAAGGCGCGGGTTTACCTGTGCCGGGAGAAACGGTGCTGCTGATCGTGGCCGCGTTTGCTTCGCATAGCACCCTTTCCATCGAAATAGTGATCGCCGTGGGCGCGGTGAGCGCGGTGGCGGGGGACTCCATCGGCTACACGCTGGGGCGTCGCCACGGACCGCGCGTGCTGCGCCGGCTGCATGGAGATGGGACGGGGATGGAGAAGAGCCAGGCGTTTTTCCGCCGGCATGGTCCCAAGGCGTTGATTGTGGCCCGATTCATTCCCGTGATCAGGGTGTTTACGGCGGTTGTTGCCGGCATTAACCAGATGCCCACCCGCCTTTTCATCCTCTACGACATCCTGGGAGCCATCATCTGGGCCACCGTCATCGGGCTGCTTGGCTACGTTTTTGGCAACAACCTGGAACGACTGGACCATATTTTGCAGCGGATTGGCTGGAGTCTGCTGTTGGCCGTGCTGGTCATTGCCGGCAGCATCTGGCTCATCCGCCGCTGGTCCCGCCAGGAAAGCCGCGTGCGCGCCCGCCTGTTGCGCATCAGTCATCGTTTGCGCCTGCCCCAATTCTTCGCCTGGCTGCGCTACCGCTTCAATCCCGCCGGCGGGGCCACCTTCGTCGTCACCATCAGCTTTGGCCTCGTCGTCATCAGTGGCTGGCTCTTTGGTGGCATCACTCAAGACGTGCTGGCGCGGGAGGAGTTTGCCCTCTACGATGCCGGCGTTGCCGTCTGGTTCCTCCTCAACGTCACCGCCGAAAGCCAGGAGTTCTTTCTCCTGATCGGACAACTGGCGTCAATGGACATCATCTTCATTGGCACGGCGCTGGTAGCTATCCTCCTTTTATGGCAAAAACGGTGGCGTCGACTCATCGCCCTCTGGATTTCCGTCGCCGGCGGCAGTCTGCTCAATCTCCTGCTCACCCACTTCGTGCAGCGCCGCCCCCCTTCCTTCCCCGCCACCCTCGTCCCCGGGCGCACCTTCAGCTTTCCCGCCGACGAACCGATGCACGCCGTCCTTTTGTACGGGTTCATCGCTTACCTGATTGTGCGCGGCGTTCCCAAGTGGGGCTGGCAAGTCACCACGGCTTTGGGCACAATTACCCTCCTGGTTCTCATTGGCATTAGCCAGATGGCTCTGGGTACGCACTACCTCAGCGACGTGGTCGCCGGACTCATGGCCGGCATTTTCTGGTTGGGCACGACCATCCTCCTCAGTGAACTCATCGCCCCCGCCGAAACGGAGAAGAACCCCGGTTTTTAGAGCGACCAGGTCTTTACCCCGCCGAAACCCGGTTTCTAGACCTACTGCGAGAGATGTATGAAAGATTCCGCGCCTTTTGATCTGTTGCACGAGAGCGCCCACTTGCGGGCGCGGCCGTTTACTTCCCGGGTTCCCCTTCTTGGCCCCTTTATTGTCTGGCTGCGCACCACCTGGAACAACGTCGCCGCCCGCTGGTACGTGCAGGCCATCGTGGCGCAGCAAACCGCCTTTAACCAGCTTCTCGTGGCGCAAATTGAAACCCTGGAAACCCGCTTGATCGAACAAGATCGCCTGCAAACGGAACTCATTCATCAACTGGCGGAACTGACCGCGATGATAAAGACGGAGAGCGGAATAAGAGATGAGGCGTCGTTGGATGATTCTAATTCATAACGTGACCCCGTGATGTCCATGCTCTCCCTGGCTTACTTCAGTCCGCTGCCACCCGCGCGCACGGGCATCGCCGACTACAGCCGCGAACTGCTGCCGTTCCTGGCGCGGCGGGCGCGGGTGACGTTGTTCACGGACGCGCCGCCAACGGATGACGTGCGTTCCCTGGCCCAATATCCCCTGGCCGACTACGGCTTTCGGCGTTGGGGATATGATGCCGCACTTTTCCAGATGGGTAACAGCGAACACCATGCGCCCATGGTCCGCGTTTTCCGGCGGTATCCGGGTATTTTGGTGCTACACGACGCGGTGCTGCACCATTTCCTTGCCGACCAGACGGCCGGCCGCGGAAATTTTCCTGCCTATGCGCGTGAATTGGGGTATGAGATGGGAAATGCCGGCATTCACCTCGCGCGAGACATCCAATACCAACGCCAACCCCATCCCCTCTTCGCCATGCCCCTGACCCGGCGACTGCTAGACCTGAGCCTCGGCATACTCGTCCACAGCCAGTACGCCGCCACCCGCGTCCGCGCCCACACCAACCACCCCGTCGGCATCATTCCCGCCTTGATCGACATTCATCCCGGCCAACCCCGCCGCGAGCAGCTTGGCATGCCGGCACACACCCTCCTCCTGGGCAGCTTCGGCCAGATCACCGCCGCGCGGCAAATGGACGTGACCCTCGCCGCCTTCGCCCGCCTGCGCCAGACCCACCCACATGCCCACTACCTCATCGTCGGCGACGTCCACCCGGAAGTGGACCTCCCCGGCCTGATCGCCGCCCACGATCTGGCCGCGCACGTTACGCACCTGGGCTACGTCCCCAATCTGGCGGCGTTTGTCGATTGGATTGGCTCCGTGGACGTGGTCATCAACCTGCGCTATCCCACTGCTGGAGAAACCTCGGCCACCGCACTGCGGGCGCTGGCCGCCGCACGGCCCCTGATCGTCTCCGACGATGGCTGGTACGCGGA
This sequence comes from Ardenticatenales bacterium, assembly GCA_020634515.1. Taxonomy (NCBI): domain Bacteria; kingdom Bacillati; phylum Chloroflexota; class Ardenticatenia; order Ardenticatenales; species Ardenticatenales bacterium. The sequence continues at coordinate 615,177 of JACKBL010000003.1, read as the reverse complement.
ACTCCCGGACACAATCGTCTTGAAAATGCCCCCACGCCGCGACCCCGACGCGCTCCTGCCTCTGCTGCGCCACCTTGCCGACCACCCCGACCGGCAACGGGCCATGGGCGAAGCCGCCCGCGCCTATGTGGCGGTGCATCATCAAGGCGGAGCGGTGGCCGATGCCTACGTGGCGTTTGTCGCCCGCGTGCTGCGCCAACTGCATGAGGCGGCCCATGCCTGATGCGCCGGCGATTTTGCTGATCGTCGTCGCCAATTTGCTCCTGGGCGCGTTGGTTTGGCGCTGGTTGGAGCGGAGCGTGGCGAACGTCCCCCGCTCCGGGTCGGATGCCGCGCTCGCGCCGGATATGCTGGAACGCGCCTTTGCCGCGCTGTCGCTGGGCATTGGCATCACGGGATGGCTGGCGCTGCTGCTGGCGGAATGCGGCTGGTACAGCCTCTCGCGCCTGGCGCTGCTGCTGGCGTTGTTGACGCTGGTCGCCGCATACTTTGGCCGCGCCACGCCCCCGGAGCCACGCCCCGCGCGCCGATGGCATCCAACCTCGCTCATCCTGCTCGCCTGGCTACCCCTGGCCGCCTGGCTCTTCTTCCGCCCGCACGAATACATCCTCGGCGGCGCGGACGCGGGCGTCTACGTCAGCCTGGGCGCGAACATTGACCGCAGCGGCGGCATCCTCATTGACGATCCCCTGCTGGCGCGGCTAGACCCCGCGCTATACCCCGTGCTGCTGCGCGCTCTGCCGCCGCCGGAAGCCGCCCCTTACTACTGGTTTCCCGGCTTCTATGTTCCCGGCGCGCCGGCGGGGCGGGTCGTTCCCCAGTTTTATCCGCTTCATCCAGTCTGGTTTGCGCTGGCGGATGGCGTGGGTGGCATCTCCGCCAGCCTGCTCCTGCCCGGATTGTGGGCCGCATTAAGCGTGATCGCCCTCTTTCTGCTGGCGCGGCGCATCGGCGGCGCTTGGGCGGCCTTGCTTCTGTTAGGCGGCATGTCGCTAAGCGGCCTGCAAATCTGGTTCAGCCGCTACCCCACCACGGAGACATTGACGCAGTTTCTCCTCTGGGCGGGCGTGTGGGCGTTGGGCATTTGGTGGACGGATCGGTCGCGGCGGACCTGGGGACTGCTGGCCGGCCTCCTGTGGGGCGAGATGATGCTGACGCGCATTGACATGTTTTTTGTGTGGAGCGTGCCCTTGCTGCTCCTCGGTTGGCTTTGGACGCGGGGCGAAACGCGGCGGCGGGACGGCTGGTACTTTCTCCCCCTCTTTCTGCTCACGCTGCACAGCTTCGTCCATGCCTGGTGGCAGAGCCGCCCCTACTTCCTGAACACCTTTGGCCTCGGCCTGAACCTGTTGCGCCGTTTCGCCATAGTGCCCGTTGCCGCCCTGTTTCTACTCGTGTTGCTGGCGGTGCTGTTTCGTCGCTACCCCCGGCGAGCGTTGGCCGCCCATTGGATGCGCTGGCAGCGCCCCGCCGTCATCGTGGCCATGGCCGTCATCCTCCTTCTGGCCGCCTATGCCTGGTTTGTGCGTCCCTACGGCCAGGCGGGCGTGCGAGTATGGAACAACTGGTTTGCCGCCGAACAAGTCACCGTGGCCGACCGTGAGAACCTACAGCGGTTGGGCTGGTATCTCTCGCCGTTGGGCGTCTGGTTGGGTGTGATGGGGAGTTGCTGGCTCCTGTGGCGTTGGCAGCGGGGCCGCCGCCTGGAAATGGGCGCGACGCTGTTTGTGGGGTTGTTTTTCTCCTTGCTGTACCTGTGGCGGTTGCAGAACAATCCCATCCTCATTTATGGCTTGCGCCGTTACGTGCCCGCCGTGATGCCCTTTGCGATACTGGCAGGGGCCGGGCTGCTGGCCTGGCTGCCGGCACGGCGGCAAAAATGGGCGCGTGTAGGGGGGATTGCCCTGGTGCTGTTGTGGCTGGGGGGGCTGGCCTGGGGAGCGCGCGGGCTGGTGCGGCAGGTGGACGCGCGCGGGCTGGTGGCGCAACTAGACGCGGCGGCGAATGAACTGCCCGCCGCGTCTGTTCTACTGTTCAACGACCCGGCTCCCGTGGGGTTGGGGGACTTTATGGGGATGCCGCTGCAATTTTTGCACCAACGGTACGCTTTTACGTTGCACGACGTGGCGCAACTGGCGCGCGGAGATCTGGCGGCGCGACTACAGGGAGCCATTCGCGGTTGGCAGGCGGAGGGGTATGCCGTCTACTGGGTGGGCGACCCCGCCTGGCTGACGGAGCAGGGCGTTTCCTTCTCCCCGGCGGCGGACATCACGCTGCGCGCCGGCACGTTGGAGGGCAGCCGCGACCATCGCCCCCGGCAAATCCTGGCGCGCGAATGGGCGCTGACGCTGTACGAGATCGAGCCGTGACGGGCTGCCGACCATACTCATCTTGTGGTTCTGGCCTGCGGGGGGCGTCTTTTGTTACGTGTCGTTCTGGCACACAAACGACCAAAAGGTGTCTTGGGCGACGGTGGCGGGGCGGCGGCTGTTTCGCCCGAAATAAATGGCTCGTTTGAAGGCTACGCCCTGGATGTCGACGGTGGCAACACCGCTGCGCACCACTTTTTCCAGAATGAAACTGGATACAAAACCGGCCCCCAGTCCTTCTTGAACGGCAAGGGCGATGGCTTCCGAGTTGCCCAGGACGAGCAGCGTGTTTAGCCGGTCTACAACGATGCCTGCTTCCGTGAGGGCGGCTTCCACGGTTGTTTGTGTGCCGGATGTGGTCTCACGAAAGATGAAGTTGGCATCATAAAGCTCATCCGGTTCGATGATGCCGCGCCCGGCCCAGGGATGGGAAAGCGGTACGATGAGTTTGATCTGGTCATCGAGAAATGGGAAGAATTCCAGATGCCGGCACGGGAGCTGAATCGAACTGGCTAGGGTGAAATGTACCTCTCCGTCGCACAAACGCGCCAGGGAAGTGCGCTGGGAGCTGACCTGGCACGACACTGTTACGTTGGGGTGCGCACGCAAGAAGCGGGCCAGAAGTTTCGGCAGAATGTATTTGCCTGGCGTTGTGCTGCAGCCTACGCGCAGCTCACCAAACAATTCCCCTTTTAGCGATTGCATTTGCTCTTCGATGTGCATGGAGCGGGTAACGACTTCCCGCGCCAATGGCAGCAGCGCCTGGCCGGCGGCGCTCAATTCCATGCGCCGTCCGGCGCGCACAAAAAGCGGTTGTCCGAGCTGGTTTTCCAGTGAGGTAATATGCTGACTGACGCTGGGTTGGCTCATGTGAAGCTGACGGGCAGCCGCCGTGAAGTTTAGCTTCTCCGCCGCGACAATGAAAACGTTTAGTTGGTGAACATCAAGCATGGTTCACGCGCTCCCCGCAGAAACGGCCAGGCGGCCGTTGTTCCGCGAAATTTTGCATCGTACGCTCGCTTTTGGGTCAGGCTGCCGCGCCGCGCAGGCGTTGCAGCAATTGCTCCACTTCTTCTTTTTTGTCGAGGGGCAGGCGGAAGTCGAATTTGCCGGCACTGCCGCGAATACCCAGTACCAGCCCGTCCCGCTTCTCTTTCAGCGTCACCTCCGCCACCTGCGTTGGCGTGATCACTTTGCTGTGTCTGTTTTCTTGTGCCAACGCATCCAGGTTTGTTTGCGCCAGCCGCGCCTGCCCTTCCGCCACCTTCTTCTCAATGCGGCGATGGGCCGCATTGACGGCCGCTTGCTGCGCAAACCCGCGTGCATTCACCTCATTGCCTGCCGGCCCCGTGTTAATGATATACAGTTTCCCGCTCTGCCAGATGAGGCTGTAGGTGCGGCCATTACGAATCAGACCCGATGGGATGATCGCCCGATCAATCCGTAGCATTCGCGTTCGTAATTATTCAGCCTGGAGATCTTCCCGGAAGCTCAATGTCAAGCCCAAAACGCCTCATTATTCAGAACATTTGGCATCAAAACAGCTTCCGGGAAGGTGATCGTGAATAGTTACTCGCGTTCTCTCCAGTCGGCGGGCACGCTGCCCGTAAGTATTCCCATGTATAGATACCCGTCCAGTGGCCGTCGCTCCACTGGAATTGAATCGCATAAGACCCGACGGCTTGCACGCCTTCTACCGTCAGGTCCGTTGGCGGCGTTTCGTACAGGGCGACGCGGTCCGGCGCGCCGCCCATGTTGGCGTGCCCCCCCTTGCATTCCACGCAGGGGCAGATGGCCCGCAGCCCGTCAAACGGATAACGGCACTCCGGGCCATCATGCCAACGAATGATCATCTCGCGGGCGTTTCGGTCTACTTTTACGTCGGCGGGTTTGGCTGATGCCGGCATTTGCTAATCCCTCATAGTACGATGATTTGCACGCTATCTCGCATCCCATTATAGCCCAGGTCACGCCCAAAATCAGTACTACCATCCAGCTTCCGGGAAGATGGGGGTGAAGCAGCTACCTGGGTTATCCAAAAGAAAAACTTATGGCATGGCATAAGCAATATCTATCGAAAAAACCTATCTTTTGATTGAAATAACAAAACAATTACTTATAATTGAGATTGTAAATTTTTTCACAATTAGAGGATGTGCCCCATGAAGCAATTCAGCAAAGCCCTTGCGAGCATTCTGTTGCTGTTATTGACCGCTTGTGGTCAGAGCGGTCCGGCGTCCGTCGAGGATTATCCTATTGCCGCGGCGACAACAGTCGCCACGGCGACCGTCAACGTGCCCACAGCGACAGCCATGCTCCCCACCGAAACGTCCGTTGCGCCTACGGCGACCACCATCGTGCCCACTGAGGTGCCCACCAACACCCCAACGCCTGAGTCGGTTGCCAGCAACTGCCTGATTTGCCACAGCGACCGGCAGGCACTGGTTGAACTGGCCGCACCAATCGAAGAACCGGAGGAGTCGCTTTCCTCCGGGGTTGGTTGAGGCGGTTCTGTGGCTCCGTTGGAGCCATGGCAAAAGGTATTGATCGATGCCGACGCATTTGGTGAAACCGAACATGGCGAAGTTGCTTGTATCGATTGCCATGACGGTGTAGACACGCCCGACAAAGAGAAAGCCCATGCGAACATGGTCGCCCGGCCCAGCGAAGGCAACGCGCCTGTCTGCGCCGACTGCCATGAAGAGCAGACGGCGACTGCCGCCAACAGCCTGCACATGACACAAGAAGGGTATTGGACGGTTCTGGAGGCGCGGGGGGCGGACCGCGACCATCCCGGTATGCAAGAAATGTTTGGCAACCACTGCGCCAGTTGTCACACGAGCTGTGGCGATTGCCACGTGAGCCAGCCGGCAAGCGTCGGCGGGGGCCTGCTCAATGGCCATGTTTTCACCGCCAAACCGCCGATGACGCGCACCTGTACCGCGTGCCACGGCAGTCGTGTAGGTAATGAGTACATGGGCAAGAATGAAGGCGTGCTGGCGGATGTTCACTTCCGCCAGGGGCGCATGACGTGTATTGATTGCCACGTGGGTGAGCAGATGCATGGCTTGTCCGTTGATGATCCGGCGCAGGCTGATGCACCTCATCGATATGCCGGGGAAGAGACCCCAGGTTGTGAGTCGTGCCATGATCGGGATGATGCCGGCATGGATGATGTGCGCCAGCATCGTTTGCATGGTGATGTACTCTCGTGCCAGGTATGCCACGCGACCGTGTACATCAACTGTGATAGTTGCCATGTGGCGCTGAGTGAAACGGGCGGGACACCGTTTTTCACGACGGACGCGGCGTACTTTACGTTCCTGATCGGTATCAATCCGCTGCAAAGCAGCGACCGCCCCTATGCGTATGTGCCGCTGCGCCATGTACCGGTGGATGCGACGAGTTTTAGTTTTTATGGGGAGGGTTTAATGCCGGCATTTGATAGCCAACCAACCTGGCGCTATGCCACACCTCATAACATTCAGCGGCTGACGCCACAAACGGAAAGCTGCAACAACTGCCACGGCAATCCCGACATCTTCCTGACAATTGACAAAGTAGCGCCCGAAGAATTGGAAGCGAACCAGGCCGTCATCGTGGAAGAGATCCCGGAGGCTCAAGACGAGCCGGAAGAGCCGTGAATAAGGAGAACATCGTGAAATACAAACTGAGAACGCTGCTGATCCTCGTGCTGGTCCTGGGCTTGCTCATTGGTTGCAATCCTGCAGACAGCGCGGACAATACGGTTAACAACGCCGGGGAGGAAACGACCGGGCTTGTCGAAGACACGCCCGTGGCGGAAGCCCCCCCCGCGGAACCACAGAATCTACCGGAACCAACCGCCACCCAACCGCCCCAGCCGACTGCTGTTGAAGAGGTGGAACCCACTGTTACGCCCGAACCAGAAGTACTCAGCGAGGAGGACCTGGACATGGCCTTCGCCGCTTTTCTGGGGCAGATGGTTGCTTACAACACGATTTCGTTGGAAGACACCAATCTGGCGCTGGCCGAAGATCCGCCTCCCTTTTTGCTAGACGTGCGCGATGTTACGGAAGCGGAGGAGAAAGGCCACATCGAAGGTGCCGTTCTCATTCCTCTGCGGGAACTTGGGCGGAATCTGAATTTGCTGCCCGGCTACGATACGCCGATCATCACCTACTGTGGTAGCGGTTGGCGGGCGACTATTGCCATGACGGCCCTGGTTGCCATGGGGTGGGAAGATGTGCAGGTGCTCAAAGATGGCAGCTTTGGTGGCTGGGTAGAAGCCGGCTATCCGGTTGTGGAGGGAGCGCCCGCCCCCGGGCTTGTTCTGGATGTCGTGGAACCGGATGCTGCCATGGTGACGCAGTTTGAAGCGATGCTCAGCAGCATTCCCGAAGGTTGGGGGGCTGTGACGAATGAGGGGCTGAATACGGAGTTGATTGAAGATGCCGGCATCGTACTCATCGACGTGCGCACGGAAGGTGAAGTATCCGAGAAAGGCTACATTGACGCGCCCGAACATGAGCAAATCAATCTGCCATTGGCGGAATTCATCACGCTCAAGGGCGATTGGCCGGCAGCCAAAGACACGCCTATCGTTATCTATTGCGGCAGTGGCCATCGTTCAACCATCGCCACAACCATCCTCTGGACGTATGGCTACACCAACGTGCGCAGTTTGAAGGGTGGCTTCGGCGGTTGGGCCGGCGCCGGTTTTCCCGTTACCCAAGATGTAACCCTGGACGTCGTGTTTGACGATTTCCTGGCAAACATGCAGGCATACAACACGATCAGCCTGGAAGATACAAACGCCGCGCTGCTCGAAGACCCGCCGCCGTTCCTGCTGGACGTTCGTGAAATCTCGGAAGTGAGCGAAAAAGGGTACATTGAAAGCGCGGTCGTGATTCCTTTGCGGGAACTCGCGCAGAACATCGAATACCTGCCCCGCTTCGATACACCCATCATCACCTATTGCGGTTCGGGTTGGCGGGCCACCATTGCCATGACGGCCCTACAAGCCATGGGATGGACCGACGTGCGCGTGATGACGGGCGGCAGCTTTACCGGTTGGGTGGAAGCGGGCTATCCCGTTATTGAGGGGTTGCCGGAAGAAGGACTCCTGCTGGATGTGGCCGCGCCGGAGCCGACCATCCTGGCCCAGATGGACCAGATGCTCAGCCGTATTCCTGAGGGCTGGGGCGTCATTCGCGCGGATGCGCTCAACACCGCGTTGATTGAAAACCCGGACTTGATCTTGATTGACGTACGCCGCGAGGAAGAAGTGGCTGAAAACGGCATTATTGCCGCCGACAACGTACTCACCATTCCGCTGGAATCGTTTATCGCCATGCGGGACCTGTGGCCGGCAGACCCAGATGCCTCAATTGTGACCTACTGTGGTAGTGGACACCGGTCAACCATCGCCATGTCGATCTTGTGGTCGTATGGATTCACCGATGTGTTAAGTCTGAACGGGGGTTTTTCCGGTTGGGTTGAGGCCGGTTATCCTGTTGTCGAATACGTCGCGCCCTAATTCGCTGTCCGCAATGAAATTAGCGGAAATGTGCGGATAGCGGCCATCCACGATAGCGGCTATCTATCCACGATAGCTTGGCAGTAACCGCCCGTAAAAAGTGTGAAGTTGTTTTCGGGCGGTTACTAATCGTCAGTCCATAGCAGTTACTTTGGGCGAACCCTAACGAAAATAGTCATCGGGATAAGGCCCCGTGCGCGCCGACTCATCCGGTACGGCCAGCGTCAGCACGGGGTCTCCCTCGTTGTAATAAATCCCGTGCGTCCGCCCCATCACGAATCCTTTTTGCGTGGCCCGCAGCACCCCATCCCCCAACGGACGCCCCCAAATGTCGCGCACTTCCGCCACCGGCTGCCCCGCTTCCAGTCTGTCGCCTGGCTGCACCAGGTGCAGCAGTACGCATGGCTCCGTGGCGCGCAAAGCGCGGGAGCGGCGCACCGGGTATCCTGTGTCAATGACGGGAATGCCCGTAATGGGTTCCATTTCGCCATCTAACATGCCGGCCCAGCGCATCACGTTGCGCGTTCCCGCCAGACTGGCGCGCACAATGGCCGGGTCCGGCACGCGATCCGTGCCCAGTTCCACCGTAAAGGCGGGAATGCGCCCCACCAGCAGCGCCGCGCCCGATGTGGAGCGGTGCAAATCCTCGTCGATGTAATGCTCCGCCGGGTATTCGTTGATGATGGTGTGTCCATAAGCGCGCAGCATCCCATCCAGGCGGTCGGCCAGAGCTTCCGCTACCTGGCGGTTGGTGGCTGCGTTTTCGTCGGCCCGGTAGAGGACACGGTCGCGGAAGGCGAAGGAAATGGAGCCAATGGAAAAGTTGTGATAGTCGATCAGGTAGTCCGCCGTTTCCTGGATGACGGCGAACAGGTGCGCGAAGGCGCGTTCGACGGCAGAGGGGGGCGGTTTTTCTGGATTGGTTGCCGGCTGCCGCGGGCGACCGTCGGGCCAGAGGCGATTGGGGTTTTGGGAGACGTTGTAGGGCACGTAGCTCATGGTGCGCAGGCCAATGGGGCTGAGGGCGGGCAGGAGCACAAGCGTGCCTTTGAGCCGGCGCGTCAGGTCGGGGGTGAGGAGTTGGTAGAGGATGGTGGGGCCGGTGTGTTCGTTGCCGTGAATGCCGGCACTTAACCACAAACAAGGCCCTTCCTCCACCCCCTGCGCAATCATCACCGGCAAAAACTCCACCTGCCCCGTCGGATGGCGAAAGGCGTCAAACCGGCCATATTGAATCGTGCCCGGCTGCGCCACCGCCGTACCTACACTGATTGGGTCCATTTTCTCTTCCCCGTTGCCGGCATTCAGGCAAGTGGTCTCTGTTTGGGATCTACTTCGTGGCAGGCAACCCAATGCCCCTCCGCCGCCTCGCGCCAGATAGGCGTATGCGTGCGGCAGTGCGCCTGCGCGACCGGGCAGCGCGTGTGAAAACGGCAGCCGCCGGGCGGATTTATCGGGCTGGGCACATCCCCGCTGAGGACAATGCGCTGTCGCTTGCGCGCCACTTTCGGATCAGGGATGGGCACGGCGGAGAGCAGCGCCTGCGTGTACGGGTGCAGCGGATTCTCGTACAAGGCGTCCCGCGGCGCCGTTTCCATCAACACGCCCAGATACATCACGGCCACGCGGTCGCAAATGTGCCGCACCATGCTCAGATCATGGGCAATAAACAGGTACGTCAGCCCAAACTGCGCCTGCAAATCCTCCAGCAGATTCACCACCTGCGCCTGGATGGACACGTCCAGCGCCGAAATCGGCTCGTCGCAGACGATAAAAGCTGGATTGGAGGCCAGCGCCCGCGCCACGCCAATGCGCTGCCGTTGCCCCCCCGAAAATTCGTGTGGGAAGCGATTCACGTACCGCGCACTCAGCCCGACCAACTCCAGCAGTTCTTTCACGCGCTCGGCACGCGCTTTATCATCGGGAATCAGCCTGTGTACGCGCAGCGGCTCTCCCACGATGGCGTTTACCGTCCAGCGCGGATTAAGCGAGGCAAACGGATCCTGGAAGATAATTTGCGCCTGGCGGCGAATGGTCTGCATCGTTTTGCCGTCCGCCCCCACCACATTTAGCCCGCCAATGGTGATTTCGCCGCTGGTAGGTGGATAAAGCCCCAACAACGTGCGCCCCGCCGTGCTTTTGCCGCAGCCGCTCTCGCCCACCAACCCCAATGTCTCGCCGCGAGCGATGTCAAAACTGATGCCGTCTACGGCTCTGACGGAGCCGGCAATGCGTTGGATGATGATGCCCCGCCGGATAGGGAAGTGCTTTTTCAGGTTCCGTACCCGCACCAATGGCGGAGCCTGATCAGGTGAAACGTTCATCGGGCTTCTCCTGTGGTTGGGTCTACCCAGCAGGCGACCCGATGGGTGGGGGATAACGCGCCAAGCGGAGGCATTTCCGTCCAACATTTCTCCAGTGCATATTGGCAGCGGGGAGCAAAAGGGCAGCCGTGCAGCGGCACAAGTAAGTTGGGCGGCACGCCTGGGATGGAAAGAAGCCGACTGTCGCGGCGGCGGTCGGCGCGAGGGAGGGCGGCCAGCAGGGCGTGGGTATATGGGTGTTGGGGCTTGTCGTAGAGGTTGTCTACGTCCGCTTCTTCCACGATTTTGCCGGCATACATCACAATCACCCGATCCGCCATACCCGCCACCACGCCCAGGTCATGCGTAATCCAGATCATGGACATATTCAGCCGCTCCCGCATCCGAATCACCAGGTCTACAATCTGCGCCTGAATCGTCACATCCAGGGCCGTCGTCGGTTCGTCCGCAATCAGCAGCGATGGCTTACAGGCCAGCATCATGGCAATCATCACCCGTTGCCGCATCCCTCCGGAAAACTGGTGCGGATAGCTGCCCAGGCGATGCGCCGCGTCAGGGATACCCACCAATTCCATCAATTCCACGGCTCCCTGCTCCGCCTCTTCTTGTGTATGGCTGAAATGGCGTCGCAGCGCCTCCGTAAGCTGCCGCCGCAGCGTCAAAACCGGATTGAGCGACGTCATTGGGTCCTGGAAGATCATGCCGATCTCCCGCCCGCGTATTTGCTCCAACTCCTCTTCCGACATGCGCAGCAGATCGCGTCCCAGGTAGAGCGCCTGGCCGCTGACAATTTCGCCAGGAGGCATGGGAATCAGGCCCAAAATGGACATCATACTCACTGATTTACCGCAGCCGCTTTCTCCGACGACGGCTACTGCTTCTCCTTTGTGTACGCGGTAGGAAATGCCATTGACCGCGTGTACGGTTCCTTCCGGGGTATGGAAAGCGACCCGTAAATCTTCGACTTCCAGCAGTAGTTCTTTTTGCATCATGAACAGTATCTCCCGCGGCTTGATCACGTTTGCGGTGGCGGGCAGGCACTGTCCACCTTACAGAGGCCGGCTGCGTGGGTCCAGGGCATCGCGTAGTCCATCTCCGACGAAATTGATGCTGAGTACGGTGAGCAAAATGAGCAGACCCGGGAAGAACCAGAGCCAGGGGGCGGTCTCAATGTAATTGGTTGCGCCCGTGATCATATTGCCCCAGGTGGCCGTAGGCGGCTGCACGCCCAGGCCGAGGAAGCTGATGTACGCTTCGGCGATGATCGCCCCGGCCACGCCCAGGGTGGCGGAGACGACGATAGGGGCAACGCTGTTGGGCAGGATGTGGCGGAAAATGATCTGGCCGTTGGGCGTGCCAATGGCGCGGGCGGCCAGCACAAACTCGTTTTCTTTCAGCGATAGGAATTCGGCGCGCACGATGCGCGCCAGGTAGGGCCAACTCGTGAGGCCAATGATCAGGATGATGACGATGACGCTGCCGCTGAAGGTTCGCCCCAGAAATTGCACATCGGGGATTTTGCCGCCGAAGAACTTGGCCATGACCAGCAGCAGGAAAAGGGAGGGAATCGTGAGCACGGCTTCCGTGAAACGCATGAGCAGGCTGTCGATCAACCCGCCATAGTAGCCGGCGACGGCCCCAATAAGGATGCCAATGACGGTTTCCACGAGCACGGCCATGAGGCCGATGAGGAGGGAGATCTGACCGCCATAGATGGTGCGGGCGACAATGTCGCGCCCGATGGTGTCCGTGCCGAAGGGGTGGGCGGCGGAGGGCGCGGCCAGGCGCAGACCCGTGTCCGTGAAGTTGGCGTACTGTTCGCTGAGGATGAGGGCGCCGCCAAAGGAGTAGAGAAAGAGGAGGATGAGGACGATGCCGCCAAAAATCGCCATTTTGTGGCGGCGGAAACGCAACCAGGTCATGCGACCAAGCGAAAGCGGCGGCGCTTCCAGTTGTTCTACGGCGGGACGGTTGACGAGGGGCGTGTCCAGCGCACTCATGGGCATTCTCCTGCTAACGGATGCTCGTTAATCATAGCGGATGCGCGGGTCGAGAAGGGCGTAGGCAATGTCCGTGAGAATTTGGAAGAAGATGACGGCGATGGCGAGGAGGACGAGGATGCCCATGACGACGGGGGAATCGGAGCGGGAGAGGTGGTCGAGGAAGAGCCGCCCCATGCCCGGCCAGGCGAAGATGCGTTCGGTGACGACGGCTCCGGCAAGCAGGAAGGGCAGGTCGAGGCCAATGATGGTGACGATGGGCAGGGAGGCGTTCTTGAGGGCGTGCGTGAAGATGACGGTGTTGTTGTCCAGGCCTTTGGCGCGAGCGGTGCGGATGTAGTCCTGGCCGATGACTTCCAGCATGGTGCCGCGGATGTAGCGGCTGTAGCCGGCGATGCTGAGGAAGGCGATGCTGGAAACGGGCAGGATCATGTGCAGGATGATCTGGCCGGCGGTTTTGCCAATGCGGGGGTCGAACATGCCGACTGCCGGCAAATGCGGCAGCCCCCACCGTTGAAACAAAACCGCAAAAATGTAGATGGACATCAGCGCCACAAAGAAAATGGGCATGGACAAACCCACAAACGAAATCGTCGTTACCAGGTTATCCATGCGTGAGTATTGATGCAGGGCGGAATAGATGCCAATGATCAGGGCGGCAGCCACGATAAGGACCTGCGCGGGGATCATCAAAAGTAGCGTATTGGGGATACGCTCCCAGATGATTTGCATGGCGGGCTTGCCGCGATTGACCAGAGACGTACCAAAGTCGCCGCGGAGAACACCGTGGCGCGTGCCCGGCGTCTCCGGGATACCATCGCCATCCAGATCGATTTTGGTCCAGTCGTTGCCGATTAGCCAGAAGAGGTACTGTTTGTAAATTGGCTGGTCAAGACCAAGCTGGCGCGTGAGGCGCTCACGGTCGGCGGTGCGGGTGGGTTGGCGTCCGCCGAGCGTGGCCAGCGGGTCGCCCATGTTTTGCAACAGCACGAAGAGGATAACGCTGATCACAAAAAGGAGGGGAAGCGCCTGTAGGAGGCGGCGTATGACATACCGGGTCATGGGGACCTCCATGGTGCGGCGCACTTCCGAAAAGTGCGCCGCACCTGCGTTCGCTGCCGCAATTACGGCTGCATATCCCAGTTGGCGATGTCGTAGAACGGTGTGGCGCCGGACAACTTCACGTTGGTGAGTCGCCCGCTGACAGCCCAGATGTCCGGGTCTTGCCAGATGCCCAGCCAGTAGATTTTCTCAAACATCATGTCCGAGATTTGGCGGAAGGTGGCCTGCCGTTCGTTGAAGTCCACCTGTGTCTTTTGCAGTTGGAACAGCGCATCCAGTTCCGGATCGCATAGGGCCTGGTCATTGACGCCGTTGGGCGACTCGTCGCTGGCGATTTCGCTGCACAACCAGTAGCTGGTATCCGGGTCGGGGAAGGAGGGAGAGTTGGAGGATTCGCAGATGTCCAGTTCACCGGTGGCGCAGGGGCCGCCTTCGCCATAGCTGGCGAAGTAGATGTCTGACTCGTAGTTGCGAATGTCCAGACCGACGCCGATTTCGGCTAACTGCTGCTGCGCCACGGCCTGGGTGTCCTGGCGAATTTCGCGGGTGGTTGTGCCGTGAATCAGTACCAGTTCTACGCCGTCTTTGTCGCGCGTGCCGTCTCCGTTGCTATCTACCCAACCGGCATCGTCGAGCAGCTTGCGCGCCTGGTCTGGGTCGTAGGGCCACGGCTCCAGGGCGGGATCGGCGAAGGGGGTGCCGTCCCAGAAAGTGACGGCGGGTTGGGTGAGGCCGAGGAGGAGGTCCTGGTTCAGTTTGAAGCGGTCAAAGCCCATGGCGATGGCCTGGCGTACGCGCACGTCTTGCAGGGCCGGGTTAGCCGTGTCCCGGAAGTTCATGAACCAGCCTTCGTTGTAGCCGGAGACGACGGAGAGGATTTGCACGCCGGCGTCTTCGAGGGTGGGTACATCGGAGTAGGCGATGAAGGTTCCCAGGTCGCCGTCGCCGGTACGCAAGGCCGCGACTTGGGAGGCGTCATCGGGGACGAAGCGGATGAAGATTTCGTCGATGTTGGGGGGGGCGTTGTAATAGTTCTCGTTGCGCACGAAGCGGGCGAAGCTGCCGGATTCCCATTCGACGAAGCGGTAAGGGCCGGCGCTGACGGTGGGGGCGGCGTTCCAGTCGGCGGTGTCCAGGGTTCCTTCTGCTTCATAGACGGGACGAAGGACGTGTGCCGGCAAAAGATACGTCCACAACGTCGCGGCCCAGGGTACGAACGGCTCCTTGAACGTCGTCACCACCGTCTGGGCATCGGGCGCTTCCACGCTTTCAATCAGGTCATACGGATAGGTGGACACCACCAGGTTCTTGGGATCAATGCTCATCTGGTAGGTGAATACGAAATCGTCCGACGTGATGGGTTCCCCATCATTCCAGACAATATCATCCCGCAACATAAGCGTGATCACGCGCCCATCGGTTGAGATGCCGCCGTTGTCCGTCGAGGGTATCTCCGTGACCAAAACGGGATGCGGATTGTTCTGGTCGTCGAAGTTCCAGGCGGATGCGTTCCAGATTGGCTGTGTGATGGCCGAGAACCACATGCTGCTGTAGATGGGGTTTAGAGAGTCAAACTCCTGGGTGAAGATGAACGTGGCGACTTTGCGCGCGGCTTCCGTTGCCGCCGGCTGCACGCCGGTTGTTTCTTCGCCTGTGGTCGTTTCCTGGTCCGTTTCCGCGCCGGGGGCCTCGGTTGTGCCGCCGCAGGCGATCAGCGCCATGGCGCCGATGAGCAACAGGGCAATCAGGACAAACAACTTATTTTTCCTATTTTTGGACATGGTCTCTTCTCCTTCGAAAATGTAGGGCGATTTTCCAAATCGCCCGCCCGATTTGGAAAATTGGGCTACGACGGCACATCATTTTCATTCATGGTGGTCGGCGACAGCCGGTGAAGTCTCCTGCGAAATCAGTTGTTCATTGTTGAATCTTCTGAAAAAAGGCCAAAAACCGGGTTTTTACACATGAACCTCTCTGGTAATTTCCGCCGGACAATCGAAAAACCCGGTTTTTTCAGTGATTCCCGGAAGCTTGATTTCCGGCCCCAAGCGTCTCATCATTCAAGTCATCTAGCATCAAACCAACTTCCGGGAAGGTGGTCGTGAATAGTGGCGTTGTCAGTTGGTAACTGCTAACGCTCTCTGGAGATTGGACCAATTTTCTCCGGTGAAAATTGGTCCAATCTAGCCTGGCAGTTATGTCAGTTGTTGGTTATTGGTTGGAGGACGCCAGACCAGACGCCGCGCCCGCCTGACCCGTCGGTGCAGATTTGAAGGCCGGATATGCTGCCGCCCACGTCGAGCCGGGCCAGGCGCAGGGCCTCACAGTCCTGGTTAAGGCCGTGTCGCAGCCAGAGAAGGGCGTTCGGCTGACTGTAGCCCCAGTTGCCATCATGCCCATCCTGGTCAACAAACGTGCCGTCTGGAGCCAGGTAGAAGATGCCGTCGCCTGTTTCGCCGTTGTTCCAAAGGTAGTGGAAATTGATGGAGAGGGTGGCGTGGTTGTGGGGGCAGGCGGTGTCGGCGAGGACGTCGTTGCCGGCATATGTGTCCACAAACAACCATGTCGCCGCCCACGCATTATTGCTGCCGCTGCCCAGCACATGCGCGAAACGCCCATCAACGGCAAGGACGGCTCCATCCCCCAGGAAACGGGCCGCTTGCGGTGTCACCTCTATGGCCGATCCCCGCTGGATGCCAAAAGCGACCGCCGTGGGGTGCGTAACGGCATGGCTCACCAGGCGACCATAGAGGTAGTCGTAGGACACGCGCGGCTCGAAGACCGCATCTGGCAACAGGGCCAAACCGGGCGTAATGGCGATATGGTCGGCCAGGAAACTCTCACTGGCCTGGATTTCCACTTCTTCCTGAGTCAGGGGTGTTGGCTCCGCGCTCATCCAGCCCCCCACGGCAGCCGCCGCGGCATTATCAAACAGCATGGGAACGCCTGCTTGCCATCGCTGCGCCAGCAGATCGTCAATACCAAAGCTGGTCAAGGCTGCCACCTGGTCGGCCATGATGACCTGATCGTCCCCGGTGATGAAGAGGGCCGTGGCCGCTGCCAACTGCGCGGCCAGCGTCTCTAAATCCGTATTATGCACTAAAATTGCCGTTTGTACATTGTCCACGCCCAGACTCATCAAATCTGATTTCCATAGCAGGGCTTCCGCCAGCGCGTCCCCGGCATGGGCAAAACCGGCCGCTAATATCAGCGTCGGACCGCCGGTGGCTTGCGCTTGCGCGGCGAAACGCTGTGTGACGACGCCCACGGGATCGGTTCCCAGGTCGCCCGTTATTAGCAGAGGGGCCGCCGTGGCCGTGGGCGCGCAAACCAGGGCCAGGTTGCGCGCCTGGATGTCCGGCAGCATCGGGTCTATCTGGCCGTTGACGATGGGGCGGCGCTGACCGAAATCATAACCGTAACCGCCGGGGGGCAGCACGTGCAGCGCCGTGTTGCGCATAGCAAGCGTGTGGTGAGGACCAACATAACTGGCGGCATCCGCCGCGCCATAGCTTTCCAGGTCCGCCACCAGCGCCACATATGCGCCGGCGATGTTGCTGATGATCTGGCCGTCGTCGATAACGGCGCCTGTACCCCAATCGACGCCCATCCCGATACGGCTGTTTGTGGGTAGCCGCTGCGCCGCTTGCAGCAGCCGCGGCAGCCGTCCGCGTTCCAGCACATGCTGCTCAATCACGCTTTCTTGCAGGCCGAAGCGCAGCCCGCGAAAGCTGCTGCCAATGGGGTCGTACCACAGTTCCACCGAACCATATTCCAGACCGTTCCAGGCGTTGTTGTTCCCCGTGTAGCCGGCGATCATGTAGCGGGATTGTATGCCTGCGCCGGCGCTGTTGCCGCCAATGGGCGCGCCGACCATGTACAGGAGTTCGAGCGCATCTTCGGCGGGGGTGTTTGCCAGCACCTGCATGGTGACGGTCTGGTCGCCGCCGACGATGTAGACGCCATCCACGGTGGCGTCTAGCAGGGCGACTTTGGCCTGATCGAAGGCGTCGCTGCGTACCTGGATGTCGGGGACGAGGATGGCGCACGTGGTCGGGGGCGTCACTTGCGCCTGGCAGGCGGCCAGTACCTGGTCGGCGCGGGTGAGGGCGGTGTTGTAGTTATCCTGGCGTTCGGCGGGAGAAATCCAGAAGGGATCGGAGGCGTAGGGGGTGGGGAGGAGGCGAAGTTGGACGACGCTGTCGCTGTTGCCGGCAGCGGCCCGGGCGGCGAACAGTTCCAGCGTAGCGGTTTCGTAGCCCGCGCCGATGGGGATGAGGGTGGTGGGGGTGATGGCGCGGGCGACGGCGTGAGGTAGGAGGATGCTCAGCATGAGTACGATGCTGAGTACGACACAAAGATGAAGGGCTTTCCGGTGGGGATGGGAAATGAAGAGACGCATGGAACCTCGCATCAGGGTTGTGTGGGGGTGTTCTGCAGGGCGGTGATGAGTTGAATGCCGGCATTTTCAATATGCCGCCGCATGGCCTCTTCTGCCGCCGCTCCGTCGCCCGCGGTCAAGGCATCCAGAATGGCCGCATGTTCTCGCTCGTCGCGCAGGTCGCGTTCCGGGAGGGATTGGGAGGCAGTCTGGGCGAAATTGCTCCACAACATCGTGGGCAGCGTATCCCACATTTGCTTCAGCACCCGGATCAGATAGCCGCGGCGGCTGGCCGTAAACACGCTTTCGTGAAAACGGCGATTGAGCTGGCGATAGACCGCGAGCTGTTCGGGGGCACGGTTTTGCCGCATTTCCGCCAGCAGTTGTGCCAGTTGCCTCAATTCCTCCGGCGTGATGATGCCGGCAGCGGTGCGCGCGGCCAGTCCTTCCAAAAAGGCACGGTGCAGATAGATGTCCGCGATTTCATCTGGGGCGTAGGCGATGACGCGCACGCCACGGTAGGGAAGATGCTCCACCAGCCCTTCGGCGGCCAGTTCCTTCAGCGCCTCGCGTACGGGCATCTGGCTTACCCCTAACTGTTGCGCCAGCTTCTTCTGCCGCAGCCATTCACCCGGTCGATACACGCCATTGAGGATGTCGGCGCGCAACCGTGCGGAGACTTTCTGCTGTAGTTGCTGGTGCGAAACAATCGCGGCGGGGACATCTGTCATGAACGACTGACTCCAAAGAGCATCTGATATTTGATATTTGATATAATTTTGGCACTGGTTACAGGGTAGCACACGCGACGAAGGCTGTCAAGCTATGTGGCGCCCCAGAGTGCGCGGCGTTCTTGTTGACACCGTCGTTTTTGTGGGGCGAATGCTGTCCCGCGCGAGGGCGCTGCTTGCCTGGCGCACCTGTATGCGCCCCGGCTTTGCGGTACAATTCAGGGTATGGTTATTCGTTGGTGGCGTCGGGGGGTGCGGGCGGGTTTTCGCCTGCTGTACAATGAACTGGCCTGGACGTATGATGGGGTCAGTTGGCTTGTTTCGTTGGGAGAGTGGCGGGCGTGGCAGGCGGCGGGGTTGGCGTTTTTGCCGGCATCTTCCCCCACCCCTCCCCGCATCCTCGAACTGGCGCACGGTCCGGGACATATGCTGGTAGCCCTGCGCCGCGTCGGATTTGCGCCCGTGGGCGTGGACCTTTCCCCCTTCATGGGGCGATTGGCACGGCAACGCCTGCGGCGCGCCGGCCTCCCTTCACCCCTGATCCGGGCGTCGGCGCTGGCACTGCCCTTCGCCGACCACAGCTTCGACCACATCCTGGCGACTTTCCCCACCGACTTCATCACGCAGCGGGAGGCGTCAACGCAGCTTTGGCGGCTGCTGCGCCCCGGCGGGCGCCTGGTGATTGTGCCCCAGGCGCAGTTTCGCGGGCGCGGCGTCCTGGTGCGGCTGCTGGCCTGCCTGTACGCGATCACAGGGCAGCGGCTGGCGGTGACGTCAGCCGCCGTCAGTCCGTGGCTGGCACTGGAAGCGGCGGGCTTCCGCGTGCGCGAGGAGCATGTATCGCTGCCGCGCAGCGTGGTCCTGGTGGTCGTGGCGGAGAAGTTCCCTTACAATTAAGGGTGCATCCGTAAGATTGACTCTACTGAAAAAAGGCCAAAAACCGGGTTTTTGCACATGAACCACTCTGGTAATTTTTGCCGGACAATCAAAAAACCCGGTTTTTTCAGTGAGCTCAAGAATGAACCCATCTGAACTAACAACCGCGAGCAAGCACTTACCGCTTGTGCTTGACTCGCTTTGTGAGACTTCCATGACACAATCTCGAAATGCAGCCAAGCAAACCGTGCCCCTGGTACAGCAGTTGTTCGTTTTCCTGGTGGCGGCGGTTGTCATTGCTCTGGATCAGTTTAGCAAAGCCATCGTAGAGGCGCGGATGCCGCTGAATACAACCTACGCGCCGATTCCCTCGCTGGAGGCGTTCTTCCGTATCACGCACGTGAGCAACACAGGCGCAGCGTTTGGCCTGTTCGCGCAGGGCAGCATGGTGTTCACCATCGTGGCCATCGTGGTTTCGTTGGTGATCGTTTTCTACAGCTTTAGCCTGCCACCGGGTCTCCTGCCATTACGTCTGGCGCTTGGTTTGCAGATGGGGGGGGCGCTGGGTAATCTCATTGACCGTTTCCGCCTGGGGCATGTCACGGATTTTCTTGATTTTGGTCCCTGGCCGGTGTTTAACGTGGCGGATACGTCTATCGTGGCCGGGGTGGCGATTCTGGCGGTGCTGATGCTGTTGGAACAGCGGCGGGAGGCGGTGGCCAACGCGGCCGCGCGCCAGGATGAACCGCAGGGGGAACCACCGGAAGGGGGAGAGCGGGATTTGAGCGCGATGGTGTTGCCTTCCTCGGGCTACGAAGAGGTTAATGGGCGCGAGAGTTAGCGCGACTGCTCCAGGGCGGAATTGAGGTTGCTTGTGCGGGAATTGACGTTGGCGTTGATGGCGGAAGGGGACCGGATTGACCGGGCGCTGGCGGCGGCGTGGCCGGAGTTGTCCCGGGCGCAGTGGCAGCGGTTGATTGGGGAGGGGTTGGTGCGCGTTGCCGGCATTTCCGTGAAAGCCAGTTATCGCGTCAGCAGCGGCGACATCGTCTCCGCCACCATTCCTGATCCGACGCCCACCCTCCTCCAACCCGAACCCATCCCCCTGGACATTCGCTACGAAGACGACGACCTGATCGTGGTGAACAAACCTGCCGGCATGGTCGTCCACCCCGGCAGCGGACACGAAACGGGCACGCTCGTCCACGCCGTGCTGGCCCACTGCCCCGACCTGCCCGGCATCGGCGGCGAAATTCGCCCCGGCGTCATCCATCGGCTGGACAAGGACACGTCCGGCCTGGTGATCATGGCCAAGAACGAGCGGGCGCTGCGTTACGTGCAGGGGCAATTCAAGGCGCGCACCGTGGAGAAGATGTATCTGGCGCTGGTGGAGGGGCGGTTGCAGCCGCCGCGGGCGCTGATTGACGCGCCTATTGGCCGCGACCCGGCGGAGCGCAAGCGGATGAAGGTGATTGAGACGGAGCAGGGGCGGAAGCGGGATGCGCGCACGCAGGTGGAAACGGTGACGGCCTACGCGGATTACACGCTGGTGGCCTGCAAGCCGATCACGGGGCGCACGCACCAGATTCGCGTGCATCTGGCTTACATGGGCTTCCCTATCGTTGGCGACCGTATCTATGGTCGGCGCAAACAGCGGCTACTGCTGTCACGCCACTTTTTGCACGCCTATCGCATTGTGTTCCGGCGGCCATCGGATCGGGATGTGGTGTCGTTGGAGGCGGAAATGCCGGCAGAACTGCAAACCATCCTCGATCAACTCACGCCATAACCCCTTGTCCTTTTGCCTGCGGCAGGCTCAGGCAACGGACGCAAGGCGCACCGGCAGCGCCAGGAAAAACGTACTCCCCTCGCCCAACGTACTCTCGCACCACACCCGCCCGCCATGCCGCTCGGCAATTGAATGCACAATCGCCAGTCCCAATCCTGACCCCTTCACCCGTTCCGTGCGCCGTTCCTTGATGCGGAAGAACTTCTCAAACAAGTGCGCCTGATCCTGGCGGCTGATGCCCGGCCCCCGGTCCCGCACACTCACGATCACTTCCTCCCCAACTTGTGCGGCCCGGATCACCACCGCACCGGACTGGGGCGCATATTTGATTGTGTTGCCCACCAGGTTGGAAAGCGCCTGGCGAATCAAGCCGGCATCTCCGTGCAGCGGCGGTAGTTTGGCCGGAATCTCCACCACGTAGTTCAGCCCAGCCTCCGCCGCCGGCGTTTCATAATCCCGTACGATGGCCTGAATAAGTTGCTCCACGTCCACATCCGAGAGCACCAGGTCCACGCCCGCCTCAATGCGCCCCAGGTCCAGCAGATTATTCACGAGCACGGTCATCTGCTCAATGCCGGCCTTAATCTTGGTTGCGTACACCTGTTGCTGCTCATTCAAATCCCCCACCATGGGCAGCATGGTCGCATACCCCTGCATAAACGTCAGCGGGCTGCGCAAATCGTGCGACACCGTCTGCACGAATTCCGATTTCAGCCGGTCTACTTCCTTCAACGTCGTGATGTCGTGCAGCACCACCACGCGCCCCATTACCTGCCCGCTGTTGCTGATGATGGTGGCGGCGTTGGCGTACCACGTGTTGCCACTCTCCGTCTCAATTTCCATCTGGCGCGACCGATCAATGGGTTCCGTCAGCAGTTCGCGCAGGCGGGGCAGTTGGATCACGCGGCGGACAGGCTGGTTGATGGTGTTCGCCACGGGCAAAGCAAAGGCGCGCTCCATGGCCGGATTGACCAGCAGCACCCGTTCTGTCTGGTCGGTGACGATCACGGCGTCGCTGGTGCTGGCGAGGACGGCGGCCAGGCGGCGGCGTCCGCCTTCGGCGCTGGCGAAGAGAAAGCCGTTGATGACTTGCACGGCTGCCAGGCCGGCAAGTGTGTGCAGCAAGTTCAATTCGCTTTCGGCAAATTGGCGCGGCTGCCGGTAGCCGAGGACGAGGACGCCCTGGAAGCGGCTGCCGCCGCGGATGGGAATGGCGATAAGGCCGCCAAGCGGGCCGCCAAGCGGGCCGCCAAGCGGGCCGCCGAGCGGGCCGCCGAGCGGGCCGCCGAGCGGGCCGCGAAGTGGTCCGCCCGGTGGGGGCGGCTGGTCAGTGGGCAGGGTGAGCGCCGCCTGGATCTCTGCCGCGGAGGAGAAGCGTTGTTCGCCGTGTTGCCGTGTCAGGCTCATGAGTTGGCGGTCGTAGGCGGCCATGTCGGCAGCGGCGGGGCCTTCGCCAAAGGTGAGGGGGTGGGGGTGATTGGGGTTGAGGACGACAATGCGCACGCCGGCGGCCCCTGTACCGCGGATGGCTCCCTGGAGAAGTGCCGGCATTCCCGCCCGAATGTCAATATGTGCCGCCACATCCTGGCTCACGCCCAGCAGCAGCGACAACTCATCCAGCCGTTTTTGCAGCGAACGCTGCATTTGTTCAAACGCCCGACCCAACTGCCCAATCTCATCCTCCCCCTTCACCGTCACGGAAGTATCCAGATTGCCGGCGGCGATGTCGCCCGCGGCCTGTCCCAGTTTGCCCAAAGGTTGCGTGATGCTGCGCGATAAATAGATCAGGTTGATGGCAAACAAAGCGGCGGCCAGCAGTAAGACACTGGCCATCGGCGCGGAGATGGTCAGCGCCAGCCCTAACACGACTTCGTAGGGCACGGCCGTGACCACCGTCCACGGATGATCTTGACCGGTGACGTAGACCACGAGTTCGCGGGCGTTGGTTTGCGCCGCCCGCCCTTCGTACGTGAAGGCGGCGGCGGTGTCGTTCACCGGGCGCGGGCCGCTGATAGGCGCTTTCCAGATCGTCAGCAGGTTTTCGGCCCGCGGATGGGCGATAATCTGTCCGGCGCTGTCCACCAGGAATCCGATGCCTTCGCCCCGCGTTCCTTGCAATCCTGCGATGAGGGTCATGAGGGATGTTTCCGGCGCGCGCCCGATCAGGGCAGCCTGTGGCTGGCCGTCACTGCCGGGTACGGGGACGATGAAACTGATCGTATAGCCGTCTACGGCCGTCACCTGGGCGGCGCTGGTGAGGAAGGCACGGGTGCTGATGGCCTCGGCCACGGCTGCCCGTTCCAGGCTGGTGAGCAACGGATTGGTCGCATCGTTGGGGTAGGCGGCGCGCACCGTGGCCTGGCTGTCCGCCAGTATCACGCGGCGGTATAAGGGGCCGCTGCGGAAGAGCTGACGCAGCGTTTGGGTCTGCGTGGCGGCATCGGCAGTGAGCCAATCCGGTTCCTGGCTATATTGCACGAGCAAATTTTGCCGCTGAGCGAGGAAGTCGGGGATGGTGCTGGAGACGGTTTGCGCGTTGTAAGCCATTTGATTGAGAACCAGCCGTTGCGAAACCAGCACCGCCACGTTGTAGACGACGATCAGGAGGAGAAAGATGAGGATGAGGGCGAAGAGGAAGAAGTTGCCGAGCAGACGCCAGCGCAGGCTGCGGCTTTGGGGAGAGGGGCGACTGGGTGCGGGCGGCGGCAGGAGCCGTGGGAGTCCGACGAGGAGGAGCGTGACGGCGAGGCTGCTGAGGATGGCTTCCAGCAGCAGGGGGGGCAGGTATGTCCAGGCGGTGGAGAGAGCGAGATCGAAGGCGGAGAGGGAGGTGGTGTTGGGAGCAATGTAGGCGAAGGTGGCGGGGGCGATGAGCAGGGCCGTCAAGAGGAGCGTCAGCGGTCCGCTGACGAGGGGGCGGCGCAGCCAGGCGTAGAATCGACCGGTGTAGGGTTGCCGGCATGTCCAACTGAGGAAAATGCCGGCAAACGCAAAATGAAAGGGAGTGAGGACCTGATGCGTTTGCCACAAGGCCCGCCCCAGCCCGCTAAAAAAACCGACCAGCAGTGCCGCGGTCGGGTTTAGCGTGATGGCCGCCAGGAGAATGGGGATAAGGCCAAACGGCGTGCCGGTGGCGGTGGCGCTTTGCAGGGTATCGGAGAGGGCAAAGGGGGCGCGGGTGGCAAAGCTGAAGGTGAAAGTCTGGCTCAGGAGAAGGGAGGCCAGCGCCAGCAGCAAGGTCCAAAGCCAACGGCGGCCGCCGCGCAGTTGCCGCCAGTCGGCGCGATGGTTTACCAGCAACGCGCCGAACGCGAGAAGGTACAACGCCAGGAGAAAATAACCAATGAGTGGACGTTGTGGCAGGACGATTTGTGGTGTCGCGTTTGCCCCCCACAGGTCAAATGGCATAGAAACCCCTTCTTCCTTCCATAACGCGAAATACAGAGA
Organism: Ardenticatenales bacterium; assembly: GCA_020634515.1. NCBI lineage: Bacteria > Bacillati > Chloroflexota > Ardenticatenia > Ardenticatenales > Ardenticatenales bacterium. The sequence continues at coordinate 590,680 of JACKBL010000003.1, read as the reverse complement.
CGAATTATAGCATGGCGGAGAAGGGGTTACAATCGGGACGATAGCCTTTCAGTCCCCATTGTAAAAGAGGTTCACAGCGTTGCTCCTCCCGTTTGGGGAATGGTCAAGATTGGACCAATTTCACCAGAAAAAAATAGGTCCAATCTGAACTAAGTAAACGTTCAAAAACAACTTAGTGATTTGCAGATTGGTTCAATCCGTGAGATTGAACCAATCTCCGTGAGGTTAATTCCGAACGGTTACGAAGGGTTCGCTCGGAATTAACTTTGGCCTTTCCCGTACACGAGAACCCTTCCAGCGCATCCATCAATTCCCGAGTGAAGCCTTTATTAACGGATGCGCCTTAATCATTCATTGCGGACGACGGGTGGCAGGATGGTTTCGCGCAGGACGGCGGCCACGGGGCTGCTGCGGCGTTTAACGATGAGGACGGGGCATTCCACTTCGTCGGCGACCTGGCGGGTGATGCTGCCGACGAGCAGGTTGCGGAACAGGGGTTCGCTGGTTGCGCCCATGACAACGATGTCGCTGCTGGTTGCTTCCCGAAGAATGCCGGCAAGCGGCGAACTCGCCTCCACCCGCTTCTTGTCGATAGGCGCATAATCCGATCCGTTGGTGGCATAGCGGAATGCGTTTTCCGCCTGTGCCTGGGCGACGGCGGTGTCCATGTTGGGCGGCGTTACGTGCATCAGCACAATTTGCGATGACTCCGGCGTGTTGCGGGCCAGGGCGATGGCCGTACTCAGGGCCAGCCGACTGTTGGGACCGCCGGCCACGGGCACGAGGATGCGGTGCAGCTTGTCAAAGGGGCGCGAGCGCAGAATGGCGATGTCTGTGGGCGGATTGGCGATGACGTGGTCAATGACGGAGCCAAAGAGTCGCTCATTGGAGCTGGATGTTCCCGGCCAGCCGAAGAGGAGCATGTCGCTGGCATTCTCGGCGACTGTTTTGACGATTGCGTGGGATACGGAGCGCCCCAGGCGGATGACGGTGTGTACGGGAACGTCAAACTGACGCGCTTCGGCAATGACGTGTTCCACGATGGGGCGGCGTTCTTTGAGGAAGTAGCGGCCATCGGAGAGTTGTAACGTTGCCGGCACTTTGATCACATTCAACGCCAGCACCTCCCCCCGATGCTCACGCGCCAGGATGCTGCCCAGGCGGCCCAACTGAGACGCCTGCGCCTCGTCCGCGACCGGAACCAGCACCGAATAGTTGACCGACACCAGCGCCTCGCGGTGCAGCACTTCGTGTGGGCGTTCCATTTGCTCTTTGTTCTTGAAATAGCCCCAGTAAAGCATCATGCCGACGGCGATCCAGGCGATGGTGATGATGCCCACGCGCCCTGTTTCCACGGCCAGGAATATCGCCAGCGCCATGTTGGTGACGATGCCGATCAGGGCCGGCCAGGGGAAAAGGGGGACGCGATAGCCGCGCTCCAGGTCGGGTCGCCGCCGTCGCAGGGTCATCAAGGTGATGTTAACCTGGGCAAACATGAGGAGGAACATGACGTCCGCCGCTTTCGCTACCTGGTCAATGGGCAGCGAAAGGGCCATGATGATGATTAGCACGGCGGAGATGCCAATGGCCCCAAAGGGGGTGTGCATCCGGGGATGGATGCGACCGAAGATGTCCGGCAGATTGTGGTCGCGCCCCATGGCGAAGGAGACGCGGGAGGAGGAGTAGATGGTGGCGTTGAGGGCGGACATAGTGGAGGCGAGGCCGCTGATGAGGATGAGGATGCCGCCCCAACGGCCCATGAACTGTTCGGCGGCGCGTACGATGGCGACCTCGCGGGCTTGGGCCAGATAATCCCAGACGGGGATATTGCCGGCATTCGCCGGAACCGTCACGGCGCCAATTGCCACCAGCGCCACCAGGACGTAAATGATCACGACGATCACAATGGAGATGAAGATCGCCCGCGGGATGTTGCGCATCGGGTCCTTCACCTCTTCGCCACTTTGGGCGATGATTTCATACCCCTCGAAGGCGATAAAGGTCAATCCCATAGCGACGAACACGCCGCTGAGGCCGTGCGGCAAAAAGTTCTCCGTGAAGACGTTCAAATCCGGGCGCAGGAACATGGCGCGCACGCCGACGACAATGAAAATGCCCAGAATGATCACCTTCGCAATAGTCACGACATTGCCCACCAGCCCCGTTTCGCTGGCTCCACGTACATTGATGAAGGCAAAGAGGATAACGATGATGCCCATGAACAGGAGCGTGAGGCTGTGGGCGTGGTCCAGTACGCCCGGATAACCCAGGGAGAGCAGCTCGACGGCGAAGCGGCCAAAGCCGAGGCCATAGAGCGAGCAGGCCACGGCGTGCGCAAACCAGCTCATCCACCCGGCCAGGAAGCCCTGCGTGCCACCCATGCCTTCCTTCACCCACAAATAGCCGCCGCCTGCTTCGGGAAAGGCGGATCCCAACTCGGCATAGGAGAGCGCCGTGAAAGTGGTCGTGATGCCATTGAGAAGGAAAGCCAGAACCAGGGCCGGCCCTGCTTCGCCCGCGGCGATGCCCGTAAGCACAAATATGCCTGCGCCGATCATGGCTCCCACACCAATCATGGTGATGTCGAGCAGACCGAGGGTGCGGCTGAGGGTGATTTCTTCCTGGGATTGCAGCCCATTACTCATCTAGTTTCCTCCTGAATAGGGACGCACAAGGCGAGGGAATGATATATTGTTTTGCTTGATTCTGACTTCTGCTCTTTTCCAACCAGCGGGAAAGGGCGCAGAGCCGTCCGGGGAGCGTCTGGCGGGGTGTTTTCGCAGACGAGTCTTTCGGGGTTTGATTCGCGCAATAATACCAGTTATGTTGAAGGTAGGCCAAGTTGAGCGGGTTGCCAATATGGTAGATGTGGTCTATTATCCGCGCGCCTGGTATGAGAGGGGTTATTAGCGATGCGGCAATCACGACGGTTTACGTATTTTTTCTTGTTGGGCATTATTGCGATGACATTGCCGTGCTATTGTGCCGGCATTATCCTCTACCGCCTCGCCCCCGACCCTAACGCCCTGCCCACGCTGCCCGCCATCATCACCCTCACCCTCACCCCCACGCCCACCCTCGCCGCCACCCTGCCCCCCAACGCCCCCGCCTCCCCCACCTCCCAACCGACCATCACCCCCCAACCTACCAGTACCCGCCCCACGCCCACCCTCTTTGCCACGCCCGGTCAGTTCCAGACCGAAACGCCCATCCCGCAACCAACCACGGCCACGCCCTCCGCCACCCCCTCCGCGACGCCCACGCCCACGCCCACGCCCACGCCCACGGGTACGGGTACAGGCACACCGAATGCCACGGAGACGGGCACGCCCACGGCCACCAGCACCATCCCCGCCATCGTCACGCTCACCCCATCGGCGACGCTGCCACCGCCCACGGCCACGTCAACCCCCCTCCCCAGCGATACGCCTCCGCCTTTGCCCACGGACACGCCACCGCCCAGCGATACCCCGCTTCCCACGGCGACCGATACCCTGGCGCCGCCGACGGAGACGCCGATTCCCGACCTGCCCACGGAAACGCCGCCGCCGACGGTGGAAGGGTGAGGACTGGCGCTGAAATAAAACGCGAATTGCAGCGCCAGTTTGAAGGAGCGGTCAGGAAACAACCTCGTTGTCTTAAAAAATGGATAACTATTCACGACCACCTTCCCGGAAGCTGTTTTGACGCCAAATGAGTTGAATAGTGAGGTATTTTGGACTTGAAATCGCGCTTCCGGGAAGATCTCTTGGACCATATACCCCCGAGGCTGAACAGTTACAAAAATGGAACAAATTGCCCCCGACCTGTATTTACTTAACGGATTTCCCAAATACGCGATCAACACCTATTTGATGGGTGATGTGTTGGTAGATGCCGGCGCACGTATGGACAAAAAACGAATTTTGCGCCAGTTAAAAGGTCGCGACGTTGCCGCTCACGCCCTCACGCACGTTCATCCCGATCATCAAGGGGCCAGCAAAGCGGTCTGCGAAACATTGGGCATCCCCCTCTGGTGTCCTGAAGCAGGCGTAACGGCGATGGAAAGCGGCGATCTGTCAAGCCAGATGCCTAATAGTCCGATAGCCACCCTTTCCAAATGGCTTTTTGCGGGACCTGCCCATCCTGTCAACCGCATTTTGCATGAAGGGGATGAAGTGGCAGGCTTTACGGTCATTGACACGCCAGGGCACGCTCTCGGTCATGTAGCTTTTTGGCGGGCATCGGACAGGGTGTTGATTTTGGGCGATGTGCTGATTCATGCCAATGAGTTTGGACGGGTGCGCTTGAGCGAACCGCGTCCCGGGTATACACTCGACCCGGCGCAGAATCGGGAATCGGCGCGTAAGGTCGCTGAATTAAACCCGGAAATTATTTGTTTTGGGCATGGGCCGGTATTGAGAAACGGCCGTCAATTTCAAGAATTCATCACCCAGCTGTCGTAAGTTTTGCGTAATTGGCGGCGAAATTTGGGTGCAAAATGCGGGCGAGCTTCGTAACTGTCGTCGATCTTGGTTGGTTGAAAGCCAGATGTGGTTTTTTGACCGTTTTTCGGCGCTTTCAAAAAACCCGTATTTTTGCGAATTATGCTGTGATTGCACAAAAGCTACGTTAGGGAAAACCAAAGTACTCTAGGAATTCGCGGGGAGTGGAGGCTTTAGCCGGAATATGTGCGCAAGAATCGGCTAAAGCCTTCACTCCAAATCCATATGTGTGGGGTAGACCCCGCGAAATCCGAAAGAGCCATTATTTTTAGAGGAGACCTCATGCGCCACGGCGCACCACCATCAATGACAACATCTTCCCGGAAGCTGTTACCCAGGGCCATCATCCGTGACGACGCTTCCGGGAAGATCATTTTCGAAGGAGACCTCATGCGCCACGGCGCACCACCATCAATGACAACATCTTCCCGGAAGCTGTTACCCAGGGCCATCATCCGTGACGACGCTTCCGGGAAGATCATTTTCGAAGGAGGAACGGCCGTCATAGATGTTGACAAAATCCAGATTCGTAACTACAATTGTTGCGAATCTGGAGCAATCTATGAGCATCAGTAGCCGTTTTGCCGTCGCCACCCACATTTTGACGTTGTTGGCGTTGGAAAATAAAGGCAACCCTACTACTTCTGAATATCTGGCGGGCAGCGCGGGCACAAACCCGGTGGTTATTCGCCGCATTCTCAGCCCCTTGGACAAAGCGGGGCTGGTGAAAACCTGTTCCGGCGTCGGCGGCGGCGTGCAATTAGCGCGTGACCCACGGCAAATCACCCTGCGAGACGTCTTTCAGGCGGTGGAACGGCCGAACACGCTGTTCTCTTTGGGTAAGCGCAAAAAGAACCTGTCCTGTATTTGCAGCCGCAACATTGACCCGATTATGGAAGCTGTTTTTCAAGGGGCGGAAACGGCCGTTTCCGACACCCTATCCCAAACCACCCTCGCCCAGGTTGCCCAACAGGTGATAGAAGCGGAAGGACGCGATTAGTTTGTTCGTTTGTCTGTTGGCTGCCAACAGACAAAATTTTTTCATTCAAACTGTAACAATTAAAGTTACGGGTTCGGTGCGTCAGGTCAGCCGCCTCTTCACGCCCGGCGAGAAAACATACTCAGGCGGCAGAAAGGAAATGTAATCGTGATAACGAAGAATGGTAAGGTAGTACTCATCACAGGAGCTAACAAGGGCTTAGGCAAGGAGATCGGCCGGCAGTTAGGCGCACTTGGATACACGGTGATCCTTACGGCACGGGACGAACAGGCTGGGGACGCGGCGGCGGCTGAACTCGTGGCTGCAGGGTACGACGCCCACACGGTTCGTCTTGAGGTCACCAACCCAGACGATATCGCCAACCTTGTGGACTATGTCGAAACGACTTTCGGCAAGCTCGACGTGCTTGTGAACAACGCCGGGGTCGCCCTTGAGTGGGACGGGAATCCAACCAACGCAGACAAGGTTCGCCGCACCCTTGAGATAAACCTCGTTGCCCCCTACGCGATTACCGAAGCGCTCATGCCGCTTCTCTCGCGTAGCGATGACGCACGGGTGATTAACCAATCTTCGATGCTCGGCTCAATAGGCACTGCTGAGAACGCGTGGGATCAGGTCGGGGGCTTCATGTCTATCGGATACTCGACTTCGAAGGCCGGGCTAAATATGCTAACGCTGATTCAATCGAAAACGCTGGCGAGCAAAGGGATCGCGGCCGCCGCTGCCCATCCCGGGTGGGTGAAGACCGATCTCGGAACCGATGCAGCGCCGATGGAGGTTGGCGAGGGCGCGAAGACGGTTGTCGATCTGGTGACCGTCGCTCGTGATCAATTCCCGAACGGCCAGTTGCAACATCTGGGCGCTCGTATGACTTGGTAGGGATCGTTGCTTGATTTGGCGCGGAGGTCTGCCGCGGCCGGTCAAACAACAATACCTCGGAGTCGAGGCTTCAGCCGGGTCAACCCCCATTTGTGGACCGGCTGAAGCCTCCACGCCAGAAACGTCAGTTTCCAGTAATTGCGGACAGCCATAAGGGCGGAGTTGGTCAAAACCCGGCAGTTGAAGGACAATGGAGCGGTGATGAGCCACGGCCTGAAGCCCGATAACGTATCTACGGCGCGCCGCGCGTCTGGGAAAAAAGAAAACATGGTAGACCTGGAATCCTTACTCAAGACGCTTACGGAAACGCCCGGACCTTCTGGTGCGGAGTTACCCATCGCGCAAGCGGTGCGCGACGCCTGGCAGCCCTACGTGGATCATCTGACGATTGACCGGGTGGGCAGCCTGATTGCCGTGAAGGAGGGGCAAGGAGCCGCACCGCGCCCGCGTTTGCTTGTTGCCGCGCATATGGACGAGATCGGCCTGATGGTGAAGTCGATGGATGCGTATCCTTCAGGAGAGGAGGGGTATGGCTTTTTGCGTGTGACCAACGTTGGCGGCGTGGATGTGCGCCATTTGTTGGGGCAGCGGGTGATGGTGCATGGGCGCGCTCAGGGCGACCATGATTTGCCGGGGGTGATTGGGGCGCTGCCGGCAAAAATGCTCCCCGACGGCAAGCAGAGCAAGGTGTTCGGCTATGAGACGCTGGTTGTTGACGTGGGACTGCCGTTGCGCCAACTGCGCGAATGGGTGTCGGTGGGGGATTTTGTCAGCTTTCATCAACCTTTGCGTACGTTGTTGGGCAAGCGCGTTGCCGGCAAATCCCTGGACAATCGCGCTTCCGTCGTCGCCCTTACCGTTTGCCTGGACGTCCTCAGCCAGCGGCGGCACGCCTGGGACGTGATCGCCGTCGCTTCGGCGCAGGAGGAGACCGCCCTCCTCGGCGCGGCCACAACCGCCTTCGCGCGGCAGCCGGACGTGGCGCTGGCGATTGACGTGACGTTTGGCAAGGGGCCGGGCGCGAATGACGAGCAGACGTTTGGCCTGGGGGAGGGGCCGACGATTGGCCTGGGACCGAATGTACACATGGGCGTGTATGAGGCGCTGAAGGAGGCGGCGGGGGCGCTGGAAATGAAGGTGCATACGGAGCCGCACGCGCGTTATTCGGGGACGGATGCGATGGCTTTGTATATTGCGCGTGCCGGCATTCCCACGGGCATTGTCGGTATCCCCCTGCGCTACATGCACACCATGGTGGAGTCCGCCGACCTGCGCGACATCGAACGCGCGGGCCGTCTCCTGGCCGAATTCGCCGCGCGCCTGGATGACGAGTTCATCCCCCGCCTCACCGCCACCCTCCTGCCGGAAACATAGGCCGATTATTCTGTTGCGCCTGAGTTGTTGCCTTCCGCGCCCGAAAGCCGTGTCTATGTGGCGCACATAGTGGTCGTTTGGACTTGAGTTTTCCCAAGACGGGTTCATAATTGTTGAACTTTGAGAAATAACATCTTCCCGGAAGCTGCTCCCCAGGGCCATCATCCGTGACGACGCTTCCGGGAAGATCATTTGTATCTATTCTCGTCTCCGAGAGATTGGACCAATTGGGTAAGGGGGGGTGTGTCAATCATGCCGGCATGGACGCAGCCACCTATCACACCCCTCGCCCAGGAACCGTGCCGGCGCGGCGTGCGTCTGGTGCGCTGCGAAAACCTATCCCGCACTGTAAAAGGAAGTATCATGATAGGCAAGAGAGGAACGAAACTGTTGTTGTGCCTCATTCTGTTGGCGTTGGCGGGCGGCGTGGCCTACGCCAATCCTACAACCGGCACCTGGGAGGAGAGAGCCACAGTCAATGAACTGGTGCTGGCGACTGCGTTTGCCGACCCGCAGACCGGGTTGAGCGTCGGCGCGAAGAACCTGATTGGACCACGTATTCTGCGTACGATGGATGCCGGCATTTCCTGGCAATCCGTCCTCAACACCACCCCCAACCTCGCCCTCACCGACATAACCTGGCAGGACGGCAACACCGCCTTCGCCACCGGCTCCGGCGTCAAGCTGTTCTTCAACATGAACGATGCGATTCTGAAGACCGACGACCGGGGAACGACCTGGGAAAGCGTCTGGAACAAAGGATTATTCTCCTACTGGACGGAGATTCAGGTCGTTTCGCCAGATGTGGTCATTGCCACGGGAGATTGGACCCCCTTCTTCTATACCTACTATGGCGTTGCCTACTCCACGGACGGGGGCCAGACCTGGGAGGAACGAAAATGGAATTGGAATTGGGACCCCATGGGGACGTATGCCTGGCCGACTGATTTGCATTTCCTGGATGAAAATGTCGGCTTCCTGGCCGGGGGTGTCTGGCCGCTGGCGGCCACCGCAGGCGTCCTGGGTGTGCCTGCCGACGAACGCTTTGCGCCAGATGCCGGCAGCGCCGGGGACCAATGGCTGGCCGTCGCCGAAGTCACCACCGATGGCGGGCAAACCTGGACCACAATCTTTGAGCAACCCGGCTTCACCCTCACCGACATCAACTTCGTCAACCGGAACGAAGGCTGGGTGACCGGTTACTACGAAACGGGCTGCTGCGTGGCGCATGGCTGGATTTTCCACACCACCGACGGCGGCCTGACCTGGGAACAGCAGTTTTTTGGCAAGGAAAATGTGGCGGCCATCCAGGCCATCCACATGTTCAATCGCCGCGAGGGCTGGGTGGCCGGCTACGAGGATAATCAGGCAACGGCGCGCACGCTGCTCTATCACACCACGGATGGCGGCGAGACCTGGGCGGAGATGGATTTCCACCCCTTCGCCGATCCGTTTGACCTGTTCTTCTTTAATGAGAGCGAGGGCTGGACGGTTGGCCCGAACAGCGCGCAGATGAGCAAGTTCCTGCACTATAGCGACCCGGAGCGGACGCCCAAAGTCACGGTAAATGTGGTCAACCACCCGGACACGTACACGCCCGGCGGCAACCTCACCTGGACGCTAAACATCCAGAACGTCAGCGGGGAGACGCAGCAGGGGGACCTGTGGCTCTACCTCGCCAGCCCCGCCATCCCCGCCGCTTCGCCTTTTCCCATTCCGCTGGCGCAGGGGGTGACGCTGCCGGCAGGTTTGAATATCAATCCGACCCTTTCCCTGCCCTTGCCCGCCTGGATGCCGGCAGGCGTCTACAATCTGGAAACCGTTATCGGTCCCTTTGGCGTGGACGATCCCCTGACGCACCTGGCCTACGGCAGCTTTGATGTCACCTTCATTCCGAACGCAGCCGAGAGCAACCGGTAGCAGAGGAAAAAGCCGTGGTTCTTCAAGAACTCGCGGGGAGTGGAGGCTTTAGCCGGAACAAGAACTCGCGGGGGGTGGAGGCTTTAGCCGGAATAAGAACTCGCGGGGAGTGGAGGCTTTAGCCGGAACAAGAACTCGCGGGGAGTGGAGGCTTTAGCCGGAACTGGAACACATCCGCAATCGCACAATTGAGCTGGAAGCCGCGCATGGTGGCCTGAACTTCTCCCACTTCCGCGAAGTAGACCGGTTGCCGTCGGATAGGCTGGCGGCGCTGGCGCAAACGTTCCCGCAACGGTTGGAACCAGGAGAGTTATGGCGCGCGCTGCACGCGGCTACCGACTGCTTCTTTGAAACGGCATCCCGCATGGAGCGCGCCCGTGGCGACAGCCAGTCGGCGCCGCTGCGTGAGGCGATGGGCCATTATCTGGCATGGATTACCGCGAAACCTGGCTCAATTCACGCTGACCCGGAGGCTGAGGCGGCACATGCTGGAAAAACCCGCGCTGGCCGATGAGAGAATTGTTGCTTGTCTGCAAGAAGAATATGGCCTGCCGGTCGATGATCTGCGTTTCTTGCCTCTGGGGGCGGATTTGCGGACGGCGGTGTATCGCGCGGATGCCGGCATTCTCCCCCCCTACTTCGTCAAATTAAGACAGGGCGCTCTGTACGAGGCTTCCGTTGCCGTGCCCAGACACCTCGCCGACCTGGGTCTGAAACAAGTGATCCCCCCGCTGCCCACGCGGAGCGGAAAACTCTGGGCGGACCTGCCTCCCTACGTCGTGGTCCTTTACCCCTTCATCGAAGGACGCGACGGCTTTGCCCAACCCCTGGCGGATCGGCAGCGCATGGAGTGGGGCGCGGCATTGAAACAACTGCATACGACCCCCATCCCCGCAACCATTACCCGTGACATACCGCGAGAAACATTCTCCCCACAGTGGCGCGCATCCCTCACCCAATTCCTGGTGCACCTGAATGGCGAGACCTATCTCGATTCCGTGGCGCGGGAACTGGCCGCCTTCCTACGCAGTCGGCGCGACCTCCTCACCATGTTGGTGGCGCGGGCGGAGCGGCTGGCGCGCGCGCTCCAAACCCATCCCACGGAATTCGTCCTCTGTCACGCGGACCTGCACGCCTGGAATATCTTGATTGATGCCCACGGCGCACTTTACATCGTCGATTGGGATACGCTCATCTTCGCACCCAAAGAGCGGGACTTGATGTTTGTGGGCAGTGGTTTGGGCGGCAGAGGGCACACTTTACAGGAAGAAGCGTCGTTGTTCTATCAGGGATACGGGTCAACACCCGTTGACGCCGCCGCGCTGGCCTATTATCGTTACGACCGGATCATCGAGGATATCGCCAGCTATTGTGAGCAGATATTCCTCTCATCGGAAGGGGACGCGGATCGAAAACAGGCGCTGTTGTCCGCCCAATTCAATTTCTCGCCCAACGGAACCATTGCCATCGCTTGCCGCGCGGATACCATGCTGCCCACCGTGGAGAAAAACGCCTTTCTCGCCCAGATTTGAGCGCGAAATCGGTTGATCCCCTCCTCCATTTTCTGGTAGAGTAAAGGCAAGCCCAACCTCCGGTGGGCGCGGCGGTGGGGCAGCCCTGGCGACGACGTTTCGGTGACCTGGTTCCGGGTTGGCTCTCGGCAGGCAAAGGAGAACGTGATGACCCCCTCTAGTCCCCGTACCCGCGCAATACCCCTCATGTTGCTCATGGTTATGTGCCTTTTTGCCGCGCATGCCCAGACCGTGGCGGCCAACGACAACCCAGCTTCCCAACCGCCGCAAGGCATTTGCACGCCTGGTCCGCACCAGATCGCCCTCTTCACGGGCACATTCTTCGGCGGTGACTGCGTTACCCTGGACCTGGGCACGTATCTTTCCGCCGACCAGATTGGCCTCGCTGACAATAGCGTCTCCTCCGTGCTGGTGGGCGGCGATACGCAGGTCGTCCTCTGCACCAATCCGTTCCTCGGCGGCGTCTGCGAGACCTTCACCGTTAGCGACAACGACCTCTCCAACAACCCTGTCGGCAGCGACACCGCCTCCTCCGCCCGTGTACAGACATTGGGCACGGGCAATTGCAGCGCCGGCGCTTACCAGGTGGCCGTTTTCGTCAACCTTTTCTACGACGGCCAGTGCGTGACGCTGGAAATCGGGGATTACCCCAACACGCTGCTGATTGGCATACCGCCCAACACCATTTCCTCCATCCAGGTGGGCGCGGGCGTGGAAGCCGTTCTCTGCCGTGGCTTTGAATTCACCGGTATCTGCGAAACGTTCAACCGTAACGATCCTATTTTGAGCAATAACCCGATTGGCAATAACAACACGTCCTCCATTCGCGTGCGCTATCCCACCAATTACCAGTGCTATCCGGGCCTGTTTCAGGTAGCATTGTATACGGAGGCAAATTACGGCGGTGAATGCGTGAAGCGCGGCATCGGCTTCTACAGCAATGCGCTGCAGATCGGTTTGCCGGACAATTCCGTCTCCTCCGTGCGCGTGGGCCTGGGCGTGCGCGCGGTGGTGTGCCGTGACAACAACTTCGGCGGCGTCTGTGAAACATTCACCAATGATGACCCAGACTTGAGCAATAATCCCATTGGCAGCAACCAGGCCAGTTCGCTACAGGTGCTGCCGGGGAGTGCGCCCACCCCATGATACCCGGTGGGGCGCGCCCAAAGTGCGCCCCATCTCAGTGACACAGCGAGAACCTATGAACGAACTGCTACAACAATTGAGTGAGGCTGTTGGCGTCTCCGGCGCGGAGCAGGATGTGCGCCTGCTGATCCGCGACCTGATCACGGATCACGTCGATGAGATACGGGTGGATGCCGTGGGTAATCTGCTGGCGCTGAAGAAGGGTGACGGCTCTTCCGACATGCGGGTGCTGGTGGATGCGCACATGGATGAAGTGGGCTTGATGATTACGGATGTGGATAGTGCCGGCACGGCCAAATTCGAGAAGATCGGCGGCCTGGATGATCGCATCCTGCTGGGCAAAGTGGTGCAGGTGGGGCCGAAGAAACTGACGGGCGTCATTGGCGCGCGTCCCGTCCACTTGCTGCAAACGGTCGGTGAACGCGCCTCCGTGGTCAAGGCGGACAGTATGCGCATTGACATTGGGGCCGGCAGCAAGGATGAGGGGCAGGGGAAAATGAAGCCGGGCGACCGGGCCACGTTTCTCACGCCTTACCAGGAGTGGGGCGAACTGGCCGTGGGCAAGGCGCTAGACAATCGCGCGGGCTGCGCCATTCTGGTGGAACTGCTGCGCGGTTCCCGTTATCCCTTCGACCTGTATGCCGCTTTTACGGTGCAGGAGGAGGTGGGCATGGCCGGGGCGCGGGTGGCGAGTTTCGCGGTTGCGCCGGATGTGGCCCTGGTGTTGGAATGCACGCCCGCGTATGACCTGCCGAATGAGAATGACGTGAGTCCGAATGTGGCGTTGGGGCGGGGGCCGAGTGTGTATGTGATGGACAGCCGCACGATTCAGGACCCGCGCCTGGTGAGCCACATTATGCGCACGGCGGATGCGCAGGGGATTCCCTTCCAGATTCGGCAGCCGGGTGGCGGGGGGACGAATACGGGAATGATTCAGCGCGCGGGTGGAGGAATGCCGGCAGCGACCCTTGCTGTTCCTGGTCGTTATCTACACGCCCCCGCCGCCATCATCAGCCTTACCGACTACGCGCGCGTGCGCCAACTGGCCGACGCCGTCTTGCGTTCTCTTTCCCGCGACCTGCTGGCGCGATAAACGAACACCCTTCTCCCCCACATTAACGCCTTTCTTGCGTCCCGCCAACACGATTCTGACGCACGCCTCGTACCATATTTGTTGTATGGCGGGGCGTGTGTTTTTTGATGCCCGGCTTCCATCCCACCGTAAGGAATACGAAAAATGAATCTGAACAAGTACACGCATCGGGCGCAAGAGGCGATTTTAGAAGCGCAAAATCTGGCGAAGACCAACAACCACAGCCAGATTGAGCCGCTACACCTGCTGGCGGCTTTGTTGGGGCAGGAAGATGGCGTTGTGCCCCAGATTGTGAACCGCATTGGCGTGAATGCGCGCCAGTTGGCGACGGAGGTGGCGCAAGCCCTGGCGCGGCTGCCGCGAGCGTTTGGTGCTACCGCGCAGGTGACGCTGTCGCGGGAGGTATCGGAGATTGTCCGTGAAGCGGAGGCTGTTGCCGCGCAGTTGAAGGATGAGTACGTCAGCACGGAGCATCTCTTTCTGGCGCTGACGCGGGCGGCGGAGCAGGTGCGGTCGTTGGTTTTGCTGACGAATGCCGGCATCACCCCCGACAACGTTCTCCAGGCCCTTTCCACCATTCGCGGCGGCCAGCGCGTCACCAGCCAGGACCCGGAAAGCACCTACGACGCCCTCGCCAAATATGGCCGCGACCTCACCAAAATGGCGCGCCTGGGCAAACTGGACCCCGTCATTGGCCGCGACGAGGAAATCCGCCGCGTTAGCCAGGTCCTCAGCCGCCGCACCAAAAACAACCCCGTCCTCATTGGCGAGGCCGGCGTGGGCAAGACGGCCATCGTCGAGGGATTGGCGCAGCGCATCGCCAACGGAGACGTGCCGGAAAGCATGAAGCACAAAGACCTGATCGGTCTCGATCTCGCCAGCCTCGTTGCCGGGGCCAAATATCGCGGCGAATTTGAGGAACGGCTGAAGGCGGTGCTGCAAGAGATCACGGACAGCGAAGGGCGCATTATTTTGTTCATTGACGAACTGCACACGATGGTGGGCGCGGGCGCGGCGGAGGGGAGCATGGACGCCAGCAACATGCTCAAGCCGATGCTGGCCCGCGGCGAACTGCACACCATCGGCGCCACCACGCTGGACGAATACCGCAAATACATTGAGAAGGACGCCGCCCTGGAGCGACGCTTTCAGCCCGTTTTCGTGGACGAGCCATCCGTGGAAGATACCATCTCCATTTTGCGCGGCCTGAAGGAGCGGTACGAGGTGCATCATGGCGTGCGCATCCAGGATGGGGCCGTCATTGCCGCCGCGACCCTCTCCCAACGTTACATTACGGACCGCCAGCTTCCCGACAAGGCGATTGACTTGATTGACGAAGCGGCCAGCCGTCTGAAGATGGCGATTGAGTCCAAACCGGCGGAACTGGATCGGGTGGATCGGCAGATTTTGCAATTGGAGATTGAGCGAGAATCGCTGCGGAAGGAGCGGGATAAGGCGTCAAAGGATCGCCTGGGCGTGATTGAGGCGGAAATCGCGGAATTGCAGGAGCGGGGTAATGCGCTGCGGGCGCAGTGGGAAACGGAGAAGACGGCCATCCAGGAAGTGCGAGCCACAAAGGCCAGGATGGACGAGACGCGCACGCAGATTGAGCAGGCGGAGCGGGAGATGGACCTGGCGGCGGCGGCCCGCTTGCGCTATGGCACGTTGGTGGAACTGGAGCAACAGTTGACGAAGCAGGAGCAGCGGCTGGCGCAATTGCAGCATGGCGGCGCGCTGCTGAAAGAGGAGGTAGACGCGGAGGATATCGCCGATATTGTTTCCCATTGGACGGGTATCCCCGTGAGCAAGCTGTTGGAAGGGGAGGTGGAGAAGCTGTTGCACATGGAAGAGCGGCTGCACCGGCGCGTCGTGGGGCAGGATGAGGCCATCCGCGCCGTGAGCAGCGCCGTGCGGCGGGCGCGCGCCGGCTTGCAGGACAGGCAGCGACCGATTGGCTCCTTCATTTTCCTGGGACCGACGGGCGTGGGCAAGACGGAACTGGCGCGGGCGCTGGCGGAATTCCTGTTTGATGACGAGGCTGCGATGGTGCGCATTGATATGAGCGAGTACCAGGAGCGGCACACGGTTAGCCGCCTGATTGGCGCGCCCCCCGGTTATGTGGGGTACGACGAGGGCGGGCAGTTGACGGAAGCGGTGCGCCGCCGTCCGTATTCCGTTGTGCTGTTTGACGAAATCGAGAAAGCGCACGCGGATGTGTTCAACACGCTGCTGCAAGTGTTGGACGATGGCCGCCTTACGGATGGGCATGGTCGCTCGGTCAATTTCAAGAATACGGTGGTGATCATGACCAGCAACGTGGGCAGCCAGTTCTTGTTGGGGGACAGCTACGACCCACAGCGGGCGCTGACGGCGCTGCGGACGACGTTCCGCCCGGAGTTCTTGAACCGCGTGGACGAGATCATTACGTTTGATCCGCTGAGCCGGGAAGACCTGGCGCAAATTGTGGAGATTCAGGCGGAGCGGATGCGGGGGTTGCTGGCGGAGCGGCGCATGTCGCTGGCCTTTACGGAGGCGGCGCGGCAGTTTGTGGCAAATGAGGGGTATGACCCTGCGTATGGGGCGCGGCCCATCAAGCGCACGCTGCAAAGGCTGGTGGCGGATCCGTTGGCGCTGGCGATTCTCCAAGGCGCGTTCGCGGATGGTGATAGGATTGTGGTGGATGTGGCGGATGGGGCGCTGACGTTTCGCAAGGCGTTCCCCATGAGTGAGGTATACCATGAGGGGTGAAAATAGTCACGGCGTGCGCGGATGACGCGGATTTGTCTTGACGATGGTTGGCGGGCGGCGCTTCTGACAATTATCGACTCGAGTCTGGCGAAATCCACATATGGTGACCGGAGTCGAGGCTTTAGCCGGGTTAAACCATATGGTGACCGGAGTCGAGGCTTTAGCCGGGTTAAACCATATGGTGACCGGAGTCGAGGCTTTAGCCGGGTTAAACCCCATATATGGGCCGGCTGAAGCCTCCATGCCTAAAACGCCAGAGTCCCGTTATCAATTGACCATTGCTCACTACCAACTGAACACTACCACTTACCGTTTGGTCCACTCCCACATGCCATAGGCGATTTCTTTGCTCAGGGGGTGGCCGGCTTCACGCAGGGCGACGCCGATTTCGCCAAAGTGGTAGGATTCATGGGCGATGAGGTAGCCGAGAAATGCCGGCACGCTCCCCCCAAACCCCTTAATTTTCCCCGCCGCCACGCCCCGCTCAAACAAGACCGCCACGGCTGCGCCGGACGCCGTCAACGCCCGGCGCAGCCGCTCGCGGTCCAGCGCGTCGCCGCGGGCAATGCGCGGCAGCGGCTCCCACAAATCCGCCGCCGATACCTGCAACCAGGTCAGGCGCACACCGTGGATGTGGGCAAACATTTGCGCGAATCCCCGCCCTTGCTTCCGCTTTCCTACAGCAAAAGCCTCCTCCGCCACGCCATCCAGCAAATACAAGCCAATGCGGTTATGAATCCGCCATGCTTCGACAAGTTGTTCATCCATAATAGTGTTTAGTGGGTGGTGGTCAGTTGACAGTTGGTAGTTTTTCGTTGACTGTTTGTGACTATACAGGTCATCTGCCCAGATTGGACCAATTTGCTCTGGTTAAATCCTGTTAATGTCTACAAAATTGGTCCAATCTCTCGGAGACGTGAATAGATACGACTGTTTTTCGTTGACTGTTAGACAAGTTTACTCGCCCCTCGCCCCTCGCCCCTCCCTGACGCACGTCGTAAAGGTAAACGAGTAGACGGCGAGGCCGGTTGCCTGGAAGATGAGTTGCAATTGGTGTTCGCCGAAGTCAGGGTTACGCACGAGTTCGTAGAGGCGGGGGCGGGTGACGTTGACGAAACTGATGCCGTATTCGTCGATTTGCACGTCCTGACCGGCGATGCCTGGATGCAGCCAGCGCCGGTCTTGTTTGAGCAGCACGCGCCTTTCTTGTGCCGGCATTAACCCCAAGCGCAACGCCACCTCATCCCCCGTCGGGCTAAGGACAGCGTTTACACCCACGGCGGCAAAAGGCAGTTCCAGATAGCCGTTGTCCTGCCCGGCGAAGGCGATGTACTCCGGGTGCGCTTGCCAGAAACCGTCTACGTAGAAGGAGCCAGTTTGCCACGCCTCGCGCGGGGGCAGGCGGTAGAGCATAGGGGTTTCCAGAACGTACCCTTCCGGGTTGCCCAGCAGGCCGCCAAAGAGGCCGGTGGCGAAACCGGTGTGCAGTTCGGGGGTGGAGGGGTAGCAGACCGCGCCGGATCGATCTTCGGGACGGAGGGGGGGCATGAGTGCCGGCAAGGTCGCTGCCGGATCGCGGAGGCGCAGCAGTTCTTGGATGGCGCGCTCCGTCTCGGCGTAATACCCCTCACCCTGTCGCCGGTAGCGAATGTAGCCGTCGGCATCTACCAGGACTTTCGTGGGCCAGGCGCGGGTGGCGAAGCGATGCCAGTTCTCATACGCATTGTCGAGCAGAATGGGGTAGTCAAGACCAAACTCGGCCGCGGCCATCTCCAGTTGTTGGCGGTCATGGGCGAATTTGAATTCGGGGGCATGGATGCCGATGATGGTCAGCCCTTTGTCCGCGTAGCGCGCGTGCCACGCGCGCATGTAGGGCAGGGTGCGCAGGCAGTTGATGCAGGTGTAGTCCCAGAAGTCGATCAGGAGAACCTGTCCGCGCAGTTGTTCGCGGGCGAGTGGGGGTGTGTTTAACCAGGGGCCGGGGGCAAATGCCGGCATTCTCACTATCCGCGCGTCCAACAAAGAATCAGTCATGCCCCTATTTTATTGCGAATTTGCCGCCTTGCCAGCCGCGCGGAAGCGAGATTGGTTCATTCCCCAAGAACGGCAACTACTAACGCTCACTAGTACCTCGACAACCTAAAAATGAGGGGTGAGGAGTGCGGCATCCTCAGATGCCGCCCATTCGCATCTGAGGATGCGAACTCCTCCAAATTACATTGTTGAGGCACTAGAAGAACTGCCATGGCCTTTAGAGGGCGGGGCGTTGGTGGTCGTTCTGGCCCCAGCGCCAGGTGAGCCAGGTGGCGGCGATGGCGAAAAGGAGGAACATGCCGGCAAATGTCACCTGAATCCCGCGCGAAGAGGACGAGCTGATCGGGTTGCGTGGGTGCAGCACCAGTGGCGTCACGCGCATGACCCACACCATGAACAGCGCCAGCGCCAGGTGCAGCCCGCCGCGCAAACGCGGCCACGGCAGCCAGCCGCCGGCGACCTGCGTAATCAAGCCGAAGGCCAGCAAATTGAGTGCGGCGGCCATGCGCGGCTCCTGCCAAAATGGCGCACCCCAGTTCACCCGCGCCGCCAGAATGCTCAACAACAGCCCTGCCGCGAAAAAGCCCAACCCCACCCAGCCGATACGTTGGCTCCACGCCTGTGCTGACAGATTGGCCGTGAATAGGGTCACGGCTCCGATCACGCCCGCTACGGCCAGGGACGTCATGCCGACCCAGGTGAGGGCGACGTGGACGTACACGGCGCGAATGCCCTGCCCCAACGTTTGTTCCGCCGGAGCCAGGCGTAAAATGAGGAGGGCGAGCAGGAGCGTGCCGGCAAAAACAAGCCAGTCAGCGAGGCGAATGGAGGAGCGCGTCTTGTTCGTTTTCATAATAAAGGTTTGGCGTTACATCAATGTGAGGACGATGTCGCGCACGCTGCCGTCCACCGTCAGGGCGTCGCCGCGGCGAATCAGGGCGTTGTAGGCATCATCCTTGCGCAGTTGTTGTGACAGGCTATCCAGCGCATTCAGATCGCGAAAGTCCATGACCCAATGAATCGCCCCCAAATCGCCAAATCGCTCGGTGTAGACCTCGATCTGGCCCACGGTGTAATGTGTGTTGAGGTATTCGGCCACCTCTTTGGCCCAGGCAACGGCTTCGATGTTCTTGCCGTTGCGGGGACGAATGCTGCGCTGGAGTCTGATCATGGCGTACGGTTGCGTTGTGATGCCTGAATGCCCGTGCGGGGTTGCGCGAGACAAGGAAAAGGGTGTGCCCAACCCAAACGGGAGCACACCCATGATTATGCGGCTGCGTGTTAATCGCTGGTTCTATTGTACCGGCCAGTTTACAGTTTGACACGCCGCAGGCGCAAGGCATTGGAGACGACGCTGATGCTGGAGAAGGCCATGGCCCCGGCGGCGAGTATGGGGTGAAGTTGGCGCAGGAATGTGGGAGCCCAGTCGAAGGGAGCGAGAATGCCGGCAGCAATCGGAATCAACGCCGCATTATACCCAAACGCCCACAGCAGATTTTCCTTGATATTGCGCATCGTCGCCTGCGACAGCCGGATCGCCTGTGGTACGCTGCGCAAATCCCCGCGCATCAACGTCACATCCGCCGTCTCCATGGCCACATCCGTACCCGTGCCAATCGCCATGCCCACATCCGCCTGCGCCAGCGCCGGCGCGTCATTGATGCCGTCCCCCACCATCGCCACGCGGAATCCCTCCTGTTGCAAGCGCGCCACATGCGCCACCTTGTCCCCCGGCAGCACCTCCGCGAACACGCGATCAATCCCCACCTCCGCCGCAATTTGCCGCGCCGTTGCCTCGTTGTCCCCCGTGAGCATCACCACTTGCAAGCCCAGGTCGTGCATGGCGGCCACCGCCTCCCGCGATCCCTCCTTTATCGTATCCGCCACGCCGATCAAGGCGCTGGCCTGACCATCCACCGCCAGCCACATGGCCGTTTTCGCTTCTCGCTGCAACTGTTCCGCCCGCCGTTCCAGGCCATGCAACGCCACCTGCTCTTGCCGCATCAGGCGCAGGTTACCCACCAGCACCCTGCGCCCGTCCACCTGTGCGGCAATACCCTGCCCGGTAATGCTGCGGAAGGCGGCGGGCTGGCTCAGCGGCAACCCCTTTTCCAACGCCGAACGCACAATCGCCTCCCCCAGGGGATGCTCCGACCCGCGCTCCGCCGAGGCCGCCAGCCGCAGCAGTTCGTCTGCTTCCGCCGCCGCTGCTTCGTCGGCAATGACGTCCGTCACCGACGGCTCGCCCCGCGTAATCGTGCCCGTTTTGTCCAGCACCACGGCGGTCAGCCGTTGCGCTTGCTCCAATGCCGCGCTGTCTTTGAAGAGAATGCCCTGCTCCGCCCCCTTGCCCACGCCGACCATGATGGAGGTGGGCGTGGCCAGGCCCATGGCGCAGGGGCAGGCGATGACCAGCACGGCCACCAACCGCACCAGCGCCGGCGTGAAGCCCGACCCGCTCGCCAGCCAGATGACGAATGTGAGCAGCGCCAGGCTAATGACCACGGGCACAAAGACGGCGGCTACCTGGTCTACCACGCGCTGGATGGGGGCTTTGCTGCCTTGCGCCTGTTCGACCAGCTTGATAATTTGCGCCAGGGCCGTTTCCTTGCCCACCTTCGTTGCTTCAAAATGGAGCAGACCTTGCTTGTTCAGCGTGGCGCCGATCACGTCGTCCCCAACTTGCTTACTGACGGGCAGGCTCTCGCCGGTGATCATGCTTTCGTCTACGGCGGAGCGCCCTTCGATGATGACGCCATCGACGGGGATTTTTTCTCCGGGGCGCACGACGACGATGTCCCCGGCGATTACTTCGGCGATGGGGATGTCCACCTCATTGCCGTCGCGCGCCACGCGCGCCGTTTTCGGTTGCAGGCCGATTAGCTTCTTAATGGCTTCGCTGGTGTGGCCTTTGGCGCGCGCTTCCAGCAGCTTGCCCAACACGATCAGGGTAATGATGGCCGCGGAAGTCTCGAAATAGACGTGTCCCGGCGCGCCCAGGATAACGGCGACGCTGTAGACATAGGCCACCGAGGAGCCGAGCGCAACCAGCACGTCCATGTTGGCGGAGCGATTCCGTAGCGATTTGAACGCGCCGGTGTAATAATCCTTGCCCACGTAGAACTGCACCGGCGTGGCCAGCACCCAGAACAGCACATTGACCCAGGGAGCGTGCGCCCATTCGCCCAGCAGGCCAAAGTCGCGCCCCATGCTGAGTAGAAACAGGGGCAGCGTGAAAATGAGGCCGACGAGAAAGCGCCGCTGCTGGTGGCGCATTTCGCCGGCGCGGGCTTCCGCTTCGGCGTCGGGCAGCTCTTCCAGTGCGGCGGCTTCCACCACATCGTAGCCGGCCCGGCGCACGGCGGCGACCATGTCCGCGCGCGCCACCTGGCCGGGCACGTAGCGGATGGTGGCTTTTTCGCTGGCCAGATTGACGCCGGCTTCCAGCACGCCCGGTAGTTTGTTCAGGCGGCGTTCGATGGTGTTGGCGCAGTTGGCGCACGTCATGCCCAGCAGGGAGAGGTCGAGGCTGGCCGTGGGCACGTCGTAGCCGGCGCGCTGGATGCGGGCGATCACGTCTTGCGTGACGGCGCGTGCGTCGCCGGCATCGCGGTCGTAGCTGAATGTGACTTTTTCGCTGGCGAAATTAACGGTGGCGGTTTGGACGCCGGCGGCTTTTTTGGCGTTGCGTTCGACGGCGGCCACGCAGTTGGCGCAGGTCATGCCGAGTACGGGGAGGGTGATTTGGTCTTCGTGTGTCATGGGGGGAGTTGATAGTTGGAAGTTGGTCGCGTTTTATTTGGTGACGATGATACCCATACCCCCTGGGGGGGGATATGGGTGGATCATAGCAGATTTGGGGGCGGATTTCAAGTGACAATCAACAGGTCAATGGAAGACGGGAAACGGAATGAGCGCCACACCAACCGTCAACTTCCCCCTGTCGCAATGGCGCAATCATGCTATACTGGTCGTGCGGGAGATTACAACAAAACATCTCGCATAGCCATCGGAACGGCGGAATGCCGGCATCTAGTAACCGTCCACAAATAAATCCCCGGCGTCGCGGCTCAGCCGGCAGCGTTGCCGGCTGAAGCCGCGATGCCGAAATGGGAAGGAAATGTGGACAGCCACCTGACACCCCGGGCCAGACATCATGAGCAACGACCAGAAGGAATTTGTCCACCTCCACGTCCACAGCGAATACTCCCTCCTCGACGGTCTCAGCCGCCTCAAAGACCTCGTCAACCGCGCCATCGAACTCAACCAGCCCGCGATTGCCCTCACCGACCATGGGGCCATGTACGGGACGATGGAATTCTACAAAGCGTGCAAAGCCGCCGACCTCAAACCCATCATCGGCATAGAGACCTACCTGGCCGCCCGCACCCTGGCCGACCGCGACCCCTATCTGGACAAAAACCGCTTCCACATGCTGCTGCTGGCCGAGAACGACGCCGGCTATCGCAACTTGCTGGAAATCGCCACCACTGCCCAACTCGAGGGCTACTACTACAAGCCGCGCATTGACCGCGACTTTATGGCGCGCCACGCCGAAGGACTGATCGCCACCACCGGCTGCATGGCCGCCGAAATTCCGCGGGCCATCGGCGACGGCAACATGAAGCTGGCGCACCAGCTCATGGGCGAATACGTGGACATTTTTGGTCGGGATCGCCTCTTCATTGAACTACAAGAACACAGCATACCGGAGCTGACCCATATCAACAAAATGCTGTTGGAAATGGCCCCCCAATATGGTTTGGCGGGCAATTTCCTGGCGACCAACGATGTCCACTACACGTTAGCCAGCGACGCCGACCCCCATGACATTCTCCTCTGCGTGCAGACGAGTTCCACGTTCCAACAGGAAAAGCGGATGCGCTTTTCCGATAAAGGGTACTACCTGAAGTCGTACGATGAGATGGCCGCGCTGTTTGGCCATATCCCGGGCGCGCTGGACAACAGCTTGCGCGTGGCGGAGATGTGCGACGTCAGCCTCGGTTTCGGTGGGTATCATCTACCTGTTTTTGCAGTGCCGGCATCATACACCCCTGAAACCTACCTGCGCGAACTGTGCGAAGCGGGCCTGATCTGGCGTTATGGCGCGGAACGGGCCGCCTCAGACCAGGGACTGCGCCAGCGCCTCAACCACGAACTGGGCATCATCCACCGCATGGGGTTTAACTCCTACTTCCTCATCGTCTGGGACCTGTGCGAGTGGGCTGCGCGCAGCGACCGCTGGTGGCAATTGCACCACGACCCGCACCCCTACGATAGTTACGAAGCGTGGAAAAAGCACGACATCTGGTGGAACGTGCGCGGTTCGGGCGCCGGCTCCGTCGTCGCCTACACCCTGGGCATCACCAGCATCGATCCCCTGGCAAACGGCCTGATTTTCGAGCGATTCCTCAATCCCGGGCGCGTTTCCATGCCCGACATTGACCTGGACTATCCTGACGACGTGCGCCATTTGATGGTGGAATACACCATGCGCCGCTACGGGCGCGACAAAGTCGCCCAGATCATCACGTTTGGCACGATGGGCGCGCGCGCGGCCATCCGCGACGTGGGGCGGGCGCTGGATATGCCGCTGCCCGACGTGGACCGGCTGGCGCGCCTGATTCCGGCTGTACCGGGCAAGCCCGTGAAGATTGAAAACGTGCTGGACAAAGAGCATGAGTTCTACTCCGCGGAACTGGAGGAGGTTTACCGCTCCGACAAGGCCGCCCGCGAGTTGATCGAAACCGCGCGCAACCTGGAAGGGATCACGCGCCATGCCTCCAGCCATGCGGCGGGCGTGATCGTCTCCGATAAGCCCCTGCAGGAATACGTCCCCCTGAACCGCCCCACCAGTGGCGACGAAGGCCTGGGGGGCCTGGATCGGGTGACGCAGTGGCCCATGGAAATCGTGGAAGGGATCGGGCTGCTTAAGGTTGATTTCCTCGGCCTGAGTACGCTCACGGTGATGCGGCGCGCGGCGCGCCTGATTGAAGAGCGACACGGCGTCGTGTACACGATGGATAATATCCCCTATGACGAGGGACACGTCGGGCCAGATCCGGAACGACGGCCAGAGAAACTGTTCGACATGCTGGCGCGCGGCGAAGTAGCGGGCGTCTTCCAGGTGGAAGGGGCGGGCATGCGCAAACTGATGATGGAGATGAAGCCGCATCGCTTCGACCACATCGTCGCCGCCATCTCTCTCTACCGCCCCGGCCCAATGGAAAATATCCCCACTTACATTGACCGGATGCATGGCAAACAGCCGGTTCAGTATCACCACCCTGATTTAGAGTCGATTCTGGGTGATACGTATGGCATTTGTGTCAGCGGCGATAGCCTGGTGACGGACGTTCGCACCGGTCAACGATTTAGGCTGGATGAACTGAGTGATTGCGATGATTTTATGATTCAGGGCGTTAATGAACGGTGGGAAATGGCTGCTGGCCAGGTACTCCACTGGATTGACAGCGGTTACAAAGAAGTGTACCGTCTTACTTTACGTAATGGTGCATCCATCAAGATCACGGCGGATCACCGATTGTTAACCGAACATGGTTGGCGTCCGCTCGTCGATCTGCAAGCCGGCGATTATGTAGCTGTTCCACCGCGACTACTTGAGCCACAAGAACCTCTGAGTTTTGATCGACGCAAGCTGCGGCTGCTGGCCTATCTGATAGCGGATGGCAGTTTGGCTAGCATGGCATCTGTTGACTTTGTTTCCGAGGAGTCTGCATTATTAAAAGAGTATGAAATGTGCCTGGCCGCTTTTCCAGGGATTCGGGCGTCCTTCACGCAACAGGTGCGTGGCGTTGTCCGGATTGGCGCCGCCAAAGAAACTAATTTGGAAGCACATTATCATGCGCCTAATGAATTGCTGGCCTGGCTGCGTGAATTGGGCCTAAAACACGCTCCCGGTAGTGCACCCGGAGGCTTGCGGAGTCATGAGAAGTTTGTACCATCATTTGTCTTTGCCCTTAATAATGAAGATGTGGCATTTTTCTTGGCTTCGTTATGGGATTGCGATGGATATGTGGGGCGCAAACTGTGTCACTACAAAACAATCTCATGCCAGCTAGCAGAAGATGTCAAAACCTTACTGCTTCGCTTGGGTATCTCGACTTCCATTTATAAAAGTCACTACCACAACGGTAATGAGGCACGGATCGGGTATCAGGTGACATTGTACGATACGGCTTTTTTTGCAGAGCAAATCGGCATATGGATGGTGTCAGAAAAGCGAAACAGAGCGGGTCATGGACAGGTGCATCCTACTATTGCCCGCGACCTATTTGTCAAAGAATTGGAACAGGCGACCGATCTTTCCTATCGGGCACTGATGGCAGAGTACGGTATCAGCCGACAACATTTCGGACCCAAGGGTCGTCAACGTGAACGTATAGCGTCTCATATCGTACGTCCAGTTGCTGAAGCGCTGAATTTATCAGGAACTGAGCGGCGACTCAAGGTGCATTGGGAAGAAATCACAGCTATCGAACCGGCAGGCGTTGATCACGTTTACGATTTGACCGTCGCGGGATTACATAGTTTCGTTGCCAACAACATCATTGTTCACAACTGTATCTATCAAGAACAGATCATCCAGATTGCTTCTAAACTGGCGGGGTATGAGCCGGGCGAGGCGGACATGATCCGCAAGGCGGTGTCGAAGAAGAAGAAAGATTTGATGGAGAAGCACCGCATCCAGTTCACGGAGGGGGCGATGGCGCGTGGCCTCAGCCGCGAGACGTGCGATGCTATTTGGGGGGATATTGAGTTCTTTGCCCGCTATGGTTTTAACAAATGCTTGCCCGGTGATGTGGAGGTGGTGGATGGGGAGAGTGGCCGTCTCCTGCGCATTGAGGACCTGTACAACCGCAAAGCTGCCATTGATCAAACCGTTACTTGTGATGTTTCATCATTAAAATTGCAAACGGGACAGGTCGTGGAGGTGCTGGACAATGGCGTAAAGCCTGTTTATCGGCTCACGACAGCTTTAGGCAAACAGATTGAAGCCACCTCGAATCATCCTTTTTATACTTTTGCTGGTTGGCAATGGTTGGGTGATCTGGAAGTTGGGCAGCAGATTGCTTTGCCTCGTTCACTGCCGATTGAGGGCAAAAATGAGTGGCCGGAACATGAGGTCATTGCCTTAGGTCATTTGTTAGCGGAGGGGAATTTGTGCCATCCTCACTCGGTTTATTTTTATAGCCAGCAGGAAGCCAGTTTGCAGGATTATGTAAAAGCGGCAGAACATTTTGACAATGTGGCCTGTTCGGTGTCGCTGCATCACGAGACGTATTCAGTGTATGCGCGGCGGGTGAATCGACAGAAGCCGCCGGGAATTGTAACATGGGCAAAGCGGTTGGGTATTTGGGGCAAGAATGCTCGGGAGAAAGAAATTCCGGCGGAGGTTTTTACCCTGAATAATGGGCAACTCGCTTTGTTATTGGGGCGAATGTGGGATGGGGATGGCTCTGTGCTTACCCAAGCGCGGAATTCAGTACATGCCTACTATGCGACAGCTTCAGAGCGGTTGGGACGGCAGGTGCAGCATTTGCTGCTGCGTCTAGGGATTATGAGCAGTTTTCGGATGCAGCAGTTTGGGTATAAGGACGGTCGCATTGGTTATCAAGTGCATGTGATGGGTAGTGAACACATGCTTCGCTTTGCGCAATTGCTTGGTCCTCATTTGCCGCGGGAGGATCAGCGAGCGATTTGTACCGCTCTGGTGAAACAGATGGGACAGGCAGATACGTCGGCGCGAGATACGATTCCGCTGGCTGTTAAGGAGATCGTTCGTGATGAGAAAGCGAATGCCGGCATAACCTGGACGCAGTTAAATGGGGATACAGGGATTGGGCAACGCGAGTTTTATCCCACAAATGCGCCTACGAAGAAGGGATTTCGGCGGGAGACGATTGGCCGTCTAGCCGGCTATTTTGACAGCGATGAGTTACGTCGTTACGCGGAAAGCGATATTTATTGGGATGAGATTGTGGCGATTGAGTATGTGGGGGAGAAGCAGACGTATGATTTGACGATTGCCGATACCCATAACTTAATTGCCAATGATATTTTGGTGCATAACAGTCACGCCGCTGATTATGCTAAAGTGACTTGCCAGACCGCCTTCTTGAAGGCGCATTATCCGGTGGAGTACCTGACGGCCATGCTCAGCGTGGAGCGGGACAACACGGAAAAGGTGCGCCGCTATTTTGCCGAGGCGCAAAGCCTGGGTATTGCCGTGGCCCCGCCGGACGTGAATCTTTCCGGGCTGGACTTCACGATTGAGGATGAGGGAGAGCGGCACGTTATTCGCTTTGGGTTGGGGGCGATCAAAAATGCGGGCGAGGCGGCGCTGCGGTTGATTCTGGATGAGCGGGAAGCCAATCGTCCGTTTACGGACTTGCAAGATTTGTGTAATCGCGTGGATTTGCGGCGGGTGGGCAAGCGCGCCCTGGAGTTTATGGCGAAAGGGCGGGCGTTTGATTCCTGGGGGACGCCGGCGCAGTTCCTGGAGGCGTTGGACCGCATCCTGAGCGAAAGCGGAACGTCGCACGACGCGGCGGCGGCGGGGCAGTTGAGCCTGTTTGATGGGTTGTTTGGCGCGCAGGTGAAGATTGAGGTGCAACTGCTGCCGGAGGCGAAGAAGGTCGATTACAAGCAGGTGTTGGAGTGGGAGAAAGAGGCGCTGGGGGTGTACGTGTCGGAGCATCCGCTGGAGCGGCCATTGGCGCTGTTGCAGTCGCGCACAAACGCGGTACTGTCGGAGTTGGATGAGTTGTGGCAGGGGAGGCCGGTTTGTGTTGCCGGCATGATCAGCACCCTGCGCACCCTCACCACCAAGAAAGGGGACCCCATGGCTTTCGGTGCCCTCGAAGACCTGGAAGCCAGCGTCGAAGTCGTCTTCTTCCCGCGCACCTGGAAACAAGTGCGCGACCAGGTGCAGGTAGACCAGGTGATGCTCGTGCGCGGCAAGGTCCAGGTGGAAGAGACGCGCACCAAAATCATCGTGGATTCGGTGCAAACGAGCCTGGAACTGGCCTCCGACGCCGACGAGCCGACGTCGGGCGTGGAAGCAAACGCTGGCCGCGCGGCGGGGGAAGCGACGCTGCCGCCGGGCCAATCCCGTCTGGCCGAACCGACAGCGAATTATGCATTGGATGACGGCGACTATGGTCCGCCGCCGCCCTTCGACGATGATTGGGAGCCAGATTATTTGCCGCCGCCGCCGCCCAACTTCATGGAGGGGCTGGCGATGGCCCCATCGGCGGCGTCTCGGGAAAAGGGAGCAGCAAATGGGAACGGCGCGGGACGCGGCAATGGCAAACCTGCCGGCCAGCCCGCGTCGCCGTCTGTGGCCACGCCGGAAAATGTGACCACATCCGCCGCGTCCGCCGCGCCCGCGCCATCGCGGACGCTGGTGGTGCAGATTGATCCGCGGCGCAACTGGCGTGAAGCGTGCCGGCAATCGGTGAAAATTGCCGGCAAATACCAGGGCCACGACCGCCTCCGCCTGCAAATCGTGGGGCAGCGCGGCCTCGTCATGGACTTTCCCAACCACCGTACCCAGGCGTGCGCCGAACTGGTGCAGGCATTAAGCGGCGTGCCTGGGGTCACACACGTGGAATAACCCGCCCTTGTCTACCTCCCAACCAACTGAGCGTACCATTCTATTCAGCTATCTGGCGCTGGCGGCCGGCGTCATTTGCATGGGCTTCTCCGGCATCTTCGTCAAGTGGGCCAACGCCCCCGGCCCCGTCACCGGCTTTTACCGCATGATCATCGTCGTGCTGCTGCTGGCGGGTCCCTTCTGGCGGCGCGTGCGCCGACGTCCGCAGCCCGGCGCGTCCTGGTGGAGCCGTTTTCCGCGGTCGGCCACGCGCATCGCCTTGCTCAGTGGTCTTTTTTTCGCCTGCGATCTGACCTTGTGGAACACGGGGATTTTGCTCAGTGGGGCCACGAATCCCACGTTGATGGGCAATACGTCACCGCTGTGGGTGGGGATTGGCGCCTATTTTCTTTTCCGGGAGAAACTGGGGCGTCATTTCTGGCTGGGGTTGGGGCTGGCGCTGGCGGGGGCGGTGCTGATTCTGGGGTTGGATGCGCTGCGAGGGTTTTCGTTGGGACTGGGGACGTCACTGGGGCTGTTTGCCGGCATGTTCTACGGCGCATACTTCCTGGCCACCCAACGCAGCCGCCAGACGTTGGATTCCCTCACCGCTTTCTGGCTGGCCGCCGCCAGTTCCACCGTCGTCCTGCTCCTGTTTTGCCTCGTCGCCCGGCTGCCGCTACTCGGTTACTCAATGAAATCCTACCTCAGCTTCCTGGGGTTGGGGTTGATTGTGCATGGTTTAGGGCAGTTTGCGTTTAGTTACGCGTTGGGGTATTTGCCGGCATCCCTCGTCTCTCCCGCCGGCCTGGGCCAACCCATCGTCACCGCCCTGCTGGCCGTTCCCCTCCTGGGCGAAACGATCACGCGCGGGCAGATCGTCGGTGGCCTGGCCGTACTCACGGGCATTTACATCGTCCATCGCAGCCGCCAGCGCCCCCGCCGTTCCGCGGCCCTGGCTCGCGGGTAGATACTGATGGCTGCGCGGGTGATGATCCAGGTTGGCGATGGTTGGCTGTTGTTTCAGCGGCCGCGGCGCGTTGTGGTGGCTGATGGGGTGGAGGGGGTAATGCCGGCACTCCAGGCCATCGAAACCGCCGTGAATCAAAATGGACAATACGCCGCCGGATTCCTCGCCTACGAAGCCGCCGCCGCCTTCGGGCTGACCGTCTACAGCGCGGACCAACTGCCCGGCGGATTGCCCTGGCTCTGGTTTGGCCTCTTCGACGCTCCCACCCGCCTCCCCCGGCTCTCCCCCGCTGCCGCCGCCTACCAGATCGGCCCCTGGCAGCCCGTGCTGACCCCGGCAGCCTACCATGCCGGCATCGGTCGGATAAAGTCCCACATCGCCCGCGGCCAAACCTACCAGATCAACTACACATTTCCGCTCCACGCCCCTTTTGCCGGAGACCCCTACGCCCTCTTCGTGGACCTGGCCGCCGCGCAACAGGGAGAGTACGCCGCCTACCTCGACAACGGCGAGTGGGCCATCTGTTCCGCTTCGCCGGAACTCTTTTTCCGCCTGGATGGCGACCGCCTGACATCCCGCCCGATGAAGGGTTCCGCCCCACGCGGGCGCACACTGGAGGAAGATGAAGCCAACATGGCCTGGCTGGCGCAGTCGGAAAAGAACCGGGCCGAGAATGTGATGATCGTGGATATGATCCGCAATGATATGGGGCGGATTGCCGGCACGGGCAGCGTGAGCGTGCCCCATCTGTTTACCGTGGAGCGGTATCCCACCATTCTGCAAATGACGTCCACCGTGACGGCCACCACCGACGCTCCCGTAACCGATATTTTGGCGCATATGTTTCCCTGCGCGTCCATCACCGGTGCGCCCAAAGTGCGCACCATGGAGCTGATCCGCGACCTGGAGCCGCAGCCGCGCGGCGTCTACACGGGCAGCATCGGCGTCATCGCCCCCGGGCGGAAAGCTCGGTTCCAGGTCGCCATTCGCACCGTCGTTGTAGATCGCTCGCGGCAGCAAGCCATTTATGGCGTTGGCAGCGGCGTGGTATGGGATTCTGACGCTGCCGGCGAGTGGGAGGAATGCCTGCTCAAGGCGCGGGTGCTGACTGCCCGGCGTCCCCCCTTTTCACTGCTGGAATCGCTGCTGTGGGACGAGAGGGACGGTTACTTCCTTTTGCCTGACCACCTGGCGCGCCTCTCTGCTTCCGCCGCCTATTTTGCGATTCCGCTTGACCTGCCCGGTATCGAACGGGCGCTGATGCGCTACGCGGTCCATCTGCGCGGGCGCTGCAAAGTACGGCTGCTGGTGGGCGCGGCGGGCGAATCACACATCATGCACGAGCCGTTAGCGCTCATGCCGGCATCCGAAACCATACCCATCGGCCTGTCGCCCACGTCCATCGACAGCAACGATGTCTGGCTGTACCACAAGACGACGCACCGCGCCGTTTATGACGCCGCCCGCGCCGCCCGTCCCGATTGCGACGACGTGTTGCTGTGGAACGAGCGCGGCGAACTGACGGAAACGACCACCGCCAACATCGTCCTCGAACTGGACGGCGTCCTGGCCACGCCTCCCGTCACCTGCGGCCTGCTTCCCGGCACCCTTCGCGCCAGCCTCCTCCGCCGCGACCCCCTGACGCCCACCCCCAACGGCCTCCCGCTTCAGGAGCGCACCCTCACCCCCGCAGATCTCAACCGCTGCCAGGCCATCTACCTCATCAATTCTGTCCGCCGCTGGCGTCCCGCCCGCCTGCTTTCCTGAAACAAAGGCCCACGAAGCTGAAATACAGTTCCGCAGGCCTTTGTTTTATGTCAATGGAGACGCCGTGAACGGTGGCACATCATCATAGATTTCGCGGATTTTTGATTTATCCGCGCGTTTCCGCGTTCATCGGCGTCCTACTCTCGCAGGGAATGCCGGCAGTTCACCAGTTGCATTGTCCCGGCGTCGGTGTGTTTCCCTACTTGGGTTGCACCGCTACGCCGTTGCCGCAGGTGGTGTAACCTGGATACAGGTAGCACACTGCCAGCGACGACGCCAGCGGAGCATTGCCGTAGTAGTAGGAGAGACCCACCGTGCCGCCTTGATTTTCAATGCCGGCAGAATGGTTCCCGCCATCCGAAGGCGCATTCATGTAGTGGACCTCAACGTTGTTGCTGTTGGCGAACAACTTGAACTCCATCGTCACCAGGTTGCCACTCGGATAGTGCGGCACATTGGTGAACTGTACCACAAAACGCTGGTTGGGAGCCGTCCCCAACGTCTGGTAGTGAATCGTCCCACCCGCGGCCGGATTCAGATCTTCCCACCAGCCGGAGATGACGCCGTTCGGCGTCGCCGAATTCGGCAGTTGCTGCCCGGAACAGCAGCCGCTGCTCGAACCCGCGTTCACCGTCAGGAAACCATTAGAACTGACGTAAATGCTGGTGTAATCCGTGCCATAGTAGTTGAAGGTGAACCCTGTGGGGATCGCCACGCTCACCTGATCATCACCGAGCGTCAACGACGTGCCCGTTCCGGAGATGTCCTCGAAGTTGTACGACACCGGACCGGAATTGGAGTCGGTGCAGGAGTAGCCGTAGGCATCAGGCGGGCAGACGGGCGCGAATTCCTGGGTGCGGAAGTAGCGTGGCGCGGAGAAACTGCCGGCACCGCAGGCGTTGTAAGCGCGCACAGACCACAAGTAGTTGGTGAGCGTGTCCAACGGCGCGGCAAACGTGTAGCTCGTGTCGGTCGTGACCCCATAAACGAGTTGTCCGGTGGTCAGGTTCTTCACGATGATCAGGTACTGCAAACCCTGAGCCGGGGCGTCCCAGTCAAAGGTTGGCGTCACCGATACGTTTTGCTCGTTGGCCATGGGGTAAACCAGCGGGGAAGCGCCCGGGGCGGCGGTGAACAGGTTCAGATCCACCGACTTGGTCTTGGTTCCGGTCGTGGATGTGCCGGAAACATCAATGGTGTAACTGCCGGGAGCCGCGCTGGAGCCGGCCAGAACCAGGTAGCTGGTTCCGGGCGGGATCACCGGGTTGGTGCTGAAGTACGGGTTGTAGCCGGTGGGCACGCCGCTGGCGCTCAGCGCCACCGGGTCGGTGAAGCCCAACACCTGGCCGACCGCTACGTTATAGACCGCATTGTTGGGCACGCAGATGTTGCGATTCGCGGGCGTCACGTCCAGCGTGAAGTCCGGGGAGAACGCCTGCTTGTCGAACCACACGTCCGGGTCCTGGTGGCCGCTGACGACGTTGCGGTCATCCGACCACTGGATGTAGCCAAAGCCGGGAACCTGCGTCTGGGTGTCATAGTCACCGTGGTAGCAGGTGGCCAGGTTCGGGTCCAGGTAGATGGGGGACTGCACGTCGCTGATCAACTGGCTGGGTTGCCAGGTGACGCCGCCATCCTCGGAAACGCGGATGTAGTATTGGAAGAGCAGGTTGTTGCCATCATTGCGCCGGTCATACCAGCCGGCGACGACGCGCCCGGTGGCGCTCACGCTCAAGGTGGGCTGATACTGGTCGCGGGTGGTGCCGTCATCGTTCAACAGGATTTCTGGCTGCCAGGTGGCGCCATTGTCCGTGGAACGACGATAGTACACGTTAACCACGTCACCGGTGTTGTAGCCATCGGGGTCGTAGGAGTAAATGGCGTGCAGGTTGCCATTGGGGCCAACGGCGATTTGCGGTGAGGGCAGGTAACGGATGTTGCCGTTCAACGCCGGACGTCCGCAACTGGCGGTAGGCGTCGCGGCGCGCGGATTGACCTGACCCGTCATGGGGTTCGTGACCAGGCTGTAGGAGACGCCGCCGTTGGTGGAGCGGGCGATTTCGATGTCAATCGGACCGGAGGAGTACGGATTCCAACGCACCCAACCCACGTACACGTCCCCGTTGGGGGCGACGGTGGGCCAGGCGCCCTGGACATCCACGCCGGAGGCGCTCAAGGCCACGGGCGTGGACCAGTTGGTGCCGTTGTCGGAGTAGGTGCTGAAGATGCGCGCGCCGGCATTGAAGTCGGTCCAGGCAACGTAGAGACGGCCATAGTGCGGGCTGGCCGGGGTATTGTCCACGGCCATCAGCTCTTTGTCGTCCCCGCCGCCGCTGTGAATCAGGGCATGGAACTGGAACGAGGCGCAGTCATTGGTGGAGCGCCAGATACCCAGACCGCTCTGGTCCAGGGCGGCGAAGTAGAAGTAGCCATCCGACTTGCGCCAGACGAGGCTGGGGTCGCCAAAGGAGCGGCTGCCCAATGCGCCGCCGTCCACGAAGCTGGCGCCGCCATCGGTGGAGCGGCTGAAGCCGGTGTACCCCTGACCCTGCACGACGCCACTGTAGCCGTCGTTGTAGCCGGAGCAGATGGTGCCGGTGTTTTCGTTCACGGCGATGGTGGTTTCGCTTTGGGTCGTGGCCGTGCCCGTCTCGCCGGTGGAGTTATTCACTTGTACGTCCACGCCACCGAGGAGGGCGGCGGTTTCCGGCGTCATGGGGGCGCTGACCTGGCCCAGCTCATTGGCGCGGCCACAGGCCAGCAGCAGTTTGGTCTCGAACATGCCACCCATGCGCTCGCGGGCGGCGGGGTTGTCCAGCAGGCTACAATTGTTTTCGGCGGCAGCCTTTTCCGCGCCAAGAAGTGCGGGCGCATCTGCGTGAGTTGCCAGAACCTGGGTGAACAACAACGTTAAAGTCAAGAGCGAACCAAAAAACAAGACCCGTATTTTTGACATGACACTTTTTCCTTTCTTGTCTGGGTGGGAACAGCTTTCTTGGCACTTGGGAAT
Source organism: Ardenticatenales bacterium (assembly GCA_020634515.1). Taxonomy (NCBI): domain Bacteria; kingdom Bacillati; phylum Chloroflexota; class Ardenticatenia; order Ardenticatenales; species Ardenticatenales bacterium. The sequence goes on along the minus strand of JACKBL010000003.1, from coordinate 556,105 downwards.
CATCTTGATTGAACGCAACCACTAACGTTCTCTGGAGATTGGACCAAATTCACGTAGTCAATGGCCATTTTCACCAGAGAAAATGGGTTCAATCTGGCCTAGCAGTTACGATTGAACAACTGGACATAGCACCTCCTTTAAGTCGCCGTCCGCAATTAAATCAGCGGAAATGTGCGGACAGCGGCTATCATGAATAGCTTGTCAGTAACCGTCCGTAAAAAAGCGTGAAGTTATTTTCGGGCGGTTACTAAGAATGGGGGTCAGTGGATAGCGGGCAGTGATCAGAAGCGCCGCCTCTGAACTATCCATCAAGGGGGGGACGCGGAAAAACGCGGACGAAGCAAAACCCGCGCACTCCGCGAGATCTTGATAAATTCTATCCATCGTGGTGTGCCCCGCGCATGGGTGACTCCTTGCTGGATGCTGGGAATGGCATGTGGGCGGAATCGCTCTGGATTGTGAGTCTTGTGAGCATCTTCCACATGTTGGTTTCATTCGGTTCGGTCGTACACGCCCCATAAAACGGGTTGCCATCAACAAAGATATTCAGTTGGTTGCTTCAATTGAGTGAGAAAGACAAAGAAGTCCATCATGGCGCTGTCCGCCGCCACGTTGGATGAAAGACGACAAAAGTCCTGGCCGGGCAAAATGATGTCAAAGCTCGTTCGAGACTCTTGTAGTCTGTTTTCAGGACAGTCTTGGCCAGGCGTGTCGACGTCAGTGTTGGTGAGCGTCCAGAATTTAGTTCTCTCCAAGATTGGTTCATTCTCCAAGAATGAACCAATCTGAAAAGGGGGAGCCTTGCTAGACACTCACTTGGTTGAAGCCTTGTGCCGTCTATTTTCAAGACGTCCAACGGTGCAAGTGCAATACACTTCTGGACTCTGGCGTTTTTGGAGTAGAGGCTTCAGCCGGTCCACATATGGGGGTTGACCCGGCTAAAGCCTCGACTCCGATCACCCTATGTGGAATTCGCCAAACTCCAGTACACTTTTCCAGAGTGCGCGTGACAAAGATCTGGTTTGTAAGTGCGCCGCGCCTCCGGGGGGAGCCGTGACGAGAAGGTTACATCTGGCATGACATGCGTACTATAGATAGTTACTCCATATTTGTCAAAGGGTGTTTTCATTTCAGTTGACTGTGGCTTGCTGTAGGACAATTCGCTGAATTGCCCTCCGCCGTGAAGGGACAAGTTAGGCAAATTGTCCTACGGCGCGGGCAGCCTGAGCAACCTATTTGAAACACACGTTTTGTCAAAAAGGTTCGGTGGGCCGCGACTATTCCCATTTTGACGCTTGATAGCGGGGCCGGGACGGGCGCCGTCTGAATAACGACCAACACGCCGTCACCCGCCTGTCTCGCCCCTTTGCCGGTGGCAAAAGGGTGCGATGGCATGGCGAAACCGCCGCTCCTTTGTCGCCATAGGATTCCGGACCATGCCACCCTGCGTTGCATTATCCCAAGTTGAGCATTGCCGGAGCCTGTGGATAGTGTGTCCGCGTGTATCTATTCAGCCTCTAGGGTATATGGTCCCAGATATCTTCCCGGAAGCTCGATTTCAAGCTCAAAACGCCGCATTATTCCGTTCATTTGGCATCGAAACAGCTTCCGGGAAGGTGGTCGTGAATTGTTACGTCCGCGTTAGCCTTTTTTCTTTTCGTCCGGGGAAGGTTTCCTGCCATCTCCCAGTTTTGCCAGCCGCCCGCTGGCGTAATATTCATCCCCTGTATCCCCATTCTTTTTCAGCCGCCCATCGGGATAGTATTCATCGCCAGAGGCCCCATTTTTCTTCAACTGTCCGTCGACGTAGTACTCATCGCCGGTGTCCCCGTTCTTTTTCAGTCGTCCATTCTCCCAGTATTCGTCCACGTTTTTCTCCCTGTGTTTTCAGAAGCGATGGCAGCGGTGCCGCCGGATGCGTTTACTTCCACAAACTTTATGACTTTTGCGGACCGGATTTGCTCTTTTTGGGGGAGAGGAGGGGCGGGACTTAAGGATGTGTTAACCTGGCGGGGTGGGGGAAAGATGCCGGCATTTCACTTGTCATGCCAGAAACATCCGGTAGAATGCGGTTTGCAATTCGCGGACGACTGCCTTTTGTTGTTCATGTGCCGGCAAAAACCCAAAAGAAGATAATGTCATGGGGAATTTCAACCCAAAACGACAGCGGCAATTGCCGCCATCGATTTACATCTGGCGCGTGGCGCAAATCGCATCCTGGCTGGTAGGCCTTTACATTCTCTATAACCTGATTTTCCACGCTGCCGTCGGCCTCAATCTGTTTTGGAATATCTTGATCACCCTCGCTCCGGCGATCCTGGTTCTGGCTACTGGCGCGTGGCGCAACCTCTGCCCCATGGCGACCACGGCGCTGTTTCCGAGTCGCCGCGGTTTTGCGCGCCGCAAGAGATTGACCAGGGCACAGATCAGCCGCCTTAACCTGGTCGCCGTCATCGCCTTGTTTATCCTGGTCCCATTGCGACACGCGATATTTGACACGAATGGCCTGGCTACCGCTTTCCTGATCATGGGGCTGGCAACGATAGCGGTCTTTGTCGGCATCCGTTATGAGTGGAAAAGCGCCTGGTGCGCCGGTTTATGCCCCATCTACCCGGTGGAAAAGCTGTATGGGTCGCGCAACAGCGTGTCGTTACCCAATATCTTTTGCCAGGAGTGCTACCGCTGTGTTACGCCTTGCCCGGATATAACGCCCGGCCTGCATCTTCTATCCGTGAAGACGACGGTTCACGATAGGCTGGCGGGGGTTATGATGGTTGGGGCGTTTCCGGGATTTGTCTGGGGATGGTTCCAGGTCCCCAGTACCTCCAGCGCGATTAACCCGCGGCAGTTGCTGGCGATTTTTGTGCCTCCGCTGTTCGGGTTGGTCGTCACGACGCTGTTGTTTCTGGCGTTACGCCGGTTTGTGCCGGCAAACGTTCTTGTCAGGTTGTTCTCCGCCGCCGCTGTATCCTGCTACTATTGGTTCCGGCTGCCGGCATTTTTCGGGTTTGGGAGCTTCCCTGGCGCGGGAGTGGTGCTGGATTTGTCGGGGAAGATGCCGGCATTTTTCATGCCGGCAATTACCGTGGCGACCACCGCCTTCTTCGTCTGGTGGATCGTCCTCCGCAAACAAAAAAAGACGGGTTGGCTGCTGCGACCCGTCCATGCGGATAAAGAAACCTGAACACGGCAACCGCCCACTCCCGAAGTGCCAGCCGTGCCAGACTGGGAATGGGTTATGACTTGTGCCGGCATCTGGTCAAGCGTGCGCTTCATTTCCGGCGAAAAAACATGGAGGGGCGCCTGTCCTCCCTGCTTCCCCAGGAATCCACGCCGGGGAAGCGGGTTGTCCGATTTGGAAAATCGGACTACGAAGGGGTTGTGGGAATGAAAAGCCGAGTCCGTTCAACCTCACCTGGACCCCCCCCGGTTACTCGACCCCACCCAATTGTCGTAGCCGTGCCAGGCGTTCCGGCTCATTGGCGACGAGCCACGGGTCTTGTGAAAGTTGAGCATAGGCGAGGGCAAATGCACGGCGGGCTTCTTCCGGGTTGCGTTGTAGCGCGTGCAGGCATTCGGCGATTTCCTCTAGCACATACATCCCCGGTTCGCCGGCTGCTTCGTACTCGGCCATCAACTCCCGCTGCATCGCCAGCGCCGTTTCGACTTCGCCCAGAGAGCGCAGCGCGCGCGCCACGCACCAGCGAGCAATGCGAATCTGCGCGCGTCCGCCCTGCTGTTTGCGCCAGGCCAGCGCCTTCTCAAAATAGGCCAGCGCCTGCACGTAATCCTCCTGGTCGTGCCAACTCCAGCCCATGTTATTGTAAAGGGAGCCAAGCCAGTTTCGCGCGCGGGCATCGTTGGTTTGTTCCGCCAGAGCCACGGCTTGCAGATTCCATGCCATTTGCGCGGCGGGCGGTTCGATAATGCCCATCATGTGCGCGGCGTCGATGGCGTAGAAATCTTCGCCGGCGGCTGAGGCTTCTTCCCAGGCAGTCAGGAACAAGGGACGAGCCTCCTCGGGGTGTCTGGCGGAGTTATAGACGCGACCTCGTTCCAGCAGATAACGAACACGGGCGCGCGGCCAGTCGGGTTGCAGCATCGCTTCCGCCGTGTCCAGAGTCTCGTGCGCGGCGGCAAACTGGCGCTGTAGCCCCTGCGTGCGGGCGATCTGGGTGAGGAGTTGCGCTGTGTAGGAGGTGTGTGGCGCAGCCTCCGCCAGCCGTTCCCGAAACAGGGTTTCCGTCTGTGCCGGATGGTCATAGTCCCAAAGCGGGTCAAAATCGGTCGTCTCATCCATTCCTGACATGGGCTGTCCTCCAGAAAACTGTCTCACAAAAGATTGGACCAATTTTCTCTGGTGAAAATGGCTATTGAGCGCGTGAAATTGGTCCAATCTATCACAAATAACACAAATTCACCTTTGCGCCTTCATTCCTACTGTTCTGTCTGAAACCTTTCTGGAAGCTCACTTCCAGGCCAGAGTCGCCTCATAAACAGCTTCCAGGAAGAATCGTTACTGGACACTGGCGTTTTGGGCGTGGAGGCTTCAGCCGACCCCCATATGGGGGTTTGAGCCGGCTAACGCCGCGACTCCGGCTACCATATGGGGGTTTCGCCAGACTGCGGTACGTTAACAAGACACTACTCGTCCAACAAAATAACGGGTTCTTGATAGTAGCGCAGGCGGCTGCGGGCGAGTTTTTCCGCCAGGAACTGGTTGAACCAGGAGCGTTTGGCGGCGAGGGGTTCGTCTTGCTTCAGGTGCGCCAGGTCGAGATTGAGGCGGAGGATGCGGCCAGGAATGATGAAACGGGTGAGACCTGCCGGCATTAAATCCCCGCGACTGGCTACTTCAAACACCGTTTCCGGGCTGAACTGCGGGAAAACCACCAACGTTTGCATCTGCGGATACTGCCCCAGCAGCCGCCCCAGGTCTGTCGTCAGCGTGCGTTCCACGCTGCCCCAAACCGTATAGGCATGGACAATCTGGTTCAGCATACCCAACCGCGACCCCTCAGACACGATTTCCGCCAACAGCGCCGAGCCATCCTGATTGAGAAAGTAGCAAAGAGCGTTGCGCTCTTGCAGCGCCAGATGCGCCTGGTCCGCGGAGATGGATGTGAGGCGCAAACCGGCCAGGTCGCGCAGCCGGGCGACCAGCTCCGCGAAAGGAGCTTCGCTGGAGACGGCGTGATACCAGGTGTGCAGCCCGAAGCCTTCCCGGTCGGTGGGCACGACCTGGACCACGGTGTAGGGGAAGCCGAGACGTTTGAGGGCGGTGGAGCGAGTGGCGCCATCGAGAACGATATACTGCTCGCCCCATTCGGCCACGATAGGCGGGTTCACGAGGCGGCCTTCCGCTTCCAGCCCTTCCATGAGGCGGGCGACGCGCTTGTCGTCGGTGTATTCGTGGGGGATGACGCGCTCGCTGGGCACGATTTTGAGGGAAAGCGAGTCGCTGGGCGGCTGCACCCGCAGCACGTCAATCACCTGTCGCGCCAGGTCGCGGTCGCGTGCCTGGCTGTCGTGTTCTTCCCAGTTAAGGGGGGGCACGGGGATGAGGCGCGGATGCGTGAAGTCGTAATCCGGGGGCAGGGTGAGGGCCGCGCCGGTCAGGTGTCCGCTGCTGAGGGCCTGGGCGACGGCGTGGAGATCGACGATGCCGGCATGGGCCGTATTCACCAGAAACGCACCCGACGGCATCAGGGCCAACTCGTCCGCGCCAATCAGGTGGCGCGTTTCCTCATTAAAAGGCACGTGCAGGCTGACGAAATCCGCCTGGCGCAGCAGGTCGGGCAGATCGGCGACTTCCACGCCCGCCGCCAATGCCAGTTCGGGCGTGAGGCGGGGCTGGTTGACCAGAATGTGCATGTCGAAGGCGTGGGCGCGTTTGGCAACCTGACGCCCCACGCGGCCAAACCCAACGAGGCCGATGCGCCGGTCGGCCAGGGAGAAGCGATGGCCGAGGCTGGTCAGCCGTAGCAGCAAGCTGATGGTTTGTTCGGCGAGGGCCACGGAGTTGCCCACATCGCCGGAGCGCACTTCGATGCCCATGAGGCGGGCGGCGCTGACGTCGATCTGGTCCAGGCGGCTGCCTGTGCAGGCGATCACGCGCAGGTTGTAGGCGGCTTCGATCAGCCGCTCGTCTACATGGGTGTCGCTGCCGACGATGAGGGCGTGGTAGGGGCCGATCTGTTGTGCCAGGTCGCCGGAGTTGAGGTGTGGGTGTATGTCTACTTTCGCTACCTGGCGCAGGAGGGAAATGCCGGCACTATCAAATGAATCAACTATTAGCACACGTGTGGGATCGGACAAAATCAAACCTCCAATGTTCTTACTCTTTCAAGTATAGCGCCACATTACCGCCGCTAAAAATGACACCCACCCGCTGCCCCGGCTGCGAGAATGTGCCCATCAGCAGAGGGGCCAGGGCGACGGCGGCGCTGGGTTCAATGATCAGCTTCAGCCGCTGCCAGACGAATTGCAGTGTCTCGCGGATGGCCTCCTCGCTCACGGTGGTCATGTCCGCCACGTATTGGCGCATGATGGAGAGATTGCGCCGGCCAATGAATCGCGTACGCAGGCCATCGGCGATGGTGTCGGGCACCGTGGGCAGGGTGTGGATAACGCCGGTGCGGAAAGATTCGTTGGCGTCGGCGGCTTTTTCCGGCTCTACGCCAATGACGCGGCAAGTGGGGCGGCGACCGGCGGTGGCCAGGGCCGTGCCGCTGATTAAGCCACCGCCGCCCACGGGCACAAACAGCAGGTCCAGGTCGCCCACTTCGTCGAACAGTTCCCAGGCGGCTGTGCCCTGCCCGGCAATGACGTATTCGTTATCATACGGGTGGATGAGTGTGTAGCCGTGAGCGCGCACCAGTTCGGCGGAAACGCGCTCGCGTGCGGCGGCATCGCAAGGGATGATGGTGGCGCCGTATCCCGCGGTGGCCGCGCGCTTGACGGCAGGGGCGTCGTGGGGCATGACGACGTAGGCGGGCACGCCCAGCAGCCGGGCGGCCAGGGCCACGCCCTGGGCATGGTTGCCGCTGGAATGGGTGATGACGCCGCGCGCGCGCTGCGCGGCGGTCAGGTGGCTGATGGCGTTGTAGGCGCCGCGAAATTTGAATGCGCCTACTCGCTGGAAGTTTTCGCATTTGAGGAAAATTTCCCGCCCACAGCGGGCGTTGAGGGTGCGGGAGGTGAAGACGGGGGTGCGGTTGACCACCCCGGCCAGGTGGGTGGCCGCCTGCGCGACGTCGGCGGGCGTGGGGATGATGATGTCGTTTGGGGTCATTAGCTTGTCTTGTTTGCGAGTGATGACTTGGCGACCCTCCGGGAATGGCTTTACACTTTTCGCGGACGGTACTGACAAGGTTGGTTCATTCTCCAGGAATGGTAACGGCTAAGCCAGACTGGACCAATTTTCTCCGGTGAAAATGGTCAGTGAGTGCGTGAAATCGGTCCAATCTCCAGAGAGAACGACATTTTGGACGCTCACTGCCAGGCTGTCCGTCCATTTCCGCTAATTTTATTGCGGACAGCCGCTAATTTTATTGCGGACAGCCGCTAATTTTATTGCGGACAGCCGCTAATTTTATTGCGCCCAGCCATTGACGTGTTTATGGGCGCACCATTTCGATGCGGCGGAAGGCGTCGAAGTAGCCGACACGCTGAAAACCGGGCCATTTGGGGTCGGCGGCGGCGATGTTTTCGATCATGGTGTCTTTGCGCGGGTGGTGCTGGTGAATGGCGTGCAAGATGGCGGCGGTGACGATGACGGGGTCGCCGGCCATGACTTCGACGACGATGCGCGTGAGTTGGAATTTGCCGACGTCGAAGCTGGCCCATCCGTAGCCGCCATGCCGGCATTTAACCATCAAAGCTTCGAGTTGGTCCACGTTGTGCATGGATTCCGTCTCGTTGAGCCAGTTGGGTTTTTCGCGGCGGTTGGCGAGGAGGGGCAGGACGTCGGCGCGGGTGAGGGGGATGATCTCGCGGATGGTGCTGGCGATGGTGGCGGGGGAGTCGCGGGGGATGGGGGAGCGGCGGACGACGAGGAGTTCGCGGGTTGTGCGGAAACCGTATCGTTGGAAGAGGTGAAATGCCGGCATATTCCCCTTAATCACCTCCAACCACACCGTTTCGATCTGTCGCTCCCGTGCCGCGTCTAGCAGAAAAGTCATGATTGCCCGCCCCGCGCCCGCCTGTCGCCGCTCCGGGATCACGCCCAACCGCGTGATCCACGCCCGCCCCGGACGCACGCCCAACATGCCCAAGCCAAATGGTCCCGCCTCATCCGTGAGGACGCAGGAGGCGGATAGCGACACATCGTAGACGCGCATGTACTCCGCCAGACGCGCCGCACTCATAGGCATGGGAACGATGTAATCGGAGCGCGTCTGGTTATAAAGCTCGGTAAGCTCCTCCAGGCTGAACTGGTCAGCAGGTTGCGCTTTCAGGGTGACACTCTCTTTTGTGGCGCGGCAGCCCCCTGGCTCCGTTGATCATCCACTACCAATCCCGGAGGCTGCGCCATGATGAATCCCCTTGTCGGTCGGGCCTATGATTGGATGTAGGCCGCAATTTGCGTGGGAAATTCGCGCACGTTGATCGGTTTGAGGATGCAGCCGTCGCATCCGTAGCGCTCGGCCATGGCCAGCGCTGTGTCGCGTGGCCAGGCGGTGATGGCGACGATGGGGACATGGGCCAGGTGGGGAAGTTCGCGCAGCAGCAGGATAACGGTTTGCCCGTCGATGTCGGGCAGGCCGAGGTCAATGAGGATGAGGTCCGGCTGTTCGCGGCTGGCGATCTCCAACCCTTGTTCACCCGTGCCGGCATCCAGCAACCGGTAAGGATGCGGCTCCAAGATACGGTGAATCAACAGCAAATTGCGCGGATCATCTTCGATATGCAGGACAGTCTTCATAACCTGGCAACCATACCAATCTGTGTCGTGGATGGCGAAATTCCCGCCGACGTCAAAAAAGCTCCCTGAAGGGAGCTTTTTTCAGCGGTTGCTGGTATTCACCCGCGTTGGTTCAATCTTGTAGATGCAGCGCTGCTCGCCTTCGGGCAGCGGGTACCTGGCCCAGTCCGTGTATTTTCGCGCCAGCGCGTTAATGTGCGCCTCGGCAGCCGAACCTGTCTCGTACGCAACGACCGTGCCGCGAATCTCCAACCAGCGGTACGGATTGGTGGGATCAATGGCCGTGATGGCTACCTGGGGATGGGCGCGCATGTTTTTGTCCTTTTGCCGGCCCAGGGCGGAATTGACCCAGACCTGATTGCCGTGGCGGTCGCACCAGACGGGGGTGGCCTGCGGCTGCCCATTCGGCATCACGGTCGCCAGGACGACGACGACGTTCTTGTCGAGCAAATCGTAATAATCTTCGGGAATTTGTGCGCTCATGAAGTGTTCCTTGCCAGGGGGCAAATTGGGTGGTAAATGAGGACGAGAGGTTTCCCTGTGGGTTCGCGCCAAATCAGCTTTGGCCTGGCCGATACACAAGAACCCTTCCCGTGTACCCGTCATTTCCAATCTTAAATACGGACGCGCCCTATGCAGCCGGCGGGGGCACGGGCAGGTCTTCCACGGGTGTGTCTTTCCATTTTTCCCCTTCTTCGATGAGCATGACGGGGATGCCATCCCGAATCGGGTACTTCAGCCCGGAGTCGGCGCAGACGAGCCAGGTGTTCCGCACAAGTTCCAGCCGTCCCGGGTCGTCGCCGTATTTTTCTTTTTCCTGAACGGCCAGAGGGCAGCGGAGAATTTCCAGCAGGTCCGCGCTAATAGGAAGGGTGGCTGTTTCGCTCATGAGTGTTCCTTGCATAGTGGTTGGTTGGTGGTTGTTAATGGGTGAAATGATACGTCTTTCATGGATATGGGGCAAGGGGTGGCGCGTGTGCGTGTGTGGGTTTGCCGGTCCCTTGCTCCTCGCGCCATGCCCCTCACTCAATGACTTCGACCATGACGGCTTGGGCGATGGCCTGGCCGACGATGCGGTCTTCGTTGTCGATGACGACGGTGATAGGGCCGGTGAAGGGGGCGACGTGCTTGACTTTGAGCATGGTTCCGGGGGTGAGGCCGAGTTCGGCGAGGTAGCGGAGCATTTCGCTATTTTCATCATTCAAAACGTAGGCGACGCGGGCGTAAGTGCCGGCATTTAACCCCGCCAACGATTCCGCCTCCACCACCGCCATCACCCCATCCTTGCTGGGGATCGGGTTGCCGTGCGGATCAAAAAGCGGGTAGTTCAACGCCGCGGCAATACGCTCCTCCAGCTTCTCGCTAATCACATGTTCCAGTATATCCGCCTGCTCGTGCACCTCGTCCCAACCAAAGCCCAGCGCCTCCATCAAGAAAAGCTCAATCAGGCGGTGATGGCGAATCACCTCCAGGGCGATGCGCGTCCCCGTTTCCGTCAGCGTAACCCCATAATGCTTCTCGTAATTAACCAGGTGCAGCCGGGCTAATCGTTGGATCATACTCGTCACCGACCCCGGCTTCACATCGCGCGCCTCGGCGATGCGCGAGGTCGTCACCGGCGATTCCTCCTCCGCGAGCATGTAGATAGTCTTCAAATAATCCTCAATCGCCTGATGGTTCAGACTATTTCGTTGTTCCGACGAACCTGTCTCCAGGGTATTGATTTTTGGCATACTGACCTCTGAATTTAGGTGTTTCAAAAAATTTAACATAGCCCACCATGATTGTCAAGTTGCCGTGAAAACAGGGGGCGGAACGCGGGTTGGTGGACTGCAAACGTTGTTTACGCACGGAGTGTGCCATGTGGAATGAACATCCTCAGGCGTTCACGGACGATGGGGGCTTTGGGTCAGGCTGCCGGCATTATTGGCGCGTGGTCTTGTCTCTGACAGGGAGGTGGTGGGGCGGGCGTGATGCCGGCACTGTTCATACCGACCAGAAGGAGCCGTGCGAAAACTCCCCGCGCGACGGATCACCACGGGGGGTTATACCTGATGCGGTTGGATGGCGTGGGCCTGCTGCCAGATTATCACTTCGGCGGCCTTGGGGTGGCCGATGGTCTTGAACAGGTTGACGCTGGCGGCGGCGTGCGCCTGCGCCTGTGGCCAGCGGGCCTGGATGGCGGCGGCGCGGGCCAGTCCAAACAATGCTTCCGCCATCATGGCTTGATTGCCGGCATCTTTGGCCATTCCCAACACCTCCACAAACATCCCTTCCGCCTCGACCCCCGCATCCCGCAGCAGCAGCACCTCCCCCTGCGCCAGCAGGATACCGCTCAGGCGTGAAAAGTGACCCAGCGCCCGCGCCAATGCCATCGCCTCCCGCAAACAGGTCGTGGCTGCCGGCAAATCCCCCTCCTCAAGCGCGATCAACCCCAGATCGCGCAAGATCGCCGTCTCCCGTTCCCGCTGCCCCATCTGCCGCACCAACTCCAGGCTGGCGTGCAAATAGCGCGCGGCCTCCCCCAGGTCTCCCTGATCCTCCGCCAACATCCCCAGCGCCCAATACAACCCGCTGCGCAAATCCAACTCCCCCGCCGACTGCGCCAGTGCCAGCCCTTCCTCATAAAACGCTTCCGCCCGCGCATAATCGCCGCGCATAAACGCCTGCACCCCCAGGCCACGCAGCAAGTTGCTGACGACGTTGCTCTGCCCCACCCCCCGCGCCAGCGCCAAACCCTCCTGATAGTACGCATCCGCCAGCGCATAATCGCCGCGCCGCGCCGCCAATACCCCCAGATTCCGCAGTAGATCGCTGATCAGGGCCGCGTTTGCCTCATATGCCGCACCATTCTCCGGTTCTGGTGGCTGGGCGCGGGCCAGCGTCAGCCCTTCCTCATAGTATGTTTCCGCGGCATCGTATTGACCACGCCGCTGCGCCAACCGCCCCAACCCGCGCAGCACGGGCACGAGCGCCGGGGCTGGTTCCCCCCGCCGCAGTGCGTTTTCCGTACGCCCCAATTGCTCCGTCGCCAGGTCGTAGTAGCCGTGTGTTTCCCAAAAGGAGTAAATGGCGGCGACGCCGGCGGGGAGCACGGATAGGAGTGCCGTGTCTGCCGGGAGGCTGTCCTCCTCAGCCTGGGCGGTGGCAATTTGCACGCTGTTAAGCAGATGATCCTGCTCCAGGGTCAGCGCCTGCATATCGCGCGCGTGGGCGGCGGCAAAGGTCAAGTAGTAGACGGCCAGCCGCCGCTCGTGGTCAAGACATGCGGCTGGCGACAGTTGCTCCCGCGCGAATGCGCGCACGAGTGGATGAAGTTGATACCGTCCCGGACGTCCTTGCTGTACCAGGGAGAGGCTAAAGAGCTGCCGCAGCAGATCTTCCGCATCTTCCAATGGCGTGGCGCTGATGACGGCTGCCGCCTCCGGGCCAAAATCCTCCCCCCTGATCACGCCCAGCGCCGCGAAAAACTGGCGCGCTGCCGCCGATAGCCCATCGTAGCTGGCGTGCAACGAGAGGCGCACGTTCTGGTCTTCAAAGGCGAGTTCCTGCAAGCGGCGCTGTTCTTGTCGCAAGCGGCGCAGGAAGGCGGATTCCGACCAGCCGGGTTCGTAGGCCAGGCGGCTGGCGGCGATGTCCACCGCCAGGGGCAGATGGCCGAGGGCGGCGGCGATGGCGCGCCGGCTTTCGCGCACCGCGGGGTCCGGTTCTTCTCCCAGCAGTTTGCGGAAAAGTTGCAGCGATTCCCGCCCGTCTTCGTTAAATGGGCCGACGGGGAACTGTGCGCCGCCGCGCGCTACGGAGAGATTGCGGCGGCGGGTGGTGATGAGGACGACGCAGTGGGTGGTGGGAGGCAGTAGCGGCTGCGCCTGCGCGCTCCGTTCCACATTGTCCAGCACGATTAGGGCGCGTTTGGCGGCCAGCAGTTCGCGCACGACGCGCCCGCGGCTGTCAATGTCCACATAGGGGGACGCGTCCACGCCATAGGCGTTGGCGAATGTACTCAGGATGGACATGGGGTCGGAGATGTCTACGCGCGCCCACAGAATGCCGTCCGGGAAATGGGGGCGGAGTTGGTATGCCAGGTGTGCGGCGAGCGTGGTTTTGCCCGCGCCGGCCATACCGTATAGGGTGACAACGGCCCCCTGCTGGCTGCTGAGGAGGGTGTTGGCGAGGTGTTCCAGGAGGGTGGCGCGTCCTACAAAATAGGAGAGGTCGGGGATGGCCTGGAAGGGGGCCGGGAGGGGGGGCGTGTCGGCGATGGGAGTGGTCCAGGAGGCAAGGAGATGCGTGAGTTCGACGTTGGCTTCGTTTTGGGCCAGCAGGCGCAGTTCGGCGAGACCTGGGTGTCCGGCGGCTTCTAGCAGGCGGCTGGCTTCCGTGGGGGAGAGGCGCAGGGCGGCGAGGAGGCGTAGCAGGTCTTCATGTCCGCGTGGTCGCTTGACACGTCCTTCAGTCCAGTTGACGATGGTGGCTTTGGGAATGCCGGCAAGTTTGCTCAACTGACCGGTCGTGTATCCAGAGCGCTCCACAAACTGGCTCAATATCTCCGCGAATAAGAAGGGGTCGGTGGCCATTTGCGCTTTTACTGTCGCCAAATCATAGTAATTGGGTTCGTCAGGGTGATGGTAGCATGATAAATGCCGGCAAACTAATACACTTTTGATACAAAAACAGGCCAGAAATCAGCTCGTGTTTATCGTATTCTAACATAAGACCCACCAACTCGCGGTGACCAGACTTACACCCAATCGAACAGAGGAGACAAATATGACGAATTATCTCATTCGGCGAGGGCTACAGATGATCATGGTGGTATTCGGAGCCACCATTGCCATCTACGTGCTGCTGCAAGCCGCACCGGGCGACCCGTTGTCCGGCATCAACCTGGGCGGAGACCGCCGCGCCCGCTTCACGGAACACGAGATCGACGTGATGCGCGCGAACCTGGGGCTGAACCGGCCGGTGTGGCTGGGGTATTTGACCTGGGTTGCGGGGGAAGATTGGGTTGATGAATTGGGGAACGCCATCGGCAACCCGGGGAACGCCAAGACGTTGCCGGTGACGGGCACATGGGCGGACTTCCAGTTGGCGCAATGCCGGGATGCGGGGGGGACGAACGAAGGGGTAGATACGTCCCGGGGGTATCCGTGTCAGCGGGGGATCGTGCGCGGGGACTGGGGTAAGTCGTGGAAACTGGCGCGGGGACAGGACGTGATGGGCATCATCGAAGGGCGCATCAAGGACACGAGCATCCTGATGGCCTCGGCGACGCTGTTTTCGCTGCTGATCGCCGTGCCCATCGGCATCATCTCGGCCGTGCGGCAGTACTCGGCGCTGGACTACGCGGTGACGACGTTCAGCTTCTTTGGGATATCGATGCCGGCATTCTGGTTTGGCCTGATGCTGGTCATCCTCTTCGGACTCACCTTCAAGAACTGGGGGCTGCCATTCTTCCCCACGGGGAACGTGGTGGACCTGCGCATCTTGCCGGGCAGCATTCAGGACGTACTGGGGGTGAGCGCCGGGTCACTGGGGGACCGCATCATCCACCTGATCCTGCCGACCATCATGCTCAGCCTGCTGTACCTGGCGGGGTGGAGCCGCTTCCTGCGTTCGTCGATGCTGGAAGTGCTGCGGCAAGACTACGTGCGCACGGCGCGGGCCAAAGGGCTGAGCGAGCGGGTCGTCATTCTGAAACACGCGACGCGCAACGCCCTCATCCCGCTCATCACCATCGTCGTGTTCCAGATACCGGGCATCTTCGGCGGGGCGATCCTCACCGAAACCATCTTCAACTATCCGGGGATGGGGCGGTTGTTCATCTCCGCGCTGGGGCAGAGCGACTGGCCCATCGTCATGGGCTACCTGTTCATCACGGCCATCCTGGTGGTCGTCGCCACCCTGGTGGGCGACCTGCTGTACACGGTGGTAGACCCGCGCATCCGCTTCGAGTAAACCGCATAACCCATACCATACACCAGAAGGAAGGAATCATGTCCGTAGCCGAACTAGACGTAGATGCCCTGCAGGCGGAAGCCCTGCTGACGAGCAAACCCGAACCCCTGTTACTGACCTATTGGAACCGGCTGCGCCGGCATCGCCTGGCGACCGCCAGCCTGGTGGTCATTCTGCTGATGCTGCTGACCGTGGTCGTCGGTCCGATGGTGATGGGGAGTCGCACCTACTACAACTACGCGCAGAAGCAAGACATGCCGTACACGCGAGACACGCAAGACCTGCTGAACCGCAACGCCGCGCCCTCGGTGGAACATCCGCTGGGGACGGACGAATTGGGGCGGGACGTCCTCATGCGGCTGCTGCTGGCGGGGCAACTCTCCCTATTCATCGCCTTCACCGTGACCATCTTCCAGGAAACGATAGGCATCTTCATCGGAGCCGTCTCCGGGTACTTCGGTGGCCTGGTGGACAACCTGATCCAGCGGCTGGTGGAATTCATCATCATCCTGCCCGGGCTACCGCTACTGTTGACCCTCTCGGCGCTGTTGCGGAACGTCTCCATCCCGTTCCTCAAGCCGGAGTGGGGGCAAGCGGTGGTCATCGTCCTCATCCTGGTGACACTGGGGTGGACCGGGTCGTGCCGCCTGGCGCGGGCGATGGTGCTGAGCCTGCGCAACCAGGAATTCACGGAAGCCTCGAAAGCACTGGGGCTGTCCGACCTGCGCATCATCGTGCGGCACATGCTGCCGAACGCGCTGCCGCCGATCATCGTCAGTGCCACGCTGGGGTTTGGCGGCGTGATCATCTACGAATCGGCGTTGAGCTTCCTGGGGTTTGGCATTCAGCAGCCGGTGGCGACGTGGGGGAACATGCTGCAAGACGTGCAGAAAGACATGTTCACCGCGCCGTGGAAGGCCTTCTATCCGGGATTTGCCATCTTCATCACGTCGCTGGCATTCAATTACTTTGGTGACGGTCTGCGGGACGCCCTTGACCCGCGCCTGAAGCTGTAGCACGCTCCTGTTTGCGCGTTTTACCATTCAGAAGTTCAACTTCTCCGAGAAGTTGAACTTCTTGGTTTGTTCCCAACCCTCTCCTTAATGTGTCGCGCCCTATATTCTGGCTTCGAATAAGATGACACAGATCGTGTATTTTGACGGAATTTGTCACTTTTTCCCCGGCAAACTCCAATTTAGAATCAATCCGGCGCAGGGAGAGACGGCGCGACTTCTCTCATGCGTCATGAAGGAGGCGAGACCGGCGGAAGACAAGGCGTTAGCCATTGTCCAGATAGATGATGCGCTGCCTGTCCCGCCCCTGTCGTACGCATGTCCCCAAAGGCACTGTTTTGATTTCTTTGCTCCTTGCCGCCTTTTCTGAACAGGCGTACAATGCAGCAGTTTTCACCCCAAGTAGTTCACTGAATATGGAGGACAAAATGAAGGTTTCCGCAAGAGTTTTTACGTTACTCGGCTTGATGGCGCTTGCCTTGTTTGTAGCTATGCCGCACCAGCAGGCTGTCGCCAATGATGCCCAGATTGATCGTATCGTGCGTAGTGGCAACACGATTGTCAATCTGGATACGATGGAAGTTACATTCCTGGGCGCCGATGCGGTTGCGCCCGCTGCTCCGGCAGCCGAAGTATTACAGAACCCTGGTTTTGAAACGGGCGTCCTGGCTCCCTGGTACACAACCAATAACCAGTGGTCCGTGATCAACTCCGGATGTCAGAGCGGTTCGTATTGCGCGACGGATATTGGCAATTATTGGATTCAGCAGGATTTTGCCGGCATCCCCGGTACCCAGATCACCAGTATTGCTTTTTGGAGCCGTCAACCAGAAGCCGCTATTCAGGCTGTTGACCTGTTGTACTCGGACGGCACCTACTATGAGAACATCGTCTTCCCGACTGCTGACTGGCAGCGGTTTGATGTGACCTCCTGGCTGGACCCGAACAAGACCTTGACAGGCATTCGTCTTTGGGGATACTCCGGTGGCGGTGGTGACCCGGATGTTACCGTCATTGACAACGTTTCCGTGATTGGCGGTTGCAGTCCCGTTAGCACGAGCGTGACTCTGAGTCCAAATCTCTCCCTTAGTGTTTCCACCGGCGACACCAACAAGTATTGGCTCGTACGGCTGTACTTCGCCAACGGCACGTCCCAGACAGCTGTTCAGACCGGTTTGCCGGCATGTTTCTCCAACACCTTCAACACCAACTACGTTCCGACCAATCCCCCGGTGACGTCCATCTGTTCCTTTGTGTATGATCCGGCGGTACCGGGTGTGGTAGCGCAAAATTGCGCCCCCGTACCGTAGGCAAAGGCGGCGCGCCTTTTCGGTAACATATCTTCCTCTTGAGAAAGGAGACAGGCAATTGCCTGTCTCCTTTTTTTGAAGTATTGTCTTCTTGATGACCTTGTCCTCTATCTGCCGGCAATTGCATTTGGGTTGATCAGATTCCCACTTTCATAGACAATGGGCAAGAGTAATATGCATGTTTGTGCGACGACTGGCTCCGGCACATAAGGTGCGTTAGCGCGATACAACTGGTCGATCCACCGTTTTATTTGGCTCATTCGGATTTCGCGGGGTTTGCCCCACATATGGGTTTGGCGTCGCGGCTTTGGCCGGTTCTTGCGCACATATTCCGGCTAAAGCCTCCACTCTCCGCGAATTCCTGGAGAACCTTTTATTTTAGGGTGATTTCTTACTCCAGTAGTGGCAATGTGCCTTACCGAATTTACATATGACTATAAATGACCCGTTATCTGTCCATGAACTTAATCTACGGTGCTTATTAAAAAAACTGGGCAAAGAGCACCCTCATTACCAGGAAGCGTTGGTTTACCAGCAGCGCTTGATGGACAATATCAATCATGCGCGCCGATTTGGGGACTCAAACAATCTAAAATCTGAAAGAGCAGAGATTATCGATCATCTGAATTTTCTATCCTTGTCTGTTTGGGGCATTCCATTTGCTGAATTGTGTCCTGAATCTGATGTGGAACTTCCGCGGCCACGGGCGGAGACGCCGGTGCAGACGGACGAACAGCCTTATGAAACGGCCTGGAAATGGACATTGCGCATAGTCGTGTTCCTGGCGGGAATCCTATCGGTCCTCTGGCTTGTTTTTGAGCCGGGTTTCGAACCGCTGATTGCGACAATTACCAGTGTTTCCGGCCTTGTTACTTATCTGGTACTGAGTCATTCCCGGTCGCAGCAGTATCTGGATCGTTTCCTGGCGATCATTTTGGTATTTCTTGCGCTCATATTGGTCAGCCTGTTTGTTTTAAGCAAGGAGCCATCCAATCCGATAGTGACCGTGACGGTTCCCGCTATTCGAACGACGATTAACGCTGATCCTTCTGTTCTTCCCCCGACGGACCAACTTGACACGTCTCTTCTTGTTAACCTGGCAATTGCGGACTTCTCACACCTTCAGCGGACCATCCAGGAAAATTCTCGCTTGCGGACGTTTCTGTACCATCCTGCCCCTGCCCTGAGTCTGGCGGTTTACGATCAGGTCCTGGCCGCGGGTTATGAGGATGGCAGCCTGATTCTTTGGGATTTGAATGCCGGTCAGACTCTGGGCCATCCACGGGGTAGTGAATCGGAAGCAGGGGTATGGAGTTTGGCGTTTAGTCCTGATGGTCAAATGCTGGCTGCCGGCATTGCGGACGGAACTATCCTGCTTTGGGACGTAACCACCCAACAACAAATAGGCTCTGTCACCCAGGGGCATCATGGTGTTGTCTCCAGCGTTGCCTTTGGCCCGAATGGGGCCACGCTGGTGTCCGGCGGGGCCGATGGGGCGATCATTTTTTGGACCAGTGATCTTCTGCAACAGCAGGCAAGCATGACCCAGGCGCATGTCGCTCCTGTATGGCGGATTGCCTTCCATCCTGATGGCAACTGGCTGGCATCGGCCGGTGAGGATGGACAGATCATTTTGTGGGATGTGGCGACGCGAGAACCTGTGCAACAGTGGTCGCAAGGGTTTGGCATTAAAACGTTGGTGTTCAATGTTGATGGAACGCAATTGTTGGTTGGCAACAATCATGGCCAGATAGACACGTACGATGTATCCGGTAATAATGATCATGGCATTCCTTTAGCGGAACAAGCATCGGCAATTACAGGCATGGCGCTCAGCCCGGATGGGCGGATGTTGGCTGCCGGTAGCTGCGTGAAAAGAGAGGCGTATGGTTTTTGCCGGCAGGGAGAAGTGCGTCTCTGGCAGATGGATTCAGGCCAACCGGACGCTTCCCCCATTTCGACAACCGTACTCAAAGGTGAGGTCTGGGATGTCGTATTTAGTGCGGATGGGAAGTTCCTCGTTGCCACCAGTCCTGATGGCGTGATACCGGTTTGGTTCCTTGATCCCCCGCTGTTGCCATCCGTAGAGGATTGGACTGCCTGGGAAGCGCGGGCCTGCAAAATGGCGAACCGTAATCTGACGGAGAGCGAATGGCAGATGTATTTGCCGGGGGAGCCGTATCGTTTACTTTGTCCGGGATTGCCGGCAGTTTCTTCCTCCCTTGCCGCACCGGAGACAGGCCTGTTGTTGTTAGCAGAGGAAGGGCGGGTTGAGTGGAAGACGGAGGGGATGGAGAAGTTTGTGCCGGCATCTCCCGGCACAAACCTGCTTGCCGGTGACGAATTACGCCTTGAACCCGCTATGGCCGCCTTGTTGTTATGTGAAGACATGACCGTTTTCCAGATTCCCGAGGGGATTTACCCCATTGGCGCACACTGCGTCTCGCCGCGAGAGGACGTGAATTTGCTTGTTGACTGGCAAGGGGAACTCACCGTGAAGCGGGCAAATTGGACGGATTCCAGGCCGGCTGCCCCGCATATGGTTCTTCATCGCGGGGATATATTGTCGCTGTCCGTGGGAGGGAATGCGCGACTACTCTGCGAAAATGGGGATTACCGGGAAATGCCGGCAGGCGTCACCCTGGACGTGCGCGATATTTGTCCCAGAGGCATTGCCCGACTGGGAGACCTGGAAGACAGCAGCCGGGGGACTCGTGGGGATACGGATCCCCTCATTCCATACATCATTAGCCCGCGTATGACCCATTTACTCACGCGCCAACCCACGCTGCGCTGGCATGAGGCGCCGGGCGCAACCCTGTACACCGTGCGCATTGTTGGGCTTAATTGGGAGACGGAAACAAGCGAGACGTATGTGAATGGCGCTGATGTTCCGCCCCTGCAAGAGGGGGAAATCTATTTGCTGATTGTGGAGACGGATAATGATCGTTCCTCGCGCGAAGAAGGTGTGCCCGGTTTAGGATTCTTGCTGTTGCCGGAAGCAGAAGCCACGGTTGTGCAAAAAGCCCAGGCGGACATCATGGCGCTAGGTCTGCCGCCTGAATCGGAGGCGCTGACCCTGGCGCATTTGTATATTGAGTATGACTTGCTCGCGGAAGCGATTGAATACCTGTCTGCGGTGGTAGATGCCGGCACACAAACGGCTGCCATCTATCGTCTTCTGGGCGCACTATGCCGGCAAATTGGTCTACCCTTAATGGCGGAGTCGCAATACCTACAAGCCATCTCCCTGGCACAAAACGAGAACGAGATCGACGGATTAGCCTTGTATCAGGCGGAATTGGGGGAAATTTACCTGGATTTAGGGGATAAGGTAGAAGCAGTGCGCTGGTTTGAGGCAGCGCGCCGGAATTATGAAATTCTAGGTGACGCGCAGCAAGCGGAAGACGTGATCCAGAAAGTTGAAGATCTCAAATAACCTCTCGTTCTTGAGGATTGCCTGATGAATCTGATGCCCAAATATGCTTTATTCGCTTTGATTTTGCTCATTACCCGGTTGGCAAACTCGCCGGCTTTGGCTAACCACCTGCCGCGTACACAATCAGCACCGGTTGAACAGTGCGCCCTTGGCATGGTGTTTTTCACGGCCGGTCAGCGCACGACAGCAAAGCAGCAGCTAGAAACAGGATTTGCTGGCTTACAGGAGACGGATAATCCTGACCCGAATATTTTCGGACAGTGTGCGCTTTTCTTGGGCCATTTACGCTTTAGTATCGGCAACCTGGACGCGGCAGTGGCGGCATACAATGTGGCGCTAACGCAGTTTGAAACAATCGGCGACGATCAATTGCGTTGGACGGCTCTGTTTGGCATCGGCTCTATATTGATGCAGCAAATGCGCCTCGAAGAGGCCCAAAACACGCTGACCACAGCCTTCGAACTCGCTCGTGATTCCAGGCAAGTTTGGGTTCCCGCGGACATTCAGTTCCTGGCTAGAGTTATTTCATTGAATAACCTGGCCGTCGTTGGATCTGGGCTTGCGGTACAGGATGAAGCGTGCGCGGAGGACCTACATTGCGGGCCTTTTGAAGAAGTTATGAAGCAGTTCAAATCAGTTTTGACAGAACTCCAAAGTATGACGGTTGCTGTTACTCCTAATGATGCGCAGGATCAGCCGGGACTATTATCGCTGCTGCAAAACGGGACCATCACTGTCCCGCTCAACCAGGGTATGCAAATGGTCGTCCTGATAAGTATTGGGGAGGCATATCGTTCGCAAGAAATGTATGCCGAGGCCTATGAGTCGTATGACCAGGCGCAATTGCTCGCGGAACGTGCCTTGGAAGATACGGGAATTGCCCGCAATATCAGCCAACAATTCGGCCTTATTACCAACGCGCTTGCGCTGAAGGGGGAAGGGCTGGCATTGCAGGCGGAAGGCGATTTGGACACGGCGCTTACCTGCTTACGGGAGGCGGAAACTTTACTGCGGCAGGGAAACAAACGGCTTCTATTGGCGCTTGTTTTGGCGGACATTGGCGACCTGTTGCAGGCGCGTCACGAGCCAGATGAATCGTTTGCTGCCTTTGCAGAAGCGTTTGATCTGCTGGCGGAGATGCGCCTTGTCACCAATCAGCAGGCGAATTTCGTGCCTGTTGATAGCGGCGCGCAAATGACGCCGTTTCTTTTGACGGATTCCCTCACGCAAGTGGTTGACTTGTACAAGCACGTTACCAACCTGTACTATGAAGCAGGGCGATATGAGGAGGCTTTTTATACGGCGGAACGAGGGCGCGCGCGCGTGTTTCTGGACATGATGCGCGTGAAAGCCCCCGAGATATTGGACGATCAGGGAAACAATTTGCTTGTACGCGAACAAGAAGCGTATATTCTGCGACAATTGGCGGAGGACGACCTGACTCTGGCGCAGCTTTTGGATCTGGATGGTCTGACAAAAGTTGCTATGCAACGGGAATTAACCGGCGCTGAAGCGGCGTATGCCGAGATTGTCAAACAAATTCAAGCGCGCGGGGAATCCACTAACATGTTCTTTACCGGGGAGGATGAACATGTCCTTACGGTGCCAGAGATACAGGCGCGGCTTGATTCAGAAACAACATTGGTTTCGTACTTTCTCTACACCGACTTAAACAAACAAGACCATTTTTACGCCTTCGTTATCACCCGGGAAGCGTTTACAACCATTCCGTTACCCATTACGCGCGACGAATTGGAGAACACTATCTTCAACTTTCGCTCTTTTCGCAAGCTGGATGCGCCCCCCCATACGGAGGAGTTGCGACGCTTATATGATACCCTTATCAGCCCCTTTGTTGATGAATTAAACACCCCCTATTTGCTGATTGTTCCACATGACGTTCTGCACTATGTGCCATTTACAGCTTTGAGCGATAGGGAACTATTCTTGGGTGAGCAATTTATTGTGACGATTTTGCCCTCCGCCAGCACGCTGGCTTCCTTGCCGGCAGCGCGAGAAACGACTTTGCCGCCACTTCTCCTGGGAGACCCGCGTAACCAACTTGAGTTTGGCGATGAAGAAGTAGAGGCGATAGCCGAATTGTATGCAACTATCCCCTTTACCCGGTCCGCGGCAACGGAAGGGCTTGTCTGGAGGCAGGCCGGTCAGAGCGGTATTTTGCACATTGCCGCCCACGGCACGTTTGATAATCAGGCTCCGATGGAAAGTCGGTTATTTTTGGCTCCTGAGGGTGATTTTGATGGCGACTTGCACGTTTACGAGATGTACGGCCTTGATCTGAAGCAAACGAACCTGGTCGTTTTTACAGCGTGTCAATTGGATCTGGAAAAGGGTGTCGGCGCCGGGGATGATGTGGTGGCCATGAATCGCGCTTTGCTTTATGCCGGCACGCCCTCCGCCATAACCAGCCTTTGGAATGTAGATGACGAAACAACGACCTTACTGATGACGTCCTTTTATGCCCATTTGCAGGCGGGTCTGGGTAAGGCTGTTGCCTTACAGCAGGCGCAAATTGATTTACGCGCGCAGTATCCGCAATATGCACACCCTTACTATTGGGCAGGGTTTGTTTTTATGGGAGATGCCGGCAAAACAAATACTTCCCTACCAGGCACCCCGCCCCCCATCTCGACCGTCACGCCCACGGAGTTTCCAACGCCGACGTTGCTGGCTACGGCCATGTCCACGGCGACGCCAACGCCGCTGCCGTTGAGTACGACAATATCCACAGCGACAGCGCCCATAGCCGCACCAACCGGTCAACCCAAAAGTGAAAATTCAGGTGGCGGCGGTCTTTGTAACAGTGTGATAGGCCCTGTTGGATTAGTCCTGCTATTTGGTCTGCGAAAGATACGTCGGCGGACTTGATCTTGATATTGCTGGGATAAGCATCAAACGTCGTAACTATGCACGTCTCCGAGAGATTGGACCAATTTTGTAGCATTAAAGATTGACTCTACTGAAAAAAGGTCAAAAACCGGGTTTTTAAACCCGGTTTTTTCAGTGAATCTGGGCAGATGACCCGTATAGTCACTTTTTACATTGACAGGATGAATAAAATGACGGGCAAACGTTATTATCGTCGATTTTGTGTTTGGCTAATCATATTCGCGGTCGGTTTCATGGAGATGCCGGCATCAGCCCACGCCGCCCCCATCACGCCCCACAGCACCTTCCAGATTCCAGCACCCACGGAAAACGCGCCCATTTGCCCCGCTCCGCCCCAACCGGAAACCTCTCCTCCTCCCCCTCTCGCTGAAACCGATTCAATTGTCGGCCTACCCACCGCGGGAGAGACGTTTGCGCCTGTTCCTGCCTTTAGCCCCCAACTGGAAGCCCTGCGCGCAGCCGCTTTCTTGCTGGGCGAGGGTGATCGCCTCCAGGCAAGCGATATTGACGCGGCGCGAGATAAATGGTTGGCGGCAGCCGACGCCTACACGGACGCGGGGGACCAATTAGGCGTAGCCGATGCCTACCTGCGTCTGGCGGACTCTTACCAGGCAGCAGCCATTTTCGACCCGGTGAGCCTGGATCTGGCAATCACGTATTACCAGCAAGTGATATGGGCCGCCGCCGATGTATACGAAACCCTGATCCAAAAGGATCTGACGTTTGACCAGGATTTGTTAAATGAAGCAGAGAGTCAGTATGAACAAGGGGTGGCCGCATACGATGCCGGCAATTGCGCCGCCGCAACCCCATTTTTTACACAAGCTCGCCAGCTTTACCAACAAGCCGATTTTGGTTCTGGCGAAATGCGCGCGATCGTTGGCATTGTTCGTTGCAAGATTGATAACAATGACTTTCTCGGGGCGATGCTGCCGCTATTCGATGCGCTCACCATTGTCAGTAAACTCCCTCTCGGTAGTTCCGCTGATGAACGCTACCTGGAAGGAATGGACTTTTACGAACAAGGGCGTTGGGATGAAGCCGTCACCGCCTTAGAGGAAGCGCAAGCGCAATACGAGGCCGCCGGTCAACAGTCAGAAGTTGCCCAGGTAACCC
The DNA here is from genome assembly GCA_020634515.1 of Ardenticatenales bacterium. Taxonomy (NCBI): domain Bacteria; kingdom Bacillati; phylum Chloroflexota; class Ardenticatenia; order Ardenticatenales; species Ardenticatenales bacterium. The sequence continues at coordinate 531,433 of JACKBL010000003.1, read as the reverse complement.
AAGACCTGGCCAACGTTTATGCCAGTAAAGGAGATTTCCCTCAGGCGCAGACTCTGTACCAGGACGCCTTAAACCTGTTTTTGTCCATTGATGACGAATATAGCCTCTACAATCAGGCCGCCGCACACCATAATTTGGGCAACCTGGCCATGCAAATGGGGCGTTATGAGGAGGCAATTCGTCAACTGACGACGGCGATAGAATTATGGCAGGGTATTGGCGAGCCAGCGCAAGAAGTGGATTCGCGCAACAGTCTAGGGTTGACTTTGCGCGAACAGGGCAATTATGGCCTTGCATTGCGCCGCCTGGAAGAGGCGTTGGCGCTGCAACAGGAACTACCGCCTGATTCAGGAACGGAGGGGGATTTGTTGACCAATGTCGGCTCCGTTTACTATGCCCAGGGTAGGTATGAGCAGGCCATTCTCTTGTACCAACAGGCGCTTTCTTTGTACCAGGAACTTCCGCTGCGCCTGAAGGAAGCGCAGGCTCTTAGCAATATCGCCTCCGCATACGCCGGATTAGGGCGTTATGATGAGGCGTTAGCGTTGTATGACCAGGTTTTAGCCATTGCCGCTGCTTCTGGCGTTCCCCGCCTGACGGACATCACGCAAATGAATATCGCCAACGTCCAGACGCAACGGGGTGATTACCAACAAGCATTGACCATCTACCTGACTATTTTGCCCCATTTTATGGCTAATGGAGAGGACCCCGCCGTTGCCAGCGTGGAAGCCAATATCGGCGCCGCCTACCAGCGCCTCGGTGACTGGGAAAATGCCATTGCTCATTTGTCCGTGGCGCGAAGTTCTGCCGATACCAGTGGTAATCTCTCCACGATAGGAGATATTCGGAATAATCTTGGCGCTGTAGCCGTTGCCGCGGGCGATTACGCTAATGGGGAGGCTTGTCTACAACAGTCGCTGGACATCTGGCAAGTAAGCAACAACCAGGTTGCGGCCGGTCGCGTTTTGGGTAACCTGGCGTTGTTGTCTGTCGGGGAAAACGATTTCTCCCAATCCGTTACCTGGGCAGAAGAAGGCATCCACCTCAACGTCCAAAACGCCAATCAGGCTGACCTGGGTCGGCTCTGGCTTGCTCTTGGTCTCGGCCATTTCGGTATGGGTGATGCTGTTTCTGCCCTGGCGGATGGGCGGCAGGTCGTGCGGTCAGGCGAGGAAAGTGGGGATTTAGCTTTAGAAATGGCGGGACACGTTCTTGTTGCCGGCATTTACGAAATCAACGGCGATACGCCCACTGCCTACGCTCACGCGCAGACAGCCGTCGCCCGGTTGGAAGCGTTGCAGGGTTTGATCACCGTGGCGGAACTGAAGACAATGTTCTTTAACCAATTGGTGGACGCCTACACGCTGGCCGTGGAATTAGCCGTCAAACAAGGCCTATTTGAAGACGCCTTCCACCTGGCGGAACAAGCCCGCGCCCGTGCTTTTCTCGATCAGGTAGTCAATGGACAGGTCAATTTTCGCCTGAGAGCAGATTCGGCTTTGTTAGCCGAAGAGCAAACACTGCGCGAACAACTGGCGGCTCGTCGTACCCAGCTGATAACCCTGCGTGCGCAATCTGGCACTGATGACAATGTGGAAGCAATTGCGGCGGTAACGGCGGAAATCGAAGGGTTAGAGGAAAATTACACAGACTTATTGCTGCGGTTGCAATTACTCAGTCCAGAAACCGGCTCTCTGTTCTCCGTAGAAGCTGCTTCGTTGGCTGAAATACAACAAAACCTGCTCCCTGACACCACGTTAGTTTCCTATTTTGTGCTTTCGGACAGCAGCCTGGCATTTGTACTTACAGCGGACAGTTTCACGTCCGTTTCTTTACCTGCTGGTCGGCAGGCCTTACTCGCCCAGGTGGAAACGCTGCGCCTGACGGATTTCGCCCGCCTGGACGAAACGCACTTGACTTCTCTTCGCCAGTTGTATGACTGGCTCATTGCCCCTTTGCTTCCTCACTTACAGACCGGGCGCTTGATTATTGTGCCCCACAATGTCTTGCATTACGTTCCATTCGCCGCATTGACGGATGGAGAGCGTCATTTGCTTGACGATTATACCCTTACTTCGCTGCCCACTGCCGGCATTTTGCGCTTCCTGGTAGAAAAACGTAAACCAGAGGCGGGTTCTCTCCTGGCCATGGGTGGACCAACAAGCGACGAACCCGGACTCGGCGTGCTAAGATCTGCCCCCAAAGAAGTCGAGACGATTGCCACCTTGTTTAACAGCCGGCCCTTTCTCGGTGCGGCAGCTACTGAGAGCGAGGTGGTGGTTCACGGTGGGCGGAATAATATCCTACACCTGGCGGCGCACGGGAAATATAACGCCGCAAACCCTTTGTTTAGCACCATTTACCTGGCGGCGGATGATGCCAACGATGGCCGATTGACGGTGCAAGAAATTTACGAGTTGGATCTGAATTCGGCCACGAATCTGGTTACTTTAAGCGCCTGCGAGACGCAAGTGGGTGAATTTAGCGCGGGGGACGAGGTGGTGGCTTTGAATCGGGCTTTCTTATATGCCGGCACGCCATCCGTCATCGCCAGTCTCTGGAATGTCAATGATGAAGCCACCGCCCTGCTGATGGAGCGCTTTTACACGCATTGGCGGAATGGCCTGAGTAAGGCCGCCGCGCTACGACAGGCGCAAATAGATACGCGTCGCCAATATCCGCACCCCTACTACTGGGCCGGTTTTGTGTTGACGGGGGATGGGGGGGATACGATAGGGGTTTTGCCGGCAGCAACCAGAACACCTGAACTATCCGTAACCGCGTCGCCTGCCCTGTCCATGACGACAACGCCCGTTGCTACAAACCCGGCAGCAGACCCGGAAGAAAATGCGCAAACCAATGCCGGCAACAATGGACAATACATCGCCCTTGTCTTTCTCATAGTAGCCGTCGTCGTCATTATCTGGCTCGGCGCAAGACGGAAATAAATCCTCTCGCGGCGACTTCCATCCGTTCGCCCGCTGAAATGATCCGGCGATTAATCCTTTACCAAAAGCAGGATGCCCTATGAACAGTGACGTGCCTCAGATTGAGAACCGCCTTACGACCTCCCTGCCCGCTCACGTTAAAAAAACGCTGCGGGCTATGTTTCCCGACTATCGTCGAATCGTCGTCAAATCCGAATTCCAAAGCGGCCTTAGCGGCGGGCGCGTCTTTCTGATTCGGCCTATTCAACACAACGGACCAGAACTGCCGGGAGTTGTCAAAATCGATTACCATGAACGTATCAAACGTGAATGGCTTGCCTATCAAAAGTATATCCGCAACAAACTACCGCGTGTTGCCGAGATTCGAGATGAGCCTGTTTATTTACCCGGTACGTCATGGGGCGGCTTATGGTATCCTTTGGCCGGCGCAGGCGCTTTCGAAATCACCAGTTTGCGTCGTTTCCTCTCCCAGGAAGCCATAAATAACGGACAAGAGACCCTGGCAAACAGCGTGTTCAAAAGTCTCCACACCCTCTGGCGGCAAAATAGCGTTCAACCCGAATTCGATTTTCAAGCACACTATAACGATTTTCTCCCCGTCAATTTATCCATTGAGGTCGCTACTCCTCCCCAGGGGACACAGTTACGCTGGCTGCATCCCGACACGACATCTCAAACCTGTTATACAGGTGAGTACGTTCAGATTTCCGGTTTCCAGGTCGTTAACGTGTCCCGCGCGAAGCACCGGATCACGCTGGATATCCCCCCTACTTTGCCTGGCGCTTATCGTCTACACCTTTCTCCTGTTGACGTGACGCAATATGAAATGGGGGAAATCGTGAACGAACCGTTTATTGGCAAGATCCAGGCAACTCGCGGGGAACAATTGCATCGACAAGTCACGGATGCGCTTGGCGAACAGGCTGATTTAACTTCTCCGGTCCTGGTGCTGCCTGATGGAGAAACGCTGCCCAACCCACTTCGAACGTGGACCGACAGCCTCAATCAGTCACGCGACGTGTATGTTGCCGGCATTCATGGCGACATGAATCTGGAAAATATACTCATCGAGATGGATAGTGGCGTTGCCTACCTGATCGATTTTGCCAAATCGCGGCAGGATCATGTGCTGCGCGACTTGTTGCACCTGGAAATGGCCGTTGTCACGGAGATGATGTCCCAGGCTTTTTCCGAGGCAGCACTGTCACCGGAAAAAATCTGCGCTTTCTATCAACGGTTGCATTGCGCCATGTCATACCCTGACCAGATCACCCCCCTTCCTGGTTTGGAAAAACCGTTCACGATTCTCCTGACCATTCGCCAGGCTGCCGCCGATTATTTGTTCACGCGAGACGATTGGACAGAGTATTATCATGGCCTTACCCTCTACCTGATGGGCGCCCTGAAATTTCCGCACCTGGATAGGTTGCCCACCGCCCCCCTCCCTAAGCAATTGGCCTTTTGGGGAGCCGCCGTATCACGGAAGTTGCTGCAAGCGTCAACTCCCTGTAACCAATACATGTCCAACACGCCAATCGGGCAAAACGATCCCGCCTCTACAGAACGGCGCGATATTTCTCCCGGTCCTCTCCCTCCAGGTGCGCCTGATGCCGGCACAATCCCCCCAGTTTCGTACCCATCCAATGATCTGTTTTCTGGCTACCGACGCGGCCTGGCGTACCTGCTAGAACAGATGGGGCGGCAGCACCCGCGTTATCACGAAGCGCTGCAATATCAGCAGCGGCTAAACGAAAGTCTCGCGCGCACGAAACGCTTTGGCGACACGGAAACGCGCCGGGCCGAACGGTCCGAGATCGTTTCTTATCTCAATGAACTGACGCTGACCGTTCTGAATCGGTCTTTCAACGAGCTTTGGCAGTGAAAGGAGAATCCAATTCCCCATATCCATACTGTTTGACATAGCACCTGCCAGCGAGTAAAATTTCCATAATGGTTAGATAATTGTCGAACAACCTGGAGGTTCGTAGATGGACTCTCGCCTGATGTTCCATCAAGTTCCATGCGGTTACGGGACGCAGCATCTGGCAAACCGACAGCGCGTGTCTCTGGTTGTCTCTGGCACTGCATCATCGCCAGTAAGCTAAAGCGGTCATTGGAATTCGGCTCTCCCCGCCCCGCATGTTCGATGAAACCATGCGGGGCTTTTTTATTGCCGGCATGCCCCGCGAGCGCCGAAATTGAGCTTCCCCAAAAAAACAAAAAACGGCGCAAGCCAAAGAGCCACGCCGTTTCTACAAGTATACTCACATTGTACCACAAATCGCCCCATCGCAAAATGACCTAAAGTCTAGTTTACATCACTGCTCTTTCTCGTTATGCTGCTTATTCCGTAGTAACGACGAGTCAAACCCGCAATAGTGGATGGCCCTATGGCCCCAAAGGAGCAGCAATCGTAAGGCAACGGTGGCGCAAGTGGCGGGCGCGCGCCCGTTTGCGCGTAATGGCACGCGCTACAATCAATTGGACATTCATCAAAATTCTCTACCGCGGAGGAAGGCGCTTATGACCAGACGACTTGGCATTTACAGCCGCTTGCTCAATTATCTTCGCCCTTACTGGAAACAGGTGCTGCTGGCCTATGGCGGAATGCTCTCGGCTACGCTGCTGAATCTGTTCGTACCGCAAATTATCAAAGACGCGATTGACCGGGGGGTGAATGCCGGCATTTCTCGTCCCCTCTTCATTGCCGGCAGCATCATCCTGGCCATCGCCCTCGTGCGCGCCATCGCCGGCTTCTGCGAACTCTTCTTCGGCGAATGGCTCACCCACCGCGTCGCCTACGACCTGCGCAACCAATACTACGACCGCGTGCAAAACCTCCCCTTCGCCTTTCACGACCAATCCCACACCGGCGACCTCATGAGCCGCGCCACCAGCGACATCGGCGAAACCGAACGATTCGTCGGCGTCGGCCTCATGGGACTCTTCTCCACCACCCTCATGCTCATCGGCGTCATCATCGCCATGTTCCTCGAAAGCGGACAACTCGCCCTCCTCGCCCTCCTACCCATGCCCATCCTCATCTACGCCACCCTCCGTTTTGGCCATATCGTGCGCGGCATGTCCAAGACCGTCCAGGCCCAGGTAGGAACCATCTCCAAAACCATGCAAGAAAGCCTCACCGGCATTCGCGTCGTCAAAGCCTTTGCCCGCGAACCCTACGAACTGCAAAAATTCGACAAAGAAAACGGCCAATGGTTTTCTGATCGCTACAGCCTCATCCTGCAATGGGCCAACCACTGGCCCTTCTTCACCTTCCTCGTCGCCGCCAGCATCTTCCTCCTCCTCTGGTTCGGCGGCCCGCGCGCCCTGGCCGGCGACATCACCGTCGGCACGCTTTTTGCCCTCATCTCCTACGTCCTCATGCTCAACGGCCCCGTCCAGCGGCTTGGCTTTCTCGTCAACCTGGCGGCCTCCGCCGGCGCCAGCGCCTCCCGCGTCTTCGAGATTGTGGACACTCCCAACGAAGTCGGCGACCGACCCGACGCCGCCACGCTCACCCAGGTCCAGGGAGCCGTCACCTTTGATCGCGTCAGCTTCGGCTACCGTGACGACCAGCGCATTCTGCACGAGGTTTCCTTCCACGCCGCCCCCGGCCAGACCATCGCCCTCATTGGCCCCACCGGTTCCGGCAAATCCACCATCACCAACCTCATTCCCCGCTTCTACGAGCCAAGTCATGGGCGCATCCTCGTTGACGACCACGACGTGCGGCACATCACGGCGCACAGCCTGCGCCAGCACATCGGCATCGTGCTGCAAGAGCCGTTCCTCTTTAGCCAGAGCATCGCCGAGAACATCGCCTATGGCAAGCCGCACGCATCGCCGGAGGAGATTGTCGCCGCGGCACGGGCGGCGCGCGCCCATGATTTCATCAGTGAGTTCCCAGAGGGGTACGATACGCGCGTGGGCGAGCGTGGCGTCACCGTCAGCGGCGGTCAAAAGCAGCGCATCGCCATCGCCCGTGCCCTCCTCGCCGATCCGCGCATCCTTATTCTCGACGACTCCACCAGCAGCGTGGACACGGAGACGGAACACCTGATTCAGCAGGCGCTGAACACCCTCATGGAAGACCGCACCACATTCATCATTGCCCAACGCCTGCTCACGCTGAAAAATGCCGACTGCATTCTGGTGCTGGATGGCGGGCGCATTGTGCAGCGGGGCACGCACGACGAACTGCTGCGGCAGGAGGGGCTGTACCGCGAGATTTACGACCTGCAGCTACGCGACCAGGAAGCGTTTGTGGCGCTGCAAGGGCGCATGGCGATGATGGCGAGCAGCGAGCAGCAAAGTATAGGAAGGGAAGGAAATGTTTAGGACAAGAAACACGGATGACGAAGAGCGACTGCGCCGCGAGGCGCGCGTCAAAGATTTGCTGCCCGATGAAAGAGACGAGGACATTCTGGGCAAGGCGTACGACAGCCGATTGACGGCCCGCCTCCTGCGCTACAACCTGCCCTACGGCCGGCGCTGGATTCTGGCGCTGGTCTTGATGATGGCGACCGCACTGTTTAGCGTCGCCGGGCCATGGCTCATTGGCCGCGCCATCGATGACGGCGTGCGCGCGGGGGATTGGCAGCAGTTGCGCTATTGGACATTGGTATTCGTGATGGTGGCTCTGGCGGAATGGATCACCAACCGTTTTCGCGTGGCAATAATGGGATACGTGGGGACGCGCGTGGTGGCGGACATTCGCAGTGAACTGTTCCGCCATCTGCACCGTCTGTCGTTGAACTTCTACAACAATTACAGCGTGGGCCGCCTCATGAGTCGCCTGCTCAGCGACGTGGACGTGCTGCAAGATTTCATCACCTGGTCGATTACGGGGTTGGTGCGAGCGGTGTTCACGCTGGTGGGCATCATCATCGCTATGCTGGCGCTCAACTGGAAGCTGGCGCTGGTGGCCTTTGCCGTCCTGCCCCTGATGATTGCCCTCACGAACTACTGGCGCGTGCGCGTGCGCCAGGTCTATCGCGCCACACGGACCCGGCTGTCATTGATTAACGGCTATCTCAACGAATCCATCACGGGGATTCGGGTGACGAAGAGCTTCACCCGCGAGGAACGCAACGCCCGCTATTTTGATGATCTCAACCACTCCTATTTTGACGCTAACGTGAACGCTTCCCGGCTCACGGCGGTTTTCTTCCCCGGCGTGGACTTCATGGGGTCTTTTGCCACGGCGTTGGTCATTGGCGTGGGTGGGCTGTTGGTCATTGGCAGCTCGCTTACGGCAGGCACGCTGATCGCGTTTGTGCTGTACGTGGAGCGGTTCTTTGAGCCGGTGCGTGAACTGGCGCGCCGCTACAACTCTTTTCAATCAACGATGGCCGCCAGCGAGCGCATGTTCCGTCTGTTGGATACGGAACCTGATCTGGTGGATGCGGTGGATGCTTATGAAATGCCGGCAATTTCCGGCCACGTCCAATTCGATCACGTCAGCTTTGGCTACAAAGAAGATGAACCCATCCTGCAAGACTTCAACCTGACCACGCAGCCGGGGCAGCGCATTGCCCTCGTGGGCGAGACAGGCGCGGGCAAAAGCACCGTCATCCGTCTCCTGTCCCGCTTTTTTGACGTGCGGGATGGGGCTATCCGCATTGATGGTCACGACATCCGGGAAGTCACTGCCGCCAGCCTGCGCACGCAGTTGGGCATTGTGCTGCAAGACACCTTCCTCTTCTCCGGCACGATCCTGGACAACATCCGCTATGGGCGGTTGGAGGCCACGGATGCGGAAGCCGTGACCGCGGCCAAAGCCGTAGGCGCGCACGCCTTCATCAGCCGCATGCCTGATGGCTACGATACGGAAGTCGGCGAGAACGGCGTCAATCTGAGCGTGGGGCAGCGGCAGCTTGTTTCCTTTGCGCGCGCGCTGTTGGCGGATCCGCGCATCCTCATTCTGGACGAGGCCACCAGCAGCGTGGACACGACCACGGAGAAGGTCATTGAGCAGGCACTAGATCGGCTGATGGCCGGGCGCACCAGCTTCGTCATTGCCCATCGCTTGAGCACCATTGTCAATGCGGACCAGATTGTGGTGATGGATCATGGTCGCATTGTGGAGTTGGGCACGCATGAGGCGTTGCTGCGGCGGCGCGGGCGCTACTACAACCTGTACACGATGCAGTGGGCGGCGCAGACCGCGGAACAACCCATTCTGGCGGGAGCGAACGGGCAACAACATTAGGCGCGGCGCACTTCCCAGACTGGAGCCGTTTGCAAAAACGGCTCCAGTCTCCCGCCCCCTGTCCCTTCGTACAGGTTCCCCCATGTCCCTGCGGCGGATGCGGTCGGGACCGATTCATGCTATCCTGAGCCAACCATCAACTGACAACCATTAACCATTAACTCCTCAGGAATTTGCCATGACTTCTCACCACTTTGTTCGCGCTGCTTCGCTGGCTGACGTGCGAGAGCAGGGTATTTTGACGACCCAGGTAGACGGCCACACCGTGGCTATTTTCAACACCAGCGAGGGCATTTTTGCCGTGGATAATCGCTGCCCGCATATGGGGTTTCCGCTGGACCGGGGGACCGTGCAGGATGGTATTCTCACCTGTTACTGGCATTACGCCCGGTTCGACATGAAGAGCGGCGGTACATTTGATCTTTTTGCCGACGATGCCCGCGTTTTCCCTGTGGAAGTTCGGGATGAGGCGGTGTGGGTGGACGTGCGCGCGCGCGCGAATTCCCACGCCCATCAGGAAGAGCGGCTGCGCGTGGGCCTGGAGCGGGATTTGCCGCTGGTGATTGCCAAGTCGGTGCTGACGCTGTTGGGGGATGGGGCGGATTGGCGCCGCGCCGTCGCCCCTTTTCGCATTGGTCTGGATTTTGGGGCGCGCTATCGCCAGGGGGGCTGGGGGCAGGGGTTGACGATTCTCACGTGTATGATGAATTTATTGCCGGCATTGCCGCCTGAAGACCGCCCCCGTGCCCTGTATCAAGGGCTGTCGGCGGTGGCCGCGGATAGCTTTAACCACCCACCGCGCTTCGTCGTGCGCCCGCTACCGGGCGAGCGTGTGGACGTGGGCACGCTGAAGCGCTGGTTTCGCCAGTTTGTGGAGGTGCGGGACGACGAGGGGGCGGAGCGGTGCATCATCTCCGCTATTCGCGCGGGCGCAGACCAGGCGCAGATGGCGGATATGCTGTTCGCGGCGGCCACGGACCACCGCTACATCCAGATCGGGCACGTGTTGGATTTTACGAACAAGGCGCTGGAGGCGTTGGACGTGGCCGGCTGGGATATGGCGGAGCAGGTGCTGCCCAGTCTGGCTACCAATTTCGCGCGCGCCAGCCGCATGGAGGAGGCGAATGCGTGGCGCAATCCGGTGGACCTGATTGCGATCCTGGAGGCGGCGTTCGCGGAGATGCCAGGGGCATTGTCACAAGGGCAGGCGAACCGGGGACATTGGGCGGGAGAGGCGGCGCTGCTGGCTGTTTTGCTGCAAGATGATCCGCGAGCCATTGCGGATGGCCTGTTGGCGGCGTTGGCGGACGGGGCGACGGAAGTGGCGTTGGCGGCGGTGGTGAGTCACGCGGCGGCGCTGCGTATTGCCCGGTTCCATACGAGTAATGAGTTTGGTGACTGGGATACCGCTTTGCATACGTTTACGTTTGCGAACGGGGTGGAACAGGGACTGCGGCGCGCGCCGTCCGTGGAATTGCTGCGCGGGGTGTTTGACGCGGCGATGAGTGTGTATCTGGATCGTTTTTTGAATATCCCGCCGGCGCGGCTGCCGCGGGTGGGTGATGCGGGCGGGGTTTTGTTGGAGGAGATGCCGGCACTACTCAATCAACAGCAGCAGGTGAATAATGCCGGCACAACCGTCGCCCAATTCCTCTATCAAGACGGCGACCCGGCCCAACTGCGCGCCATGCTGGGCAAACTCCTCCTCCGCGAAGACCGCGACTTCCATACCATCCAGGCCATCGAAGCCGCCTGCAAACAATCCACCCTCCTGCCCCCAGCCGCCGCCGCCCACGCCCTCATCGCCGCCGCCCGTTACCTGGCCGCCCACGCCCCCACCGTGCGCGCCCAGGGGCAGACCTATCAGATTGCCAATCGCCTGCATCGGGGCGAGAAGCTGTTTGAGGGATAAGCACCACCTGCCTTCCCGGAAGCTATTTCGACGCGAGATGCCATGAATCGAGCTTCCGGGAAGGTCTCATTGCGGGATCACGCGCATGGGCCACTTGCCCTGCTTCCGCGCCAGGTAAGCACGCCGCCGCGCCGCAAAGTCGGCATCCAGCGCGGAGAGGGGCAGAAGCTGCCCATTTTGCCACACATCCGGGTCAATGGTTCGGATTTTGGTGCTGATAGTAAAACTGGGAGCAGCCTCGTCCCGGATAAAACGTGTGCCCGGGTGGACCAGGCACAACAGGTCTTGCAGCGGGGCGTCCTGGCTTTCCTGCATCCGTGCCCAGACCACCTCATCCGTGAGCCAGAAATCGTCTTCCGTCAGCACCCCCACCTCCAGCGCCCGCCGAATGGCCCGCGCCGTCAGCTCATACAGCCCTACCTCCCGAAAGTCAGCCCAACTGCAATTGTCGGCCATCATGTACACGTCCGCCAACCAGCGGGCAACGCCCACATCATCCACGGCCACCCGCCCGTCGCGCACGACCAGATGGTCCAGTGCCCGGTGTACCTGCGCCGTTGTCGCCAGGCCCAGGTCCTGGGAATCCCGCAGACAGTAATCAAGTCGATCGGCGCATAGGGCGGGAGCCGACTGCTCCAGCAAGGGAAAAGCCGCCTCATCCATAAAATCGCGCCAATCGCGGCCCCATTGCGCCAGTAGTTGCGGTAGGTCGCTGCGCGCCACAAACGCTTCCTTTACCTCTTCGTGGTAGCTTTGGCCGTCATGGTTATCGAAGACGTAGTCAATGACGTGGCTGAAGGCGGTGTGGCTGATGTCGTGCAGCAGGGCGGCGATCTGTTCGTCGAGGGAGCCCCCGAGCCGCCGCACCAGCAGCATCACGCCCACGGAATGGTCGAAGCGCGTGATCGGTGTGGTGATGCGCAGCAGGCCGGTGATGCCGTGTTGCAGTACGCCGCGCAGCCGCTGCACCGCGGCCGATTGCAGGAGCGCGAGCAGAATTGGTTCGTTGAGTTCTACCTGTCCGTAAACGGGATCGTGAATGGTTGACATAGCGGGTCTTCCCGGCGTTACCGTTCCTTCAAACTGACGATGCAATTCCGTACTTCATTTCATCGTCAGCTCTTACCAGGAGATGGGGCGGCGGTCGCGGAAGAACTGACCGCTGGGGCCGTCATCGGGCAGCAGCGCCAGCCAGACGGCCGTGTCGGCTCCTTCGGCAATGGAGCGGGGCGCGCCGGGACCGCCCATCTCGGTGCGTACCCAGCCCGGACACATGGCGTTGACCAGAATTCTCGCGCTCCGTAGCTCATCCGCGAGGATGCGTGTGTGCAGGTTGAGAATGATTTTGGAGAGGCTGTAGGCGGGGTAGCTGGAGCCGAGGTTGCCCAGTTCCCCGTAGCCGCTGGAGACGTTGACGATGCGCCCGTGCCCGCTTTTGCGGAGCAGGGGGACGAGCGCCTGGCAGAGCATGAGGGGACCGAAGGCGTTTGTGTCCAGGGTACGTTGCAGTACGTCCATGTCCAGGGTGAGGAGGGAGTGGTGGTTGTCGATGTAGATGCCGGCATTATTCACCAAAATGTGCAGCCGTCCGTAAAATTGGGTGACAAACGTCGCTAGCCGGGCAATGCTCCGCGCGTCCGTCACATCCAGTTGGTGAAACGCGACATCCAACCCCTCAGCCGCCAACGTTTCTCGCGCGGCCTCTCCTTTGACTGTATCCCGGCTGGTGAGGACCACACGAACGCCTTGCTGCGCCAGTTGCCGGCATATCTCCAACCCAATCCCCCGATTTGCTCCCGTAACAACCGCAATCCTGTCTTTCATCATTATTCAGGCCGGTAAATGAGTGGTGCGCGGCGAGAGGATCCGCCAGATCGTGAGCGTGAGCAGCAGCAGCCCAAACCCCAGGCCGATGCTGCTTACCAACCTGATGCCGCCGCCGGCGAAAATGAGACCGGAACTGAGACTGGCCGCGCCGCCCATCAACCCTACCACCGTCTCGCTGGCGCCTTGCGTGCGCCCCCGTTCCGCCGGCGCCAACTGGCTGGCGAGGAGAGAAGAGCCGGCGATGTAGCAGAAGTTCCAGCCCAGGCCTAGCAGGAACAGCGCCACAACCAGAGGAACGATCTGCGGCGAGATGGGGGCGATGAGGCTGGAGAGGAGCAACAGCAACGTGCCGCAGGCAATGATGGCGAACTGGCCGAAGCGTTCAATTAACCAGCCGGTGACGCTGGAGAGACCAAACATACCCAGCGTATGCGCCATGATCACCCCGGAGATGGCCTCGCGGGAGTGGTCGAAGTGACTCATGTGTACGGGGGTAATCACCATGAGCAGGCTCATGATGAACTGGCTGATGGCCATGGAGAGGACGGCCAACTGCGCTCTGCCGCCCCGGAATATCTCCAACAGGGGGCGCGCCTGCCGGTCGGATTGATCCGCCAGATCGGGAAGGGGGTAGGCGGCGGCTATTTGGCGACCAATTTGGAGGGGGTCGGGGCGCAGCAGGAGGAAGGTGATGAGCAGCCCGAGGGCGAAGAGGAGCGTGGCGGCCAGGAAGGGGCCGGCATTTTCCGGCAGGCCCCAGGCGGCGGCCAGTCGGGAGGTGGGGCCAACGAGTAGAGGACCGCCAATGGAGCCAATTGTGCCGGCAAAAACCACCAACCCAATCGCCCGTGCCTGTTCCGCCGGTGGCTGTACTTCCGCCGCCACATAACGCGCCTGATCCGCCCCGGCGCGCATCATGCCCATTAGCGCCGCCCCCGCCAGGAATCCCCACAGAGAGCCGTTGACAATGGCCGCCACGGAGACAAACGCCCCCAGCGTGCCCAACACAAACCCCAGCGACAGCCCGGAGCGCCGCCCCCAACGATCCATCAGCCAGCCGATGGGGTAGGCCATCAGGGCGCGGCTAATCAGCGTGACAGTGCTGGGCAGGCCCGCCGCTTGCTCATTGGCCGCCAGCGTGGAGGCGATGATGGGGGACAGGGTGAAAGCGGCAATAAAGGCCGCCGAGAATAGGCTCTGTCCAATGAACAAAGCGTTGATAATGCGGCGCGCGGTGGCGCGCAGGTCACTGGTTTCAGGCGGGGGTTGTCGCGTCATGGGGCGCAATGTTACCACAGATGCGTGAAAGGACAGCAGGAGTTTGGTCTTGCCGGGTAGGCGCGCGCCGGTCACTTCTTTTGGGTTCGTTCGAGAATTACTTTGGATTTTCCCACAAGTAAGAACCCTTCCAGCGCATCCGTCATTTCCAAATCTATTAACGGATGCGCCCTTATGGCCGCATGAGCATTTACCGTACTCGCGGCAAATGCTGGTATGATCGGGAAGAGAAGCGTACAATGGACAAGGACCGAGAAATGATGCGCATTCGTTCAACTACTGTTTTTGTTACTGCCACACTCATCATCGTCTCCGCCCTGTTGCTGATTGGTTGCCGCGAGGGGGGCGCGGAGAGTACGTTTGCCGGTTGGGCATCGGGGGGAACGCTGCCACCGTTGGTAAATCGCACCGAGACGTTGTCGCTGGCTGAACTGGCGCAAAATCCACGGGCTTATGCCGGCATCACCCTCCAACTCACCGGCCAATTCCACCGCGCCGCTCCGCTTGTCTGCTCCTCCGTCACCCGCCGCTCCCCCGCCGCCTGGCTGCTCAGCGACGGCCAGAACCAGATTGCCATGGGCGGCAGCTTCGACCAGTTGAGCCGTATCGCCCCCGATAACCTCACCATCACCGTTGTCGGGCGTTGGTGGGTGTGGCGCGGCCCCGTCGGCTGTGGCAAAAACCTCCCGGCGACCGAAGTCTGGTATCTCGACGTGAGCGAAATCGTGGCCCCCAACCCCCTCACCAACGCCACGCTGACGCCCACCGACGAGGAAATTGCCGCGCTGCCGCCCACACCCGTGCCGCCGGAAATCCCGCCGCCCCCATCAGAAAC
Source organism: Ardenticatenales bacterium (assembly GCA_020634515.1). Lineage (NCBI taxonomy): Bacteria > Bacillati > Chloroflexota > Ardenticatenia > Ardenticatenales > Ardenticatenales bacterium. The sequence goes on along the minus strand of JACKBL010000003.1, from coordinate 516,416 downwards.
CGCGCTTCCCACCGCGGAGACCCCGCCGCCGGAAGCCACCCTGCCTTCCGACCTCAGCGATCTGCTCACTATCACACCTGATCTGGGCGGTTTTCCCACGCTGCCGCCCGACCTGGGGCTAGGGGATCTCGGCTTCACGCTCACGTTGGAGCTGCCCCCCGAACTGCTCACGCCACCCGTCTTTAGCGAAACGAAAACGGCCACGCCAACGCCATCGGGATCAGGAGGTGGCGCTGGCACGCCCACCATGACGACCACGCCCACGCCCACAACGGAACAGAAACAAACCGAGACGCCCACGCCCCCCGTTGGCCTGTCGCCCACGGCCACGGTCACGCCCACGCCAAACCCCAACAATACGCCTACGCCTACGGCGACAACGGGACCATCTCCTACGCCCACGCCCACGGCGACGACGGGACCATCCCCCACGCCTACGGCGACGGTGTCCGGCAACCTGGTAGACAAAGGCAGCCTGGAGGCGCAGGACCTGGTGATTGAGATATTGGCGGCGGGGTTGACGGATCAATGGTCTTTTGTCGTGGATAACACGGACGTGCTGACCATCAATGTTGATGCGCCTGTGGACATGAATATGGTTGTCACTGTGTTAGACGGCAATAATAATGTGATTAAGACACAGGATAACGCGACCGGCGGCGCTCCCGAAATCGTGGTTACGGAGTTGCCCGGTGCCGGCACTTATTTCATCCGCGTGAACGAGGCAACGGGTCAGTCAGGCAGCTACTCCATGATCTTGCAAGACAGCGGCGCCTACCCCTTCATTTTCCAGGGCACGCTCGTCTATGGCGATGCCGAATCCGCCTTGATAGTTCCAAATAGCGACCACTTCTGGCACTTCATGGGGAATCAAGGAGATAGCATCGCCATTCTCGTCGCTCCCAACGACAATGAGTCGGACGTCTTTTTCGAGTTGTTCGGTCCTGACGCCACCGACCTGTTGGGTGAACCGGTAGATGATGGCGGCGCGGGTGTGCCTGAATTCTTGATCAGCTTTACGCTGCCGGAAACAGGTTTCTACGCCATCCATGTGGGCGAGTACAACTTCGCGGCGGCGGATTATTCCATATCACTGGATTCTTTTTCCTTTCCATAACGCCCCGTCGCTATTGGACAGTCGGTAAAACAAAAACCTTAAAGGTCTTGGAGACCTTTAAGGTTTGGTCAATTGGCGGTACTTCATCCGCCTGATTATGCCGCATGGCGAATGGCCGTACGTTTATAGGCCAATTCGCCAGATAAACCGAACAAGACAGCGTCTTATTCGGCTGACGTGTGAATTACCAGCGGTAACTGAACCGCTGTTCTTGCCACGGGTCCGCCTCGTTGTTGTAACCATTGCGTTCCCAGAATCCCGGTTGGTCCGTGGCGCGGAATTCTAGCCCCCGTAGCCACTTGCCCCCCTTCCAAAAATAGGCCGTACGCGACTCGCTGCGGTCCGCGAAGCTGCCCACCACCACACGCAGCGGGTAGCCATGTTCCGGGTCCAGCGGCTTCCCATCAAAATGCGTCGCCAACAGCACATTGTCCATCAGCAGCAGATCCAACGGCGTGTTCGTCGTATACCCTTGCTCGCAGTGCTGAATCACAAATTTAGCATCCGGCTTTGGGCGCACAATGCCTTCGTCCACCAGCGTCTTTAGCGACACGCCTTCCCATAACGTGTCAAACTTCGACCAGCGCGTGACGCAGTGTATGTCCATCGTCACCTGTGTGCGTGGTAGTTGGTTGAATTCCGCCCAGTTCCACACTTTTTCTTCCTCAACCAGGCCAAAAATGCGAAAATTCCAGGTGTTGGGATTGAAGGGGGGAACTGTGCCGTAATGCAGCACGGGAAATTTCTGCGTTAGCGACTGCCCTGGGGGCAGGCGATTCTGCTCGCGGGCATCATCCTCTTGCTTACGGCGTTCAGTAATTCTCCGAAACATAAAAACGCTCCTTCACTGTTGAATCTTCCCGGAAGTTTTTTCGGACCAGCAGTGTCTCCTGACAGCTTCCGGGAAGGTGGTGGTGAATCGTCTGTTGCTGAATCTTCCCGGAAGCTAGATTGCGGGCCAGCAGTGCCTCCTGACAGCTTCCGGGAAGGTGGTGGTGAATCGTCTGTTGCTGAATCTTCCCGGAAGCTAGATTGCGGACCAGCAGTGCCTCCTGACAGCTTCCGGGAAGGTGGTGAATAGATACGGTTATTGTAGCAAAAGATATTGCGTAGGGCTTACGAGAACATAAGAGACCGATACAGTTTTGGCCGTGAAATGTGTACAATCCTGCCGGCAATCATGCCATGAAGAACGTCATTGCGCCACAGTTTCGTCATCTTACTCTGGAGATTGGATCAATTTCACGCACTCAACGACCCTTTTCACAAGATTGGTTTATTCTCCAAGAATGAACCAATCTGAATGAAACTTGATGATGGGAAGGTAGTATGCTCCGACAAAACAAGGCGTATGTGGCGGTGGCCCTGACGCACTTCACCGTGGATGTGTTGAACAACAGCCGCACGCTACTGATTGCCATTCTGGCGCTGAGCCTGGGGTTGAGCAACGCGCAGGTGGCCCTGGTGGCGCTGCTGTATAACGTGGGCAGCGCCGTGATGCAGCCCCTGTTTGGCTGGCTGGCGGATCGCTTTGGCGCGCGCTGGTTGGTGCTGGGGGGGATTGGCTGGATGATCCTGTTTTATGGGCTGGCGGCGTTGGCGGGGGATTGGCTGGCGCTGGTGGCGTTGACGGTGGCCGGCGTGGGGTCGGGGGCGTTCCATCCCACGGGGACGATGGTCGCCAGTCAGGCGAGCACGACGCGACGCACGCAGGCAACGGCTTACTTTTTCACGGCGGGGCAGTTAGGGTTGTTTTTGGGGCCGGTTTTTGCCGGCATTCTCCTCCAACTCCGCGGCCGTCCAGGTGTCATTCTCCTGCCCCTGCTGGCCCTCATCGTCTTCCTCCTCGACTGGCGCTGGCTCCCACCCACCGCGCCGCCCCACGGACACGACCATGCCTCATCCACCCCCGCCCGCACCCGCGCCGCGCCGCGCGGCTTTCTGGCGCTCCTCCTCTTCGTGATCATCATCAGCGCGAACACCGTGAGCATCTCCACCCTCACCTTCGCCCCCAAGCTGTTCACCGAGGCGGGTTACGCCGCCGGCTACGTGGGCTGGCTCACCGGCTTGTTCATGCTCGGGTCCGCCGTGGGCGGGATAGTGGGCGGCCACCTGGCGGATCGCCGGGGGGGCAAGTGGCCGATTCTGTTGGGGATGAGTGCCGGCATCCTCCCCGCCTACTTCTACATCCCCAATCACGGCATCGTCCAACTCCTCCTCCTCCTCCTGGCCGGCTTCTTTGTTGGCATGCCGCACAGCGTCCTCGTCATTCAAGTGCAATCCATGCTGCCGGGGCGGCAGGCACTGGCCTCCGGCCTCACCCTGGGCGTCATGTTCTTTGGCGGCTCCGTGGGCAGCACCGTCGTAGGCGCGTTGGCCGATCAGGTGGGCCTGGCGACTGCCCTGCAGCGCACGGCCTTTGTCCTGTTCGCCGCCCTGCTGGCCGCGCTGCTGTACCCGGCGCGGAAACGCGCTCCGGTCGTGGTCGCCGCATCCCCCCCATCCTAAGCCTTACCGGTCTCCGAAGACCTGTCAAGTTTCCACGATGGCTTGCGCCTGCTGCGCCAGGGCGCGGGCGCGGGCGGCGGCTGTGCCCGTATGGGCGGCGGCGGACATCAGGTCACGGATGGTGGCCGGCGGCAAATGGTCCGTGAAGCGGGCGTCCGCGGCCAACCGCTCCGCGAGCGGATTGGGCGCGCCCTGGCGGATGGCTTCCCATGCTGCCAGACTATGCTCGCGTAGCCACTCATGTCCCTCCTGGCGGCTAACGCCCGCGCCCACCAGCGCCATGAGGACGCGCTCCGTGGCGGCAAAGGGGCCGTAGATGTCCATGTTGCGGGCGATGGCCGCTTCGTCTACGTGCATCTGGGAAATGACGCGCGTCATGCGCCGCAGCATCTCGTCCGTGGCCAGGAAGGCTTCCGGTTGAAACAGGCGGCGATTGGCGGAGTCATCCAGGCTGCGCTCCAGAATGGCCTGGCTGGCGTTGTCCCAGGCCATGCTTACCGTTCCGGCCACGAAGCGGGCCAGGGAGCAGACGTTTTCCATGTTGATGGGGTTGCGTTTGAAGGGCATGGCGGAAGAGCCGACCTGCCGCGCGGCGAATGGCTCCGCCCACTCGCCAAAGGGGGGGGATTGTAACACACGGAAGTCGAAGGCCAGCTTGTGCAGCGAGGCGGCCAGCGCCGCCAGCGTCTGCTGCACGCGCAAATCCTGCTGGCGGGTGTAGGTCTGGGTGGTGATGGGGAAGGTGGGCAACGCCAGCCGGGACATGGCGCGCGCCTCCATTTCCGCCGCACTCATGCCGCTGCCCTGGAGGATTTCCACGAAGCTGGCCTGTGTGCCCACCGCGCCTTTGAAGCCTTTGCCTTTGATTCCTGCCTTGAGCGTTTGCAGGGCGGCGTAGTCGGCAAGCAGGTCTTGCGCATAGACAGCGAAGCGGTAGCCGAGGGTGGTGGGTTCGGCGGGTTGGATGTGGGTGAAGGCAAGGGTGGGCGTGCCGGCATATTGCTCGATTTTGGCGACCAGAGCCAGGAGAAGCTGCCGCAGTTGCGCGATGAGGAGGTGGGTGGCCTGGCGCAGGCGCAGGGCATTGACGTTGTCGTTGACGTCGGCGCTGGTAGCGCCCCAATGGATGACGCCGCCGCCGATGGGGCATTGTTCCGCGTAGCAGCGGATTTCGGCCATCACGTCGTGGCGCGTCTCTTGTTCGATAGCCAGGGCGCGGGGGATGTCGATGTCGTCGATGTGGGCCTGCAGGTCGGCAAGTTGGGCGGGGGTGACAATGCCGGCATCCTGCTGCGCTGCCGCCAATGCCACCCAAACCTGCCGCATCAAGCGCCGCTTGTGTTCCTCAGACCAGACGTGGCGCATCTCGTCGCTGCCGTAGCGCCAGGTGAGGGGGGAAATGAATGTATCGTGATTGAACATGGGCGTGGTGCGTGGCGAGTGGCGAGTGGTGAGTGGCGAGTGGCGAGTGGCGAGTGGCGAGTTCACTCGCAAACTCGCAGACTCGCAGACTCGCAGACTCGCAACCGCTACCGCTCGCGGGCGGCGACGCGGCTTTCGGCGATGGCGGTCACGAGGGCCGCCGCCAATTGCGTGGCTTGCTCCGGCGTGAGGAAGATGTTGGTCTCGTCCGCGATGAAGATCTTCTCGTTGGGTGGACAATCTTCCTCGAAGCAGATGCAGATATTGTCAGCAAACGCCTCGTCTGTTTCCTCGTAAAAGACTTCCACTTTCAAACTGTCGTCAAGTAACATGATAGGCATGGTCGTGACTCCTTCGAAAATAATCTTCCCGGAAGCTTCGTCACGGATGATGGCCCTGGGTAACAGCTTCCGGGAAGATGTTGTCAATGATGGTGGCGTGCCGCGGCGCATGAAGTCTCCTCTGCAAATAATCTTCCCGGAAGCTTCGTCACGGATGATGGCCCTGGGTAACAGCTTCCGGGAAGATGTTGTCATTGATGGTGGCGTGCCGCGGCGCATGAAGTCTCCTCTGCAAATAGTGGTCAGTTGGCAGTTTGCAGTTGACAATTGACTCTACTGAAAAAAGGCCCAAAACCGGGTTTTTACACATGAACCACTCTGGTAATTTCGGCCGGACACTCGAAAAACCCGGTTTTTTCAGTGAACTCACAATTGGTAGGAGCGCCGCGCGCAGGGGGGACTCCTTTGAAGATAACTTGTCGGGCAAGTTCTCAACGACTGTTGGTGAGTTTCTAGCCCCCTTGGTGGTCTTTGCTTTCACGGATCTGCTGCCATTTTCCGCGGATCGGGCCGCATACTACGCATTATTATAGCCGGGGTTTATGGGCATAACCAGATAGAACAGGTGCGCGATTCATGTTCGATACATAGACAATCATTGTGCAAAAATTGGAATCGTTTATAATGGAGATGTCGCCGCGATTGGGGCGGCGCCGATGATGTTTACATCCATACAGGAGTGAGCGATGAGCAGAAAACTGTCCTTGAGTATTCTCGTTGTGTTTGTCATGCTGTTTGCGGTGACGCTGGTGGCGGCGCAAACTGGACCGGTCGCTGAGCCGGAAATGCCGGCATTACCCCAAATTCCCGACCCCGCGCAACCAGGACCCTATGAGGTAGGCTGGCGGCTGATTACGGTAACGCGCCCCGACGCCACCACATTTGAAGCCTGGTTCTTCTATCCGGCAATTGCGACCGGCCCGGATCAACCCTACGACAGCAGCGGCGCGCCGTACGCGGCCATCTCGTTTGCCCATGGCTATCTGGCTCCGCCTTTGATCTACCAGGGTAATTACGAGCATCTGGTTTCCTGGGGCTATTTCCTGATTGCTTCCAAATCGGGTAGTGGTTTGTTCCCCTCGCATCCCGCGTTTGCCGATGATTTGCAATACACATTGACCTGGCTGGAAGATGAAAACGGGAACGCGGCTTCGGAACTGTACCAGCAGGTGGATACGGACCATTTTGGCCTGTCCGGGCACTCCATGGGCGGCGGGGTGAGTATCCTGGCGGCGGCGGAAGACCCGCGCGTGAAGGCGGTGATCAACCTGGCGGCGGCGAAGACGTTCCCCGATTCGGCGATTGTGGCCATGGAGAACATTCACGCGCCGATTGCGCTGTTGGGTGGCAGTGATGACTTCATCGCGCCCGTGGCGAATCACCAGCAGCCGATGTATGACAACGGCAATGCGCCGCGCCTGTTGGCGGTGCTGCAAGGGGGCGACCATTGCGCCTTTGCCAGTGGATTGGGGAATTGCGGCGGGGGGATGCCGGCAGAAACCCAACTCACGATCACCAACCGCTGGCTTACCGCCTTCTTTAACCTCTACCTGAAAGAGCAGCCCATCTACGCCTGGTACGTCTGGGGACCGATCATGACCTTTGACCCGCAAGTGACGACGCAGCATGACGCGGGCTTTGTCGTGGCCCCCTTCTTCCAGAACGACAGCGGCGGTCCCGGGCAAACCGTTAGCTACACGCTGACGCTGACCAATAACGGCGATGATCCCGCCGCCTTCAGCCTGTCGGCTTACCTGAACCAGTGGACCACCACCATCACGCCTGCCGTCACGCCCACGCTGTCCCCCGGCGAAAGCGCCACCATCACCGTGGACGTGCTCATCCCTGGCGCGCCGGGGACACTCAACGACAAGGCCCTCATCGTCGCCACCAACAACAACGATGGCCTCACGATTCAATATGGCCTGCTTGTGACGACCATTCCCACGCCGTAGGGAGTTTGCGGGTTTGCGAGTTTGCGAGTGGCGAGTTTGCGGGTTTGCGAGTGGCGAGTTTGCGGGTTTGCGAGTGGCGAGTTTGCGGGTTTGCGAGTGGCGAGTTTGCGAGTTAACTCGCCCCTCGCCCCTCGCCCCTCGCCCCTCGCCACTCGCTACTCGCCCCCCGCCTCTTTCTTGTTGTAGATGCTGCTGAGGTTGATGGTTTGCGCGCCGATGAGGTTCGTGCCTACGCCCCAGAGCAGAATGGTGATGTAGTCCTCGCGGTTGGCCCCGAAGGTGGGGGCGTTGGCGTAGAGGGTGATGTAGCCGACGAGGAGGGTAAAGAGGAAAACGGCCAGCATCAGGCCGAGGCGGCCCCATTGCAACCCCAGCGCCACGCGGCGCAGCGCGGACTCGCGCCGGTTGAGTGACATGGCCAGCTCCGCCACGGGCGTAGCAGGCCCAACGCCGACCCCATGCGCCTCCTCAATGAAGCCCTCATCGCTGATCCGCGTCGCGGCCTGGGCCTCGCTGATGATTTGCTGGATTTCGGCGAGGCTGGCGGCGTTGTTGACTTTGCCGGCAATTTCCGCCGCGGTGGATGCCGGCAATCCGGCCATCTCCGTCACCATCTTTTGCGCCGTTTCCAGGTTGCCCTTCACCTCACCGAGCGACGCGCGCGCGCTGCCCAGCGACAACAACTCGCCTATCCGCGCATCCGACTCAATGGCATCGAGGACTGCCAGTAGCTTGCGTTCATACGTTTCCATCCCCTTCAGCTGATCCACGCCCTCCCGCACAGGGACCAACTCCTGCCGCAAAAACTGCACACTGGCGTCCATCGCCGCGTCAATGTCCGTCTGCACCTGCTTCACCAGCGTTTCCAGGTCGCCGGCAGGCGCTCCCGCCAGCAATTTGTCCTGCGCCTTCCGCAGCTTGTCGCCGATGGCGGCTTGCTGGTCTTGCTGGAGGTGATCGTGCGCCGCCAGTTGCGCCTCCAGTCTCTCCATATCCTTGAGCAGCTTATAGCGCGCCTGGCCGCCGTTGTTCCACCAGTTGATGGCCAGGCCGAGGATGGGGCCGATGAGCAGCAGAAGAATGGGCAGCAGGGGACCATCTTTCACCTTGATGGTGAGCGGAATCTGGATGGCGGTGTCCTGGTTGCGCACGGTGATGTGCAGGATGCCGTTGTATTCGTCTGCCGGCAAATTGCGCCCCGCCACCACCACTTCCACTGTCTTCGCTTCCTGGCTTTGCAGTAGCAGCGGCAGCGCCGTGGTCACGCTCACGGCGTCTTGCGGCAGCGTCTCCCCTTTGGTTCCGCGCATGGTGAGGACCGTGGCGCTTTGCACGGTGGCTTCCCCTTTTCCACTTTGCAGCAGGGTGAGGGTGACGTTGCTCAGGGGCGGGTCATCCGTGACGACGTTGGGGCGGCCAAAGGGGGTGCTGAGGATGCCGGGATTGACGGAGAGGGTGAGGCTTTTGGAGTTGATGCCGGCATCTACATTTGGCGTCAGCTCCAGCGTCACGTCCAGCGGCAGCGTCAACGGCTGGTCCGCCGGGCGCTCATCATATAGCAGTTCGATCTCCCCTTGAAAATGCCCCTCTTTCGTTCCATTGATGGAGACCGTAAAACTTTGCGGCTGGCTCAACGAGTCCACCTGCGCCGGATTGAGGGTGACGGCGCTGCTGACCAGCACGGTTCCCGTTGTCGTGTCCACCAGGTCATTAATCACGAACGAAAGATTCGTGACGGTGGTATCTTGCACAATCAAGGTGAAGGTGCGCTGGCCTGGTTCGTTGACTGTGCCGGCATACGTCAACGCCGTCTCGCTCAACCGAACAATGCCCGCCGGTTCCGCCTGACTGGTGTCCTCCGCGGGCGTGTCCGGTCCTTGCGCGTAGGCCACGCGCGCGCCCAGGCCGATGAGTAAACTAACTAACAAGAATCGCCAAACTTTCGACATTTTGACATCCTCCTTAATTTCAGAGACGGAGAACACAAACGCCTCGCAGACTTTTGTACTCCGTTCGTGGCTCAAATCTTCCCGGAAGCTCGATTCACAACCCAAGTCATTTAGTGCCCAAATAGCTTTCGGGAAGGTCTACGCGCCGCTGGCGGCCATCCGCGCGGGGCGCAGCCGCGCCGCCGGGTCGCCGCAGATGACAAAGGCGCGCGCGTCGTTGGCCGCCGTCCACAGGCGCACAACGTCTTTCTCCTTTGGCTGCAACTTCTCAAATTTCTCCAAAAATCCCCCTTTGTTCGTCAATTCCGCCAGCAAATCCAAAAACGTGCGCTTAAACGTCTGCGTAGCGCAGCCGATAGGCTTGCCCACGAGCATCAGTTGCAGCGAATCCTCAAACGAACCGGTCCAGTACCCCACGCCCGGCCAACCGTAAGAGTAGCTCCAGGTGCGCTCCACGTGCCCCACGAAGGCCAGCGCCCCTTGCGCCAGCAACCGCTGCGGCAGCGCGGACATGAAGGGGGCGGGGGCGATTTGCCGCGGTACGCGGTTATAGAACTGGGCGAAATCTTCGATTCGCGGCGTGCCGGCACTGTAGCAGGCATACGAGAACATAATCAAACCGTTCAGGTCCAGGTCCGGGGAGACATCCTGCCCGCGCACGTACATGGATGCCGGCACTTCACCACCCGTCCATGCCTTGCTCCCCGGCCACTCCGCGCACAACAGCCCGCCCTGGTCGCTCGCCTGCCGTTGATGCCCGCTGTCAAAACCGATGCCGTGCGAGGTGGAAAAGATCATCGCGGGCTGGTCCGTGCCGCGCCCCAGCAGGTCGAGAAGCGCGGCGCGGGTAGCCGCCGCGTCCGTGATGGGTTCTGCTCGATATGCCTGGGGCAGCTTTTTGAGCAGGCGCAACTCGTTATTCTCTAATTTTTGCAGCAACGGTTTCGCCAGATGCGTCACCGTCTGGTCAATCAAGGGATCGTTCTCGTGCGTGGGCGCGAAAACGGCCACGCGCCGCTGCCGGTCAATGGCCGTTGCCTCCTCATAAGCAATCAGGCCGTCCACATAGCGGCGGAAGGCGGCCACGTCATACCCATTTGGCCCTTGCGGATTGCCGAAAAAGAGCCGCCCCACCGCGTGTTCGCGCAGCTCATATTGAAAGGTGAAGGAAATTTCCGTGGGCGCGGCGACGATGAGCAGGTAGTAAGGAAGGATTTCGGGGTCAATGAGGCCGGGCGGATGCTTATGGCGCAGATGGAAATCAAAAACGGACTCTCCGGGGACGTAAATGAACGGTTCCCACGCGCTCTGGCGGTGCGCCAGCAGGTCGGCGATGATGGCGCGCACCGACGTGGGGGTGTTTGGATGGTAGATGACGCCCCAGCCGACGTCGGCGACGTCGGTTTCGTCAAAGCCGGCGCGCACGCCGAGGACGTTTTCGTTGAACGCTTGCTGCAAATTGGAGAGCAGCGTGCGCTCCTGTTCGGGAACGCCCTTGTCTTTCTTGCTGATCGCCTCCGCCAGGTCCAGGGCGTTGGCGGGGGGCGTGAGCGGTTGCCCCGTGCCGCCATTGACGCCGTTGAAGTTCAGTTCAAAATCCATCAGGTTCCTCCCTCTGGGGTTGAGCGCAGCAGCGATGCGCTGAGTGCTATCCAACCATCTTCCCATGGGCCGGTTTGTGCCGGCAAACACACCACCCGCGTCCCCACTTCCTGCAACGCCTCCCAGGAGGGTTGCAGCACCAGCGCCCGATACCGCCGGTACAGCCGCGCCGCGTGCGCGTACTCCTCAAAACGCACCGTTTGCGCCTTCAGCAAATGCTGCTCCGTGACGTAATCGGGCGTGCTGATTTCCGCCAGGCGCACGTTGCGCCACAAGACGTTCAGGCTGGTTTCGATCTGCCCCAACGGTTCGGCGGTGGCGCGCAGCGGCTGATTCGGTCCCATCTGGTAGAAGAAGCCGCGGCGAATGCTCTCCGGGACCAGGCGCAGGCAGTCGTTGATCTGCGTCATCAGGTATTTCAGAAGTTGGTTTTCCGGTGTGTCGAATCGTTGATGGACTTGCCGGCATACATACCGGTTCGGATTAAAGCCATCGTTGTGGCGCGCCTTGTACGTGGCCGGCCACAGAATGCGCCCGCGCACCTGCCCTTCGTAGAGGACGGCCTGTTGCTCCGTGCTGCGCGTGAGCTGTTGCAGCAGGCGGCTGAGGGTGTGCGTGACGAAGGCGACAGTACTCTGATTGCCATTGTTGTCCAGGTCGAGCAGGAAGTAGGTTGCCAGGAGGACGGGGTCCAGCGCAATCGCGGGCGCAGTCGGGGCTTCCACGCGCGCCAGGTGGTAAATCAGCCGCCCCATCACGGCAGGGAAGCCTTGCGCGTCTACTCGCGGGCGGGGGGCAAAACCAATGGGCGGGGCAAGAGGAGCAAACATCACTCTCTATGGTTCATGAGGGAGGGCAAGTTCGTAGAAATTCGTGTCATTCGTGTCAAAAACGCTAATGCGCCTTGCTCCAGTCGCGGATGTGCGGGTAAAGTAGTTGAATGCGGGTCAGGATTTGTTCGCGGTGGGATGCCAGGGGGGGGGCGCTAAACTGGATATCGCGCAAGTGGTGGTGGATGGCGAGGATGCTCTCGTAGTCGAGCGCATCCAACTGCGGCACAACGTAGAGCAGGAACGATTCCGCCATCAGCCTGCGGGCCAGGTTGTCGTTAATGGGCGGAGGCGCGGGCGGCTCCGCCGCGAGGACGGGCGGGGCCTGGTTTTTCATTTCCTCGCGATAACGATCACCTAAATACTCAATCATGTCTTTGATGATGGCCGGCCCCAGAGCGCGTCGCTTCATGAGTGGGTTTTCGCTGTTTGCAGCCAGTAGGATAGGTGTCTTTTTCTCGCGGTCCAGGAGGACGCGGAAGGCCTGTTGCACGACGCTCATGGCTTCCCAGGCGGGTTCGTCGTCGTCCGCGCTCTTTTTGGCTGCCAGCGTTAACTGCTGCTTGCCCAGCCATTTGTCCACGAGCCAGTTGTACGTTTCTGGGGCGGGCAGGTCCAGGTCAATGAAGGCGAAGCGGCGCATGAAGGCCAGGGACATGGCGAAGAGGGAGGATTTGTCGTAGACGTTCATCGTGCCGATGATGCGCCAGTTGGGGTGGATGATGTAGCTGTAGGGGGTTCGGTCCGGGGGATACCAGGATTCGCCGCCGGATGCCGGCAAAACCCGAATCTCCTCCTTCCCCACCCGATAAGGCAGCGTCACCGCCTGCCCGGAAAGAACCGTGAACAACTCGCCAAACGCCTTGTCAATCTCGGCGCGGTTGATCTCGTCAATGATCAGCCAGTTCGCGGTGCGGATTGCCTCCAGGAAGATGCCCAGGCGGAATTGCAGCGTTTGCTGCTGCGTGGGCACGTAGCCGCCTACGGTGTCGAAGGTGGTCCAGTCGGCGGTGGCGGTGGCAAGGACGCCGCCGGGGGTGAAGTTCTGTTTGTCCTGTTCGTCCTGTTTGTCCTGTTCGTCCTGTTTGTCCTGCTTGTCCTGTTTGTTTTTGGCGGCAAAGGCGCAGATGTCTTGCGCCAGGGAGGTTTTGCCTGTGCCTGGGGGACCGGTGAGGATGATGTGTTTGCCGGCATTCAACGCCGAAGCAATCTGCGCGAAAATTTCCGACGGCAATTCAATCCCGCTGTTCTCCTTCACATGTTTTTGTAGCGCCGACCCGCTCATCCGCACCGGGCGCGCCAGCGTCCGATCCAGCCCCGCCTGATCCTGCGTTGGCGGCCCCGCTTCCGGCGACACGGGCGCATCCAGGCGGTTGGCGAGCAACCCTTGCAGCGCCCCCACGAGGCTGGTCGCGTCCACCGTGCTGGCGCTGCCCAACTGCGCCAGCGGGCGGCGGTCCAACTGCGCCAGCGGCGGGCGGAACGTGTCCTTTTCCTGCCGCTTCACCGCGAACAGCTTGCCATCTTGCTGCCCCATGATCAGCACGGGAATGCCCCAGGTCCAGCTATCCGGCTGCGCCGTGTACAGGTCGTGGCGCGTGGCCGCCATGGCCATGTCCACCCGCCCGCTGCGCGCCAGGTCGCCATAGAACCGCTGCGTGAACACCTGCGCCGCGTCAATAGGTATGTTTTTCTGCATGGCGATGACAGCGGGGACGTTTGCGCCCACCAGCCGCGACGCCAGTGAGCGATACACCTGGCCTGTCTCCAGGAACGCCCCTTCCGCCGCCGCCGCTTCTGGCCCCGTAGCCGCGCTGAGGCAGGTTGCCAGCACAATCAGGCGCAAATCCTCGCTGCTCGTCACCCCGTTCACAAAATCTTGCGCCGAAATGAGTTCAAATTCGCGCGCCCTGTTTTCCAGGACGACAAAAAATTCATCCCCCAGGTAGATGCCGTGGGCGATCAGGTGCAGCGCGTGAATGTTGCGCGCGCCCGGTGCGTGGCTCTTTTGCAGCCGTTCCTTGATGGCGTCCAGGTCAAAACGCTCGTCGGCGGCGCTGTGCATCACCTCGTAGCTCATCCATCCCTTTTCCACCAGCGGGGCCATCGCCCGCCGAATCACGTCCAGTTCCTTGTCCACCAGCAGCGGTTGCAGCTTGCTGATGGGGCCGCGCCCCTCGCTGAGGTTGGCGGGGTTGGCGATGACGAAGAGGGCATTGACGGGCTGCGCTTCCAGCGGCGGGATCGCCTCGCGCCCCCCTTGCAGGCGGTAATAGGGAGAGAATTCGCGCACGGCCAGGGGTTTCTCTTCCCCCTCTTCCGCCAGAAATTCCCACTTGTAAGGATACGCCTCGGAATCCGCGTCCACACGCAGTTGCCAGCGCATCTTTCCTTTGGTGCGGTCGCGGGCGATGATGTAGCCTGCTGCTGTGTCGCGTCCCTGAAAATCTGGCGCGGCGTCGCTGTTGATCAAACCCTTGAACAGCAACCGCCCGTACCGCATCGGCGCCAACAACATCTCTTGCCGCAGTTCGTTGTGCGACAGGAGGTTGCGGCTGCGGAATTCCGTTTTATTGTTCAACGTCAGGCTGATGGTTCTGTCGTTCACGTCCACGATGATGCGCCCTTCGTCCGGGGGCGGTTCGGGCAGCTTTTGCCAGCCAATGACCACGGGGGTAATCACTTGCGTTCGTGTTTCCGTTCGCGTGCCGTTGGCAACCTCTTGCGGTGGGAGTTCCTGTAGCTCTTCCCCCTCCTGTTCCTCTTTTGCCGGCACTGACGGCGTTGGCTTTGTTCCTTCTTCCGTGGAATGCGTCGGCGCGCTTATTGGCGCGGCCTCCGTGACCTGAATCTCCGCGAACAGCAAGGGGCCGAACGGTTCCTCCTTTTCGTTGTGTAATCTCCAGGTGCTGCGCCGTTTCCCTGGCGTTTCTGGCGCAATCATGGGTATGTCCAGAACGGTCTCCGCGCCGGGAGGGACGGTTTCGGGCACGGTGACGATATCCGGCGCGCCCATGCGGTCGTCGCTGACGCAAGCAAGTTGATAGCGATCATCCCAGGTGGTGTTGCCGCTGTTGCGCACGCGCCACGCTTTGCTGAAGGTTGCGCCTGGGGCAACTTCCGTCCCCTCTTCCGTGTCCACGTCTTCCAGGAAAATGGCGTCGTCCACCGGTTCCGGGGGAATCACCTCAATGTCCATGAAAAAGGAGTCGCTGAATAACTGGCCCTGTTCATTCCGCAGCCGCCAGGTGCTACGCCGCTTGCCCGGCTCCGTCGGCGCAGTCAGGGAAACGGAGAGAATGGTGTCCGCTCCCGGAGCCACTTCTTCATCCAGCGACGCCGCATCGGGGCCGTCCAGGTGGTCACCGCCAATAAACACGAGTTGATACTGCTTGTTCCAGGTTGTGTTGCCGGCATTGTGGACGCGCCACTGTTTCTCGAAGCGGGACCCAGTGGCAACCTCCGACCCAGGGGGAAAGGATTCGTCTGACACAAACATGGCATTGTCGCGCGGTTTGGCCTGCACAGTGACGGACATTTGATATGGGTCTGAGGTGACGGCTTCCGTGCCCGTGTGCAGCGTGTAGGTCCAGGCTAATGTTTGCGGGCCGGCGGCGGTGGGGCGGAGGATGGGCGCGAGTTCGACTATTTGGCCGGGGGGGATGTCTGCCGGCATTGTCGCCGGACGTATTCGTAATTCAATCGAGGCGCTTTCCAGCCTCAAGTCGCCTGCGGTTCCCTTCTCCCAGGTCACGTTGCCGCGATTGCGCACCGTCACGCGGGCGGGCGTCTCTCGCCCTGCCATCAGATCGGTGGGCAGCGCCACGTCGGTGATGATGGGATGGTATTCGAGGGGGGTGTGGGATGCCGGCAAATCCGCCGCATTCAGGTCTGGATTGTGGTAGCGAATCAGCTCACGAATCACGGACCACTCAAACGGCGTCACGGCGGCGAAGCCAATCTGGTTCACGCGCACCTTTTCCGTTTCCGGCACGGCGTCGCGCAGCATTTCCAGCGTAATCGGCTTGTCCAGCAGCCGATCCGGGGCGATATTCACCGCCTGAGCTGCTTCATGATCATAAGGCTGCCCCACAATGTGCCCCAGCCCCACAATCGCTCGCTCGTCGCTGGCGGAAGCGTAAGCCAGCACCACGTCCCCGTCGCCCGCCTCGCGCAGGCGGCTCTGGTTTAAGGAACCGGTTGCCCCCGTCCAGTTAATGGGCGTGCTGTCGTAGCTGGCCGAGGCGAACGCTTGCCGCCAATCAAAACGATCCGCACTCGCCACGACCAACCATACCTGCTTCTCTCGCTGTTCCGCCCGCTTTCTGGCGTCCTCCAGCGCCGATTCCTGGCGGGCGACCTCGCTCTCGAAGGCGCGCCACGCTTCCGCGCCTACCAGGGGCAGTTGCTCTAGCTTGCCTTGCATGCCGGTTACTGCTTGCACAAAAGGCGCGCGTTGGTCGGCGGGGAGCGCGTACAAACGTTGATTCAGTTCGTTGATGCGCCCCTGCAAGTCTTCATACTGGTGCAATACGGCTTCCAACTGCTCCAGGTCCCGCCGCCAGGCTTCGGCGGTATCCGTTGTGGCCGGACGGCCTGCCAGGTCTCGCTGCGCGGCGCTCAGTCGCTGTCTGAATTCGGATTCCGCGCCCAGGGCGGCGATCTGCTCAATCAGCTTTTGCTGGAACCCATAAGCGGAGAGCCATGCGTCCCGGTGTTCGTCCCAATTGTCCCAGACATCTTCGGCCGTTTTGAGCGTGGCCGCGGCCATCTCCAGTTGGTTGTCGTCAATAGATCCTTTTGTCAGGCTTACATTTTCGGTGATGCTATTTTGGAAGCGCCGTGGCAGGCGTTCGTCTTTCTCGACCCGTGTCTCCAGGTCGCGGATACGTGACAGGAGCGCATCCCGCTGCTGCTGGGCATCCATTTCTGCTTGCAGGGCATGGACGCGCTCATCCTGGGGAGCCAGCCTGCTGGCCCGCGCCAACACCTCGCGGGCTTCATCCTTTCCGCCTTGCCGGAAGATGGTGGCTGCAAGCGTGACATTGGCGAATACATTTTGGGGATCTCTCTCCAGCGCTTTCTGAAGATAATCTGTTGCCTCCTCATAACGTCCCTCGCGGTAGGCCAGATCGCCGAGTCTCCCGAGCGCGGTTACGATGGCTTCTTGATCTCCTATTGATTCGAAAATGTCCAAAGCTCTTTCGAGAGACTCTTTGGAGTCTCGTTCTTCCAGAAGTTGATACGCCTGGCGGCGGCTGGCGTCGCCAACATCAGCCGCGTATTTCGTGGTTGATGCGCTGCTCGGTGGCGCGTAGGTTTGTGGGCCGATGCTTTGCGCGGAATAGGCCTCGTCAGGGGGATTGAGGCGATCGATGAGGTCGGCCAGTTGGCCGGCGCAGCTATCTTTGGGGTTGGCGCGGTCGCGTAGGACTTGCAGGAACAGGAGGAGGGCGTTTTCACCGCTGTTGTTCTGGCGTGGCAGCAGGTAGCTGATGAGGGCGTCTACGCGGGCGCTGGCGTTGCCCGCTTCGGGCACGTTGTCGCGCCAGGGGGACAGGCGGCTGTCTACAAAGACGGCGCGCAGCTTGGGGTCGTCGTCAAAGGGGCCGCAGTTGCGCAAGACGCGGCGCAGCGAGGCCAGCGTCGCGGGATCGAGATCGGTTCGGTTGCTGTTGTATGGTGTCACGTTCCCTCCTGGTGAGCGGTTTACATAAACACTTTACACGATTTAGAGGGGCAAGTCAACGGGGCGGAGGGAGGGGGGGGAGAGAGATTGGACCAATTTTGTAGACATTAATAGGATTTAACCAGAGCAAATTGGTCCAATCTGGGCAGATGACCTGTATAGTCACTCTTTTTTAAGGTTCAGGTCCAGGACTTCCAGCCCAGAGTTGGACGAGGTTGAGGCAGACCTGGGTGGCGCGGGCCATGTCTTGCAGGCTGACGTATTCGAGGGGGCCGTGGATGTTGTGCATGCCGGTGAAGAGGTTGGGGGTGGGCAGGCCGCGTTCGGTGAGGCGGGAGCCGTCGGTGCCGCCGCGAATGGGGCGGATGATAGGGGAGATGCCCGCCTGCTCAATAGCCGCCACCGCCAGTTCCACGGGTTTCATATTATCTTCCAGCCAGTAGCGCATGTTGCGGTACTGTGGGGTGATCTGGCAGTCAATGCCGGCACGTGGTTCCGCAACCCGCAGCCGATCACACACTTCCCGCAGCCGCGCGCCATGCGCCGCCAACCCTTCCCGCTCGAAATCGCGCAAAATAAAGTGAATTTCCGCCTGCGCCGTGCTACCGCTTAACTTATACGGATGGATAAAGCCTTCCTTCTCACTGGTGGTGGCCGGCGTGAGCGTGTCCTGGGGCAGCGCCAGCAAGAGTTGAGCGGCCAGCGTGAGGGCGTTGACCATCTTCCCTTTGGCGTCGCCGGGATGGATGGAAACGCCTGTGATGGTGACGACCGCTTTATCGGCGGAGAAGGTTTCGTAGGTGATCTCGCCCGCTTCGCCGCCGTCCAGCGTGTAGGCCACGTCGGCGGCCAGGTCCTCCAGGCGCAGCCCTTCCGTGCCCCGCCCCACTTCTTCGTCCGGCGTGAAGCAGACGCGCACGTCGCCATGGGGGATTTCCGGGTGCGCCAGAAGATTCGCGGCCAGGGTCATGATGATGGCCACGCCCGCCTTGTCATCCGCGCCGAGCAGGGTTGTGCCGCTAGCCGTCACCAGGTCCTCCCCGATTTGCCCGGAGAGGAAGCGGCTGTTTTCCGGCGTGAGTACCTGGGCGGGGTCGTCGGGGAGGGTGATGGGACCGCCCTGGTAGTTGCGGTGGACAATGGGCTTGACGCCGCTGCCGCTGAAGTCGGTGGCGGTGTCCACATGGGCGAGGAAGGCGACGGCGGGGGCGTGGGGTTGGTTGCCGGGGATGGTGGCGAGGACGCAGGCGTAATCGGTGAGGCGCACGTCGCTGGCCCCCATCTGGCGCAGTTCGTCCGCCAGCAGGCGCAGCAGGTCAAGCTGGCTGGCGGTGCTGGGGGTGGTCTGGTTGGCCTCGTCGCTTTGGGTGTCTATCTGGACGTAGCGGAGGAAACGGTCTTCGAGTTCGAGTAGGTAATTTTGCCAGGTCATGTCTATCCTCAAGATCACAGATTGCTGATGGCGGCACTTCTGACCACTGACAACTATCCACTGATCACTCTTTCTAGCTGATGCGGCCGAGGAGTTGGTGGGTGAGGTGGATGAGGGGTTGGCTGGTGTGGTGAATGCCGGCAACTTCCCCCAAATAACCCAGCGCCAAATCCGTATACGCCCGCTCCTGGGTTTCCGCGTATGGTCGCGCTTCGGCCTCATCCAGCAGCGCAATCGCCCGCGGCACAAAATCCGCCGGCGCGGGGTCGGCGGCGTAAAGCTGGCGCAGCGCCTCGCTGCGCTCCAGGCCATAGAGAACGGGCAGGCTCTTCTTGCGCGTGACGATGTCCGTCGCCGCCGACTTGCCGATCACGGCTTCTTCGCCCCAGATGCCCAGAATATCGTCGCGCACCTGGAACGCCAGCCCCAGGTTGAGCGCGAAGGCGGCGAAATGGGCTATCGTCTGGGCGTCTTTGCCGGCGACCAGCGCCCCCAATTCGGCGCTGAGGGCGATCAGGACCGCCGTTTTGCCGCGAATCATCTCCAGGTATTCGTCCACGCTGACGTTGGCGCGTGTCTCAAAGCGCATGTCCGCGTACTGGCCGCGCGTGAGGTCCATGCACGTTTCATCCAGGCGGCGCAGGGCGCGCACGACGGCGGCGGCGGGCACGTTGTTGTCCAACAGGCGCGCCAGAGCCAGGTGCGCGGCGGCAAACATGGCGTCGCCGCTGTTGATGGCCTGCGGCACGCCCCACAACGTCCAGAGGGTAGGACGCCCGCGCCGCGTGGGACTGTCGTCCTGAATATCGTCGTGAATCAGGGTGAAATTGTGCAGGATTTCGATGGCGGCGGCGGCGGGGACGGCCTGCTCCCAGTCGCCGCCGGCGGCGTGGCAGCAGAGGAGGCAAAGGAGGGGGCGGATGCGTTTGCCGCTGTGGACGCGCACGGGGCGCAGGTCGGCGTCTACCCACCCCATGTGATAGTGCATCATACCTTGAAACAGGTCGGGTGGGGCGTCGCCGGCTTCCAACACGCTGCGCATTTCGGTTTCCACGGCGGCGATCATTGTTTTGGAAAGAGTGGTAAACGTGTCTGTCGTTGGCTGCATGTTCCCAAAAACCTTTGTTGGCTAACGGCGCATCCGAGAACACCTTGCGGAATCGTTGGATGCGCTTGATGTGACGTTCTAACCCGCAGAAGGGCAAGTTGCTTTCGGCGGTCACTAAAATCAGGAGAAGGTGGGGTGGAGGGGTGTCTGGCCGAGTTGGTGGAGGTCGGCGGCCCCGGCGCAAAACATGGCGATGCGTAGTTCTTGCGTGATGGTGTCGGCCAGTTCGACGACGGCGTCCGCCCCACCGGAGACGGCGGCGCGGAGGAAGTCGCCGGCGATGCCGCCCAGGTTGGCGCCGAGGGCGATGCACTTGGCGATGTCGATGCCCGTTTTCAGGCCGCCGCTGGCGAAGATGGGGAGGTTGGGCGCGCCTTGCCGGCAAAAACGTACGGCGTCGGCGGTGGGAATGCCCCAATCAATGAAGTTGCCGGCAATGCGCGCATGGCGACTTGTGGGGGCGCGGTACATTTCTACCTGGCTCCAGCTTGTGCCACCCGCGCCGGCGACGTCGATGGCGGCGATGCCGGCATCGGCCAGGCGGCGGGCGGTGGCGGCATCGAAGCCCCACCCCACTTCTTTGGCGATGACGGGTACGGGAAAATGCCGGCACAACGCCTCCACCTTACCCAACAAACCCCGAAAATCCCCATCCCCTTCCGGCTGCACCGCCTCCTGCAGCGCATTGAAATGCAAAATCAGCGCATCCGCCTGGGCCATCTCCACCGCCCGTTGCATCTGCGCCGGTCCATACCCATAATTAAGCTGCACCGCGCCCACGTTAGCGAACAACAGAATATCCGGGGCCACGTCCCGCACCTGGAACGTGTACGCCAGATTGTCGTTTTCAATCGCCGCGCGCATGGAGCCTAGCCCCATGGCCATGCCCACCTGCTGCGCCGCCATCGCCAGGGCGCGGTTGATCTGGTACGCTTCCTCGGTTCCCCCCGTCATGGAAGAAATAAAGACAGGCGTGGACAGCCGCTTCCCCCAAAGAACGCTCGACGTGTCAATCTCCGCCAGGTTGTATTCAGGCAGCGCCTGATGCAAAAACGTCACCTTCTCCAGTCCTGTACTCAGGGCTTTGAAGGCGACATCTTCCTCGACGTTGATGCGGATGTGGTCTGCTTTGCGCTGCTCAACCTGGCTGGCGCCAGGGCCATCCTCATGGATCATGGAGATTCTCCCGCGGAAACAGTGATTGGTTGAAGGACGAGTTACGAGTTACGAATGACGAGTTACAAATGACGAAGGACAAAAGATTGCCCTGCGCCAGCGGCAGGCAGGGAAGCTTGTCGCAAGGTGCAAACGTATCTCTACAGGAAAAGTATACCTTGCCCAGGATGGTTTTGCGAACACGACCGCGAATTGCCCTTGCCCCCGCCGGGCGGCAATTTCCGCAAATGCTGATGGGTATTTGCCGGATTCCGTGTAATATAGGGGGAGATGCCAGCGCCGGGTAAACGTGGTCATATCACGGGTTTTTGCCGGCGGCTTGGGTGTTACAATGAATGAAAAGGACGGTTGTCCGCGCGAGCCTGTCGAAATTGCCGGAGATGCCAGATGGCGATCCCCACGAGGCGATGGAGCGTCGTGGTAACGGGCTATGATCCACTGATTACCGTTCACCGACCACTTCTTTGAGGAGGAAATATGCGTGTACTGATCACGGGGGGCGCGGGTTTTCTTGGTTCCCATTTATGCGAAAGATTCCTGGCGGAAGGCCACACGGTCGTTGCCATGGACAATCTGATCACGGGTAGCACCGATAACATCGCCCATTTGATCTCCCACGAACGTTTCAGCTTTATCAAGCACAACGTCAGCAACTACATCTACCTTGATGGTCCGGTGGATGCGGTGTTGCACTTTGCCTCGCCGGCCAGCCCCAATGACTACCTGGAGCATCCCATCCACACCCTAAAGGTTGGCTCGTTGGGCACGCTGAACACGATTGGTCTGGCCAAGGCGAAGGGTGCGCGCTACCTGCTGGCTTCCACCAGCGAAGTGTATGGCGACCCGCAGGTCAATCCCCAGCCCGAAACCTACTGGGGACACGTCAATCCCATTGGTCCGCGTGGCGTCTATGACGAGGCCAAACGATTTGCCGAGGCGATGACGATGGCTTACCAGCGGTATCACGGCGTGGAGACGCGCATAGTGCGCATCTTCAACACGTATGGGCCACGGATGCGTTTGAATGATGGGCGGGTTGTGCCCAATTTCATCAAGCAGGCGCTGTTGGGCGAGCCGCTGACGGTGTACATGGGTGGCAAGCAGACGCGCTCCTTCCAGTATTGTAGCGATCTGGTAGAGGGCATCTATCGGCTGCTGCTGTCGGATGAGCGTTTGCCCGTGAACATTGGCAATCCGAACGAGATGACGATTTTGGACTTTGCGCATGAGGTGGTGCGAATTGCCGGCAGCAAATCCGAGATTCATTTCGTGGAACCAACCGACGAGCGCATCACCGACGACCCCAAAGTGCGTCGCCCGGACATCAGCAAAGCGCGTGCCGTGTTGGGCTGGGAACCGAAAGTTGGCCTGGAAGAAGGGCTGCGCAAGACCCTGGATTACTTCCGCGGCCGCGTCTAAAGGTAGCCTGTTACCCTATGTTAGATGTGCGCGTGAACGCCAGGCGGCAGCGTATCGGGCTGCTTGCCTGGCCTCCCTATCATGTGGGGTGGGGGGCCGCGCTGGCGGCGTTGGGCCTGGGGTTGGCGGTGGCGCTGCTGCCGTTGTGGGCCGCCGTCGTGCTGGTGGTTGCCGCGGTGGCTCTGCTGCTGACGTTGATCGATCCGCTGGTCGGATTGGGGCTGGCGCTGCTGGCGGGGCCTTTTGGCGCGTTTGAGAATCGGGTGTGGGGCAACCAACTCCTGGACAGCGGCCAACTGCTTTTTTTTGTGGTGGTGGCTGTGTGGCTGAGCAAAGGGGTGTTGCGGCGGGCGATCAAGCTGCCGCTGTCGTGGCCCCATTTGCCGCTGGCCCTGTTCGCCGGCGTGGCGACTATCTCGCTGTTGGATGCGCCGTCGTTGGTTTTGGGGTTTCGGGAGTTGATTAAGTGGGTGGAGATAGGCTTGTTGATGGTTATGGTGGTGGATTTGCCGGAGGTGTCGCCGTTGTTGCGGCGAATGCCGGCATCCTGGACCCCGCGACTATTTGTCGGTATCCTGCTGCTGGCGGGGATGAGCCAGGCCCTGGGCGGCATCTGGCAGGCCGTCATTCGCGGCAGCGGTCCCGACTTCTTCCACGTCTCCGGGCGTTTCTACCGCCCCTATGGGACGTTTGACCAGCCGAACCCGTTTGGCGGCTTCGTGGGCATGAATGCCTGCCTGGCCTGGGGGACGCTGGTCGGCCTCGTCGTGGCGCATTGGCGCGCCCGTTCCTGGGGGACATGGACAGACCGGGGGTGGCTGCTGTTTCTGGGCGTGGCGGCGGGGACGACGACGGCGGCGCTGGTGCTTTCCTGGAGTCGGGGGGCGTGGTTGGGCTTTGTTGCCGGCATCGCAACCCTGCTTTTTTTCTGGCCACGGCGGCGGGTGTGGGGCGCGGCGGTGCTGGTTGGGGGGCTGGCGCTATTTGTGCTGGCGCTGGCCGCCGGATGGATTCCGGCGTCAATTACGGCGCGCCTCACCGGGTTTACGGCGGAGTTTAGTCTGGGCGACGTGCGCGGCGTGGATATTACGCAGGCGGACTATGCTGTGTTAGAGCGGCTGGCTCATTGGCAGTCGGCGCTGGAGATGGCCCGCGACCATCTGTGGCTGGGGGTGGGCTTTGGCAATTATGAAGCGGCTTACGCGGATTATGCCTTCCTCAACTGGCCCGCGGCGCTGGGACACGCGCACAATTACTATCTAAACCTGCTGGCGGAAACAGGCGTGGTCGGTATAATCGCCTACTTTGTGTTCTGGCTGGTGGTGGTCGGGCAGGGCGTTTGGCTGCTGCGACGATTACCATCGGCGGAGCGGGGCATGGCGCTGGGGTTGCTGGCGGTGTGCGCGGCTCTGGCGGTGCATCATCTGGTTGACAAGCTGTACGTGAATAACATTTATGTTCATTTGGGCGTGATGTTGGGGTTGCAGCAGCTTTTGGCGCGAAATGGTCTGGCGCGGAGTGAGTTATGAGTGCGTTTTTTCATGCGATTGTGGGCAGAACGGGGCTGAATCCGGTTGAGGCGAAGCGGTTTGTGAAGTTCACGGTGGTGGGGGCGGTGGGGGCCGTGGTGGATTTCGGCTCGTTTAATCTGTTGGTGAGTGTTTTTCAGCATACGGGGTGGGTGACGGGACGGATTATGCCGGCATTTGCCGGCACTCTCTCCTTCATCCTGGCCATCATCAGCAACTTCATCTGGAACCGCTACTGGACCTACCCTGACTCGCGCAGCAAGCCTCTTGTACGCCAGTTCCTGCAATTCTTCTTCGTCAACGCCCTCGCCCTTCTCATCCGCGTGCCCATCCTCACCTACACCTCCCAGCCCTTTGCCCACCTGACCGCCTGGCTCGTTCCATCGTTCAGCGAAGCCGTCACCCTGCGCCTGGGCAAAAACCTGGCCCTGGCGTTGGCCGTCGGCCTGGCCATGTTCTGGAACTTTTTCGTCAATCGCTACTGGACGTACAGCGACGTGGACAAGGGGAGGGGTGAGTGGCGAGGGGTGAGTGGCGAGGGGCGAGTGAGCGAGTGAGCGGGGGGCGAGGTTGGTTGCGATAGGCTCAAACGGGGCCGCCTCGAGTTGTTGAGATGATATGTGTGAGGGTTGAAGATGAGGGAAAGGCCACGCAGTTTTGATGCCTGGCGTGAGACGGTACATCCTTCGCTGTTGCATGATCCTTTGTGGCAGTTTCATGTTTATCCGAAAGCGCTTTTCTTGTACGATCTTGCCTGGGGAGATTGCGAATATCTACTGAAGGATGTGAGGGGAGCGACCATTGCGAAGCAGTTGATCCGCAGTGTCGGGTCCATCAGTGCCAATATCGAAGAGGGATATGGTCGTGGCTTTGGCAAGGATTATGCATTTCGTTTGCGCATAGCGGTGGCGGAAGCTCGTGAATCTCGCGGGTGGTATTGGCGAGGGCATCTGCTTTTGCCCGCCCAGGTGTTGACGCATCGACTTGATTTGCTGAATGAAATCATCTCTATGCTCGTTCCCAATGTTGTAAGTCAACGTAAACATGGTGAGTGAAAGGCAAGGGCAAAGGGTGCGTGGTGAGTAAACTCGCAAACTCGCAAACTCGCAAACTCGCAGACTCTCCGCGAATCGGGATTGACGTGACGGCGGCGGTGACGCAGGGGGGAGGGATTGGGCGGTATACGCGGGAGTTGGTGTGGGCGCTGGCGGAGGCGGATAAGACGACGGCGTATCATTTGTTTCATGCGAAAATGCCGGCATCTCCCCCCGTCCCCAATCCGCTTCCCACCGCCGCCAACATGCGCCGCCACCCGGCTCCCCTCAGCGACCGCTGGCTCTACCGCCTCTGGCATCGCCTGCGCGTCCCCCTCCCCGTCAACTGGTTCACCGGTCCCATTGATCTCTACCACTCCCCCGATTTCGTCCTGCCCCCCGTGCGCGGCGGCGTGCCCACCCTCCTCACTGTCCATGACCTCTCCTTCATCCACTACCCGCAAACCTTCACGCCTGCGTTGGTTGCTTATTTGAACCGGGTTGTGCCGGCATCCGTTGCCCGCGCCACCCACATCCTCGCCGACTCCCAGGCCACCCGTGCCGACCTCATTGACCTGTGGCAGGTTCCCGAAACCAAAATCACCGTCCTCTACAGCGGCGTCAGCGAGAAATTCCGCCCGGTCACGGAAAAGCGGCGACTGGCCGCCGTGCGTGACCGCTACGGGTTGGGCGAATCCCCCTACCTGTTGAGCGTAGGCACGCTGCAGCCGCGCAAAAACTACCAGATGCTCGTGCGCGCCTTCAAAGGCGTGGCCGCGCAGTGGCCGCACAACCTGTACATCGCCGGCGGCAAGGGGTGGCTCTACGAGGAAATGATGGCCGAAGTCGCCGCGCAGGGCTTGCGGGAGCGCGTCAAATTCCTCGGCTTCGTCGATGACGCGGACCTCCCCACCCTCTACAGCGCCGCCACACTTTTTCTCTTCCCCAGCCTCTACGAGGGGTTCGGGCTGCCCCTGCTGGAAGCGATGGCCTGCGGCGTGCCCGTGGTCAGCGCCGCGACGTCCAGCCTGGTGGAAGTGGCCGGGCAGGCCGCCTGGCTGCTGCCGCCGCGTGACGAGCGCGCCTGGCAGGACACCATGCACCGCCTGCTGCTGGACACGCCCCGCCGCACCAAAATGGTGGCCGAAGGCTTCCGCCAGGCGCACCGCTTCACCTGGCGCGAAACCGCGCGGCAACTGCTGACCATCTACCGGCGACTGTTGAAGAGGTATGAGGTATGAGGTATGAGGTATGAGGTATGAGGTATGAGGTATGAGGTATGAGGGGGAGTTGGTTCGTGGATTTGTTGCTCGCTAAGCTGCCCTCGCAAACTTGCCACGCGCCACGCGCCACTTGCAAACTTGCCCCCGCAAACTCGCCACTCGCCACTCACAAACTCGCCACTCACAAACTCGCCCCTCGCCCCTCGCCACCTGCAAACTTGCGCCTCGCCCCTCGCCCCTCGCCACCTGCAAACTTGCGCCTCGCCCCTCGCAAACTTGCCCCTCGCCCCTCGCCACCCGCAAACTTGCCCCTCGCCCCTCGCCACCCGCAAACTTGCTCCTCGCCCCTCGCCACCTGCAAACTTGCCCCTCGCCCCTCGCCACCCGCAAACTTGCCCCTCGCCCCTCGCCACCTGCAAACTTGCGCCTCGCCCCTCGCCACTTGCCAGTTGCAAACTCGCCACTCGCAAACCGGCCCCTCACCCTAGCCAGGCGGAAAGGTCGCGTTGGAGGAGGTCTTGCAGGTGGAGGATGTCGTCGCGGAAGGTCGCGGTGAGGTTGGCGCGGAGTTGGGGAGGGAGCGGGGGGCGGCGCAGCGGCCAGGCGTTCAGTAAGCGGCGATAGCGGTGACGCAGTCCGGGGGGGATTCGTTGCCGCGCGCGTTTCCAGCGGGCGGCGGCCAGCAGCCGGTATAACGGCTCGCCACGCGGCACGCCGCCGACGTTGGTGCGGTGCGGCAGCGCGGGCGTGAAGGAGTCCTCTACCCCCAGAAAGGCGAAAATCCGCCGCGCCGTGGCGGTCGGGTCTGCCTGGAAGTCGTCATAGAGGCAGACGTGCAGCCGCGCCCGCTCGAAGTGCGCCAGATACCGCCGCAACTGCGCCGCATAGGCCCCCATCTGGCGATAATGCCACAACGGCTCCCAGCCCTGGGCAATGCGCTCCGGTTCGGCGCGCAGGGCGGCGGCGAAATCCAGCGTCTCCCGCCCGTCGCGCAGGAGGTGCAGGTAGGCGGCGTAGGCGCGGTCCGCCGGGTGGCGCAAGATGGCGATGAGGCGCGCATCGGGCAGGGCGTGGGCGATGCGCGCGGCGGCATATGGGTGGTAGAGGTAGGCGGTGGAGGCTTCGCCGATGGCGGTGGCTGTGCCGGCATTTGCGAACAACCGCGCATAATCCGCCCATCTCGTGACCACATACGGGCTGAGGGCAGCCCAGTCCCCCGGTCCGCGCACATCCAGCGACTGCTCCATCCAGGCAAAATAACTCGGCTCCTTATTGCCGGCAAAATACACATCAGGATGCTGATCCAGGGTGGCAAAAAGAGCCGTCGTGCCGGCTTTGGCCGCGCCGATGAGGAGGAAGTTGGGCAGGGGCGTCATGGCGCGATTATATCCGCTGTGTATCTTGAGACGAGACCCAGTACAATAGAGGTATGCAGCAAGGAAGAAAGGGAAACGAGCGTATGATGGACCGGGTGAATGGGGCGCGACGGGTGTCCTGGAAACGGGCGTTGGCCCTGTTCTTGGCGCTGCGATTGTTTCTCACCCTCTGGGGCGGTGTCGTGACGACGCTTGTGCCCCTTCCGGCCACGCCGGACGAGGAGCTGCGCCCCTATCTCGGCGCGGAGATTCTCCGCGAGGGGGCGGCGGGGTTGTTGTTGGGGCCGTGGCAGCGCTTTGACACCAACCGGTACGTGCGGATTGCGCGCCAGGGGTATGCCGCCGTCGAGGATTCCGTCTTTCCGCCGCTCTATCCGCTGCTGATTCGCGCCGGGGCCTGGCTGATTCCCGCCGCGCCCACGACGGCGGCCATGATGGCGGCGATGGTGGTGAGCAATCTGGCCTGTTTGGGGGCGTTTTATCTGTTTCATCGCCAGGCGACGCGGAAAATCGGCGAAAGCGGCGCGAATCGGGCGCTGGTGTACCTGGGATTGTTTCCGACGGGCTTTTTTCTGTTTGCCGGGTACACGGAGCCGCTGTTTTTGCTGTTGGCGTTGGCGAGTTTGGTGGCGGCGGAGAGGGGAGAGGGGGTGAATGCCGGCATTTTCGCCCTCCTCGCCACCGTGACCCGCACCACCGGCGTCCTGCTCATCCTCCCCCTGGCCTATGCCGCCTGGACCGCCCGCCCCCGCCGCTGGTCCTCCCTGTTGTCGGCCACCCTGCCCGCCTGGGGTTTCCTCGGCTTCCTCCTCTATCGTCATGGAGTGGGGCTACCGCCCATCGGCCAGGTCTATGCCCGGTTCTGGCATCAGACCACCAGCCTGCCCGGCGCCGACCTGATCACGGCGGCCCGCATCCTGCTCACGGGTCGGGGCGTGCGCGCGGGCGAGTTCACGCTGCTGCTGGACTTTGGCGTCGTCTTCTTGCTGCTGGCGACGATCGGGGTCACGTTTCGCCGCTTCGGTCCCCTCTATGGCCTCTACGCGGCGGCCATGCTCCTGTTCATGCTGCTGCCCCGCTCCGACCTGAAGCCGTTGTACTCTTTCATGCGCTATGCGTTGGCCTTCTTTCCGCTGTTCTGGTGGTGGGGTGTGGCGGGCCAAAACCCGTGGCGTCACCGCCTCATTCTCTATCTCTCGTTGCTGCTCTGGTTCTATTTCAGTGGGCAGTTCTTTATCTGGGGGTGGGTGGCGTAGGGAGTGGGCGCGTGGCGAGTTTGCGGCGCCGGTTGGTATTATTGGGGCAGTCCTTGACGCCAGCGCGTGTCCCTAACCCTCATCCCTTCACAAAACGTCTAACACGTCGGCAACGAGGTCGTAGCGGCCAAATGCCGGCATCAAATAAACCCCCTGCGTAAATTCGCGCATCTCTAACAGGAGTTCCTGGGCGATTTTCACCCCTTCCTGCTGTGGATCGACGGTCTGGCGCATCCGTTCCCGGTAAATGTCCGGGATGTGGATGCCGGGCACTTCGTTGTGTAGGAATTCGGCGTTATTGCTGTTGAAGAGGGGGTTAATGCCGGCAATCACCGGAATCAAATCCCCATACGTCTCCGCATATTGCCGCAAAAACGCACGCGCTGCCGGCACGTCAAACACTGGCTGCGACAGGGCAAAATCCGCTCCGCTGCGAATCTTCTTCCGCAGCAGGCGCATCTCCCGTTGCGGGTCTCCGGGATTCAGGCTGATAGCGCAGCCGACAACAAAGCCCGTCGGCTGGTCAATAGACTGCCCCGCCTTATCCACGCCCTGATTAAGCTGCATCTTGATCAACTCAATCAAGCCCGTGGGCACAATGTCATAATTGTCCATCGCTTCCGGGTAATCCCCGATCCGCGTCGGGTCGCCCATCACCACAAACAGGTTGCGTACCCCCAGCGCGTGCGCCGCCAGCAAGTCCCCCTGCACGCGCAGCAGGTTGCGCCCGCGCGTGGGGAAGTGCAAGATCGCTTCCATGCCCACCTGCTGCTGCACCAGGTACGCCGCCGCCCAGGCGCTCATGCGCATCCGCGCCAGCGGGCTGTCCGCCACGTCGATGAAGTGCGCGCCCGCTTCTTTGAGCATATGCGCGCCGGCCAGCAAACGCTCCGTAGTCAGGCCGCGCGGTGGACTCATTTCCACGGTGACGACGAACCGGCCTGCCTCCAACATTTCCGCCAACGCCGTGGGGCGTTCTGCCGGCACTTTTCCCCCCTCACTCCCCTCTACCGACACCCGCGGCAGCTCCCGCGCACTGGCTCCAGGCGTATCCAGCGCCGCCCGCATCGCCCGAATATGCGCCTCCGTCGTGCCGCAGCAGCCGCCCACCAGACGCGCCCCCGCCTTCACAAACGCGCGCGCATACTCGCCGAAGTACGCCGGCGTCGCCGGATAAAGCACCCGTCCGCCCTCCGTCTGTTGCGGCCAGCCCGCGTTCGGAGAAACCGCCAGCACCGCCTCCGGAACCGCCGCACGCATGGCCACCAGCAAGCGCAACACCTGCGCCGGGCCGCTGCTACAGTTAACGCCCACGGCATCCACGTCCAGCGCCATCAACTTCTGCGCCACGTCCGCCGGCCGGTTCCCCAGCAGTGTGCGGTCATCCCGCGTGAACGTCATCTGCGCCACGATGGGCAGGTCGGGCGCGATGGCGCGCGCCGCGCGCACCGCCGCCTCCACC
Source organism: Ardenticatenales bacterium (assembly GCA_020634515.1). Taxonomy (NCBI): domain Bacteria; kingdom Bacillati; phylum Chloroflexota; class Ardenticatenia; order Ardenticatenales; species Ardenticatenales bacterium. The sequence continues at coordinate 485,988 of JACKBL010000003.1, read as the reverse complement.
TCCTTCACATCGGACATCGTTTCAATCAGTAGCAGGTCAATGCCCGCCGCGCCGGGCAGCCCTTCAGGTGGGGCCACCAGCGCCGCAAGCTGTTCGCCAAAAGCCGCTTCCGCCTGCTCGCGCTTCACCCGACCCAGCGGGGCCAGGCGCACCCCCAATGGTCCCACGGACCCGGCCAGCAGCACGGGCTTGAACGCGCCCATGATGACGCGCCGCGCCAGAGCCACGGCGGCCTTGTTGATGGCTTCTACCTCGTCCTCCAGTCCGTATTCGCTCAGTTTGTAACGATTCGCGCCAAAGCTGTTCGTCTCGATCATGTCCGCGCCGGCGTCAATGTACAGGCGGTGAATTTCCGCCACCAGCGCCGGATTGTCCCGGCTGAGGGCGTCGAAACATTGCCCGATGTGCGCGCCCCGCGCGTGCAGCATCGTGCCCATCGCCCCATCCAGAAGCAGTGGCCCCTGGTTCAATCGTTCCCGGAATGCTTCTCGATTCATACGATTTCCTCTTCCCATGCCTATTGATCGAAAAACAGTGACTGGATCAGCGCTGCCGCCTTGTCGTTGACCAACACCAGCACGCTCGCGCCCGCTTCCGTGGTGTAGCTGATCACATAATCGTAGTCCAACACGTCGCTCCTGATATTCTCCGCCGGAATGTCGCTGGCCGTCTTCGCCAGGCGCAAAATCTGGTCCAGGCTCAGGTCGGTCCGCACCCCTTCGCCCACTTGTTGGAACAGGAAAGGAACCTGCCGCAGTAGATCGCCTACGCCCATGTTTAGCATGTGGTCGCGCACGGCCAGGACAACCTGCTGCTGCCGCTGTGCCCGCCCGAAGTCGTTGTCTACGTGGCGCGTGCGCGCATATTTTAACGCCAGCGCCCCGTCCATATGCTGCCAACCGGCGGGGATATACAGCGGATCGTAGCCGTAATACATGTCCGGGTAGGTTGGATCGTAAATGTCAAAGGGCACGTTGACGTCAATGCCGCCCAGCGCGTCCACCGTTTGCACCACGGCGTTGAAGTCTACGAGAATGTAGTGGTCAATGGGGATGCCCAGGTTGTAGGTGATGGTTTGCATGGAGAGCGCCGCGCCGCCGGCCGGGTTGTTGCCGCGCGCGCCGTAGACGAAGGCGGTGTTGATGCGATCCCGGCCATAGCCGGGGATGACGACGTAGAGGTCGCGGGGGACGGAGAGGATGGATGCCTGGTTGGTGGCGGGGTTGAAGGAGAGGAGCATCATGGTGTCCGTGCGGGAGATGAAGGGGTCGCCCGGACGACGGTCAATGCCCATCAAGAGGACGGTGATACGCTGCGATCCTTGCCACGGCTCTTGCGTGGGCAGGGGGGTGGGCGTTGGCTCGTCAGGTGGTAGGGAAGGGACAAACGGCGGTCCCTCCTGCCCCAACGGGCTCAAGTCAATGCCGGCTACTTCTTCCGCCGCCGCCGCTACCGGATTGAAGGGGCGATGCAAGAAGGCGTCGGCGGTGAGGAAGACGAAGATAGAGACGCTGATGCCGGAGGCGACAAAAGCGATGGTCAAAATGGCGCTGAGCCACGCGGGTAAAATGACCCGCCTTACTTTGCGAGGGGAGAAGTCAGACACACACTCTCCTTGTAGGGCGAGTTTCCAAACTCGCCTGAAAAAAGTTAACGGTTGACTCACCCGCGCCGCCCAGGAACCGGGTTTGGGGGGTGTTGTCGTTGGCGGTGGATGCCGGCATGACGAGCATTCTCATCGTACGGTTATTCCGGCGCGACGCGCTTTCCCAGCGTGTCTTCCAGGTAAGGTTCTGGCGTCTGGCGAAATCCGCATAAAGTGATCGGAGTCGAGGCTTTAGCCGGATAAAACCCCATACGTGGGGCGGCTGAAGCCTCCAAGCCTATAACGCCAGTGTCCCGTAAGGATTATAGCCAGCCTGCGTCAATAAAGCAGATGTACGCCCACCGCTTGTACTACGAGTGAGCGGCGTCGCCACCACCTATTTTTGTTAAAAAGCTAAGAAAAATAGCAAAAACCTTTGACTTTCGGTGGAATTGGCGTTAGATTACGATGCGGATGCGACACACTTTCTCCGTGTGCCGCGCTTAAAATGGTATGTGCAAGTGCTGCCGTTTGGGTGGCTATTCGTTGTTTTCGGGTAACCGCTTAACCCATTGCCTGAGCCTGCCGCAGGCAATGGGGACTTCCACAAGGATTTCGACAAGGACTTCGACAAGGGCTTTGACAAGGGCTTTGTTTGACGAGCCTGGCCCACAAGAGAGTTAGCCGTTTCGTTTTCGGGGCACATATGGAAGACGCGCGCGGCGCGGCATTTCCTTCTGGCGTCCCGGTTTCGCAAGTGAGAACAGGTGATTCATGGCTCAAGACCGCTTTGGCCGCGACATCAGCTACCTACGTATTTCCCTCACCGACAAGTGCAATTTGCGCTGCGTCTACTGCATGCCGGAAGATATGACGTTCCGTCCGCGCCAGGAACTGCTGCAAGATGAGGAGATATTGCGCCTGGTGGGTGTGTTTGCCGACCTGGGCTTCCATAAATTTCGCCTCACGGGGGGCGAACCGACGGTGCGCGCGGACCTGGTCGGGTTGGTGCGGGGCATTGCCCAGACGCCCGGCGTGGACACGGTGGCGATGACGACCAATGGGGTGCTGCTGGAGCAGATGGCGCAGCCGTTGGCGGAGGCGGGTTTGCAGCGGGTGAACGTGAGCATTGATACGCTGGACCCGCGGAAGTTCCGCCAGGTGACGCGGTGGGGGGATGTGCAGGATGTGTGGGCGGGCATTGCCGCGGCGGAGCGCGTCGGGCTGCGTGTGAAGCTGAACGCGGTGGTGGTGCGCGGCTACAATGATCGGGAGGATGTGGTGGACCTGGCGCGACTGACGTTGTTCAAGCCGTGGCAAGTGCGCTTCATTGAGATGATGCCGTTTGGGGATGTGGCGGATTTTCAGCAGGCGGGCGTGGTTCCTGAAGAAGAATTGCGGGCGACGATTGTGGCGGCGTTGGGGCCGCTGACGTTGGTGAATGCGGGGGAGTTGGATGGCGAGGCGCGTATCTATCGGCTGGCGGAGGGATTGGGGACGCTGGGCTTTATCAGTTCCGTGACGCAACCTTTTTGCGCTTCTTGTACGCGCGCCCGGCTGACGGCGGATGGCAAGCTGCGGTTGTGCCTGCTGCGGGAGCGGGAGTTTGACGTGCTAACACCGCTACGCCAGGGAGCCAGCGATGAGGCGCTAAAGGCGGAACTGCGCGAGGCGATCTGGTGGAAGCCGTGGGGGCATGGCTTGTCGCAAAACGTGATTCCGCTGAATCGCGTCATGTCTGAGATTGGGGGGTGAAGGGGAAAGCATAAGGTATGAACTTCATACCTCATACCTCATACCTCATACCTCATACATACCTCATACCTCATACCTCATACCTTATTCTTCGACTCCCCATGCCTTGTCGATCAGGTACAGAGGCCGGCCTTTGACTTCGTCGTAGATGCGGCCGAGGTATTCGCCGATGATGCCCAGGCTGATGAGTTGGACGCCGCCGAGGAAGAGGACGGCGACGAGGGTGGTGGCCTGTCCGGTGAGTTCTGTGTGTGCGGTGAAGAGGCGCAGGAAGATGACGATGAGGATGGCCAGGGCGGAGATGCCGGCCATGGCGAAGCCGAGGTAGGTGGCGAGTTGGAGGGGGAAGTAGGAGAAGCTGGTGATGGCGTTGAGGGCGAAGGGGAGCATTTGCCGCACGCTGCCGAACTTGGAAGTGCCGGCATATCGCGCATGACGCCGATAGGGAACCCCCGTTTGCCTGTACCCCACCCAGGGAACCATCCCGCGCAGAAACCGGTTCCGTTCCGGCATCCGCCGGATCGCCTCCACGACCCGCCGATCCATTAGCCGAAAGTCCCCCGTATCCAGTGGAATGCCAATACCCGTAATCCGGTCAATCAGGCGATAGAACACCACCGCCGTAAACTTCTTAAACCACGTCTCCCCTTCCCGCTCCGTACGCACCCCATAAACCACATCGTACCCCTCGCGCCATTTAGCGATCATCTCCGGGAATACCTCCGGCGGGTCCTGCAAGTCCGCGTCCGTGAGGATAATGGCATCCCCGCTAACATGGTCCAGGCCGGCGGTGACGGCGATCTGGAAGCCAAAATTACGTGAAAAACTGATCCCCTTCACGCGCTCATCCTGGTTGTGTAACTCGGCAATGATGGCCGCCGAGCGGTCGCGGCTGCCGTCATTGACCAGCACCAGTTCCCAGCTTTCTTTCATGCCGTCCATCACGGCGGCCACCCGTCGATACAACTCAGGCAGCACTTCTTCTTCATTGTAGACCGGAGCGATAATGGAAATTGTTGGCTTCATCTCATTAACTCTATCTCGGGTACGACCAGCGGCGCAATAAAGGCGTCACCCTGGTATTCATTTGGCGTGTTTCCACTCCTTACGGTGGGCAATTCGGCGAATTGTCCTACAGTCGGCATGCCACGGTGGGCAGTTCGGCGAATTGTTCTACGGTGAGTGACACATAACGCGAATCACACTATTGTTGTTATACACGCCTGCTTTTGTCAATGCGGAGAGACGTTTTCCACTTCAATCACCGCCAGCACGCCTACGTGGTCCGATGGGTAGAGGGTGTTGTCCGTAGGCGAGGGGGACTTGCAGATGAGGTGCGCCTGTTTTACCCGGTGTATGGCCGGGGAGACAAAAATGTAGTCCAAACAGCCAGACCAATCGGACGGGCCGGACAGAGCCGTGGGAAAGGTTGCCAACGGCTCGTGCCCCACGGCTTCGGCAAAGGCAGAGCGGTATACCTGCTTCATGCGCCGGATGGCCGGTCCCGTTGGCGTCTCGTTGAAATCTCCGGCGATGATTTGATAAGGCACGCGATTGCGGTCATTGAGCCAGCCCATCAATCTCGTGACCTGCTCGGTGCGTGCTTCCTGGTCGCGGGCGACGTGGTGCAAGTGCAAAGCCACGAAATCAACTGTGCGGCCCGATGGCAGTTCCAGGTTAGCCCGCAGCGCCACGCGCCCCTCATACCCCAACCCCAGGGTATCGCGGGCGACGACGGGCAGCCGTGTAAGAATGCCCACGCCCTCGAAGTATCCCTTGATCAGGTGGCGTTTGCGGGCCAGCAGCAGGCGATAGGGATGCCGCCGAGAGCCACTGAGGCGCACGTTTAGCTGCCGCTGCAACCAGTGGCCTTGCCCAATAGGGAAAGAGATTTCCTGCAAACTGATCAGGTCGGGCTGCGCCTGGAGAAGCTGCGACGCCAACAGATCTCGCCGTTGCAGCCAGCGGTCGGCCCGGTTGCGCAAGTTGAGCGTGGCTACCCGTAAAGTGGACATAGGGGAATGGCGAGTGGCGAGTAGCAAGGGGCGCGTCGCATAGCCCCCTCATACCTCATACCTCATACCTCATACCTCATACCTCATACCTCATACCTCGATCACCGTTGTGCCGGCAGGAACGGCCATCTGCACTTTTCCTTCCACATCCTGCACCACCAACGTAAACGGCAGCGTCGTTGTCACCGTGATCCGCTCCCGGTCGCCCAGGATGTCCAGCGTGCCATCAGGCCCCAGCGGGTACTGATACACTCCATACGCCGCCTCCGCCGCCAACTGGCGATCCCAGGTCACCCGTCGCTGCGGCCAATCCACATTCAGCCCGATCACATCTTCCAGCAACACGGCAATCGGCGTCAGGCCCGTCCAACCAACGAAGTTTGGCTTGGCCGGCTCTCCGGGCGCGGCGCTTTCTGGCGCATAATTTTCCCAGAAAGTGTCCGTCCGTTCAAACACCGTGCACACATGCGTGAGGTGGTTCACGGCGATTTCGTGCGCCAGCGCCGCCTGGTTCACCGCCCGTAGCCCTTTCAGTACCATGTAGTTGGTGGGGGACCAGATGCCTCCTCGCCAATAGTCGCCATTGGCCGCATAGCCATCGCTGTCGGCGGCCTGGCTGGGCACGCGGTGGAAGCGGTTGAACGTGAGCGGGTCGCGCAGATGCTTCACGAATGGGAGCAGACGCTCCCCCGGAACCATTTCCGGGTCTAGCAGCCCCCAGTAAGCGCCAATGCTTTTCACGGGCGAGAAGTGCCCTTGCGCGTCAATGTCGTGGTAGAAACTGGTTTCGCTGTTCCACATGCGCGCGTTGACTTCCTGAATGAGGTGAACGCGCTCGTGCACCAGTGGTTGGATATACTCCCGTTCGCCGAGCAGTTCGGCCATCTGCCACAGGAGCAGGCAGTTCAGCGCGGCCTGGAGATTGGCGTCCAGCCAGGTCCAATGCCGGTGATGGTGCATGCCATCCGGCACGCGCGTCTGGTTGTCCATGCCGCTGCTGAGGCCGGTGGTCCAGTAGAGGCCATTGGGCCAGGTGCGGTTGGCGCGACACCAGCGGTGATAGGTGAGCAGGGGCCAGAATACGTCATGCAGGCGGCTGCTGTCGCCCGTGGCGCGGAAGTAGTCCCATTCCGCCCAGGCCAGGATATTGGGGCCGGTGCTGTTGGGATCAAAAGGATGGAAGAAATCGTGGCCGTCTTCGGTATTGATTTCGCGGCAGATGTAGCCATCACGGTGCTGGTGGGCGTAGAAATTATCCAGCGTGCCCATGAAGTAGAAGGCGCGCCGTCCATAGAGGCCGAAGTGCATCATGAAGGCGCTGTCCCACAGGAAGGTGTTTTCGTTGAAGGCGGTGTCGATGAAATTGGCGATAAAGCCGGCCAGGGGGCTGGCGCGGCGGAGGTTGAGCCAGGCGAGTTCCCAGGCGCGCCAATACATTTCGACCCACTGCGGATGCTCCGGCAAGATGGGGATGGGCAGGCGAGCGCGGACTTCTGTGTACAGAGGGATGCGGGGCGCGTGGCAGGTGCGGTCAAGAAAGGGGTTTTTGTTTACCAGCGGTTCGGTGGGGCGTAAATAGGTGGTGGGCATGGGCGAGTAATGTGTGTGCGAGTGGCACTGGTCTTCGTTTTCCGTGGTTTGTTACAAACTTCTTGAGATTGGACCAATTTCACACGCTCAACGGCTATTTTCACCAGAGAAAATTGGTCCTATCGGACTTAGCAGTTACCTTCTCGATATTTCGGGGAATACGTCCGTTATTTGTTATCCACCCACAGTTCGGCGGAGCCGGCGACGCGGAGGCCGTCGTCGCCAAGACCGGCGACGCGAAGGCTATAGCTGATGGAGACGTTATTGCGTAGTTGGCCGGTCCAGGCGATGGAGTCGCCAAAAGCGAAATAGGGATAGCCGTTGCCGCCGGAGAGGCGAGCCATGCGTTGGGGGACGTTTTCCGGGCCGCCGGGTTCGACGATGCTTTCGTAGACGAGGGTGGTGCCGGGGATGGTTCTGCCGGCAGGAATCAGATATTGTACGACGATATTGGTGTAATGGAGGCTGGCCGCCGCCGGGGGCGCCGCCGCCGGAGTGGGGTTGAAGATGTTCAATGTAACGGGGCCGGCGGCGACCAGTTTACCCAGGAGGGTGGTCGTGAGACGCAGGTTATAGTTGCCGACGACGCCGGGGGCCACCACGCCGTTCCAGGCAAAGGAGTCGCCAGACCGTTTGCTGGCGGACAGTCCACCGATGGTTACGTCGTAGCTGCCGGCATTTTGCCCCACATAGCGTAATTCGGACCCAGGCACGGTGTCCCCGGGATTGAGGCCGATGCGGTAGAGGGGGATGGTGAGGATGAGGGTGTCGCCCATGGGGGTCGGCAGAGGCGCGGGGGTTGGCTCCTGGTTGCCACCGATGTTGGGGATGGCGCAGGCAAGTGCCGGCATCATCAACAAAACCATCAAGCCGAGAAGAGGCATCCACTTCTTCATTTTTGCTCCGACGCCAGAAAACGCGCGGCGCGCCTCCGCGGAAGCGCGCCGCGCCGGTTCCACTTTATGGTGCTTGCTCCTCAATCGTCACCGATTCGATGACGTCACCGGGAGGCGCCTCCGGATCCGTGGATGGATCGCGCGGCGTGATTTTTTGCACCACGTCCATCCCGTCGATCACGCGGCCAAAGATAGTGTAGCCGCCGTCAAGCTGGCTCACGTCGCCCAGTGTGATATACCATTGGCTGCCGTTCCGGTCCGCGCCGGAATTGGCCATCGCCACCATGCCCACCTCCGCGTGCGTCAGCGCCGGGTCAATTTCATTGGGGATGAAGTAGCCGGGGCCGCCAAAGCCCGTGCCCGTGGGGTCGCCCGTCTGAGCCACGAAATCCGGCAGGACGCGGTGGAAAGTGATGCCGTCGAACCAGCCCTCCCGCGCGAGGAAGACGAAGTTGTTCACCGTCTCTGGCGCGGATTTCGGCAGCAGTTCGATCACAAACTCGTCGCCGGAGGCCATCTTTACGCGGGCGTAGTAAGTCGCGTCTGTGTCAATCGTCATAGGTGGCGGGGCAGCGTAGGCACGTTGCTCCAGCAACGTCAGTCTGATCACGGCGTCCCAATAGTAGTAAGTGGGGGGAACTTGTTCACCGGTGACCACTTCGCCATTAAAAAAGAGGGACGGGGTTCCGGGCAGACTCAGGTTGATAGCTTCTTCGCGGGAAACGTCCACAAGGTTGAAATACACGCCATCGTCCAGCTCCGTGGTAAATTTATCCACGTCCAGACCTAACTCACGGGCATAGCTGATGAACTGCTCACGCGCGCCGGCGGCGTCCAGGTTGGCAAAGTCCGCCTGGTGCGCAAACAACATGTCGTGGTATTCCCAGAACTGGCCTTGCGCGCCGGCGGCTTCCGCGGCTTCCGCGGCCTTCTGGGCGTTGGGGTGAATGTTTACCAGGGGGAAATGACGGTAGATAAGGCGTACGTCATTGGGGTAGGCGTCGAGAACCTGGTGCAGCAGTGGGGCCAGGCTGCTACAGCCCGGACATTGGAAATCGCTGTACTCAATGATGGTGATGTAGGCATCCGTGGCCGCGCCGCGAACGTGGTCGTCAGGACGAACCATGCTGGCGGCGGCGACGGCGGCGGCAAGGTCTTCCGCGGGGGCGTCCGTGGTGGTGTCGGTGGGGGCGGCGGTGGTAGCGGGGGCGTCTTGCGCGGCGTTGGTGTCTGTGGCGACATCGGCCGTGGTGTCGGCGTCAGCGGCGTTGGCGGTTTCATCGCCGGCGGCGGTCGTGGCGGCTGGGGCGGTGGGTTCTTGCGTTGTACCTGACGCCCCGCAGGCGACCAGGAACAAGAGTGTGAGGAGTAAGAATACGACTTTTTTCATTAATACTTCCTTCGAGAATTTCCTGTAAGGCGAGTCTCTCACTCGCTTGAAAAAAAGTTGACAGTTGACACTTGGAAGTCTTTCGTGCCGGTTTGGGCCGACACGAGGAACCTTTTCATCCGTCGTGGCGCGCTCCGCGCACGGGGAACGCCTCTGGACTTCATGGGAGAATGCCGGTTTGGGAGACGAAAATGGGAGAGGGGGCAGAATTCCCTCAGGCAGGTATGGTGACGTTGTCAATGGCGACGTGCCGGCATTTCACAAGCGATGGAATGTGTCGCGCGTCGCGCATTCTACCATGTAACAGGGGATGAGGGTAGAATTGGAACTATGAGGTAGGCGGTAGGCGGTAGGAGGCGGGAGGGGGAACTTGTCGCGCGTAAACTTGCGGACTTCTGGAGGTTTTGATGATGAAACGGTTATGGCTTGGGATGATGGTGTTGGCGTTGGCGCTGGTGTTGGCGGCTTGTGGGGGGGGCGGTGGGGCGGAGACGCCGGCGGCGACGGCTGCGCCGGTGGAAGAGGGATATCCGCCGCCAACCGTGGCGATTACGCCGGCGCAAGGGTATCCCGCGCCGCGCCCGACGCCGACGCTGCCCACGGGGTATCCTGATGACGGGCGCGTGTGGTTGATTAAGCCGGTGGGGATGCAGTGCCAGGAGCCGGAGTCGAATTTGAATCAGGAGGTAGCGGTGTTGCAGAACAATGGCATTCTCGTGTTGGCCTCCCAGATGACCAGTCTGGCTGTGTGTGAGGCGTGCGAGGTGTGTCCTACGAGCGAGCATTACCGCATTTTGGTGGCCCCGGAGCAGATTGAGGCGGCGAAGCGGTTTGGCTGGGAAGAGGAGCCGCGATGAATCGTTTGCGTTTCCTCACGGCGGGCGAGTCCCATGGTCCCGGATTGACGGCCATTTTGGAAGGAATGCCGGCAGGACTCCCCCTCGACCACGCCCAACTCAACCAGCAAATGGCCCGGCGCCAGGTGGGATACGGCTCCGGCGGGCGCATGAAAATCGAGAAGGACGCCATCCGCCTCAGCAGCGGCTACATGAACGGGCACACCACCGGTGGTCCCATTGCCCTGCATATCGACAACCTGGACTACGCCAAATGGCGCGACCGCCTGATTCCGCCGATGACGACGCCCCGCCCCGGTCACGCCGACCTCACCGGCGCGATCAAGTACGGCTATGGCGAACTGCGCCTGGCGCTGGAGCGCGCCTCGGCGCGGGAGACGGCGGCGCGTGTGGCTGTGGGGGCGGTATGCCGGCAACTGCTGGCCCACTTCCACATCACCATTGGCAGCTACGTCGTCAGCATCGGGGAGGTGGTGGCGCACATTCCCGATGAGATGCCTTACGCGGCGCGATTCGCCGCCGCCGAGGGTAACGAAGTGCGCTGCCCCTTGCCGGAGACAGCGGCGCAGATGGAGGCCGCTATCTGGCAAACGATGCAGCAGAAGGACACCATCGGTGGCGTCTTTGAGGTCGTGGCTTTGGGTGCGCCGCCCGGATTGGGTAGCCATGTGCATTGGGACCGTCGTCTGGACGCGCTACTGATGTGGGCGATTGGCTCCATCCATGCCGTGAAGGGGGTGGAAATTGGCCCGGCGTTTGCCAACGCGGCGCGCCCTGGCTCCGAGGTCCACGACGAGATCTTTCTGGCACAGAATGGGCAGCGGCTCTATCGCCAGACGAACCACGCTGGCGGCTTTGAGGGGGGCATCACCACAGGGGAGCCAATTGTGGCGCGGGCGGCCATGAAGCCCATCTCCACCGTGCTGAACCCCCGCCGTTCCGTCAATCTGGCGTCAGGCGCGGCGGACGTGACCACGTATGAGCGCAGCGATTTTTGCGCCGTGCCCCGCGCCGCCGTGGTGGGGGAGGCGATGATGGCGATTGTGCTGGCGGATGCGCTGCTGGAGAAGTTGGGGGGGGATAGCCTGGCGGAGATGTCGCCGCGCTTTGCCGCGCTGCGTCGGGCGCGTCTGGATGCGCTGCCTATGGATGACGCTCCCTGGCGGTTCGACTATGATGACGCGGCACAGTGAAAGGAGTTGACCGCCCCGAAGCCCGATTTGCATTGTTTGTTGCGTATCTTCTCAATAAAGTGGGGCGAAGCTGGTTGAGCCTGTCGAAACCAATGGCCTTCGACAGGCTCAGGCCGCGGTTCCCCCGACATATTAAGGAGCTACCTGAATTGAGACAAAAAAAGAGGGCTAACGACAGACTCTGTCGTTAACCCTCTTGTAACAGGATGATCAGTGGCCGACCATCAGGAAGGCCAACTGATCTATCCGTCACGAGTGCATTAGTTGCCCAGGGAGGAGCCGGTGGCCTCAGGAGCGAACGGGCAGGTCGCGCCCCACGCATAGTCACCAGAGTTGAGTGGCGGATCGCCAGGGGTGTAGGGCAGCCAGTAGTGCGCCCATTGGCGGGGGGTGAAGTCGAGTTTGGTGAGGACGTTGGAGCCGATGTTGAAGACGACTGCCGCGCCCAGGCCGCTGGCCGGCGGAATCGGGACGCCCGCGGGCGTGAAGGTGCCGAAGACGAACGGTTCGGTGGCGCAGCCAGTGCGGTTACCGGTGATGGTGGGCGGGGTGGTCCATGCGAGGTGCATGCCGTCGCAGTAGCAGCTGGTGGGGCTGCTGAGGAAGATGAGGTCAACGGAGCCTTGCGTGCCGGCATCTTTGCCAGAAGCGAAGGCGGAAACGGCTACCATCAGGGAAGCCATCAAAACAAAAACGAACAACAGGGTAAGCTTTTTCTTCATGTCTCCTGGTTCTCCTTAGACTGAAACCTGCTGGTATCCGTGCGACCGGACGTCTATGCAAGCGTATTGATGAGACATTACTGCTTTGCATGAAATGCCGGCAAAACACAACGAGTTTTCAATCTTGTCTTCTGCTTTTTTTGATACAACGAATACTGTACAGTATGGGCACGGACGAGGAAATAATACTTGACAATGGGACTGCTGTCAACTGATTGATCACGTGAGGGTGCGCGGGGTTTTGGTTGACGCCGTCGTTTTTGTAGGGCAAATAGCGTCCCGCGCGAGGGCGCTGCGCGCCTGACGACGCCCTCGACCCTGGCAGAAACCCGTGGTTTTCCCTCGTATTTCTGTGAGAGATTTCGGACTTGCGGGTCATCAACAGAAGTTCCGCACACCCATCACGCGAATCCCCTCATATCGGAACAGGATGCTGGCGTTGTCGCCGACCTCCGTATGGGGTTTGATCCCGGCCAAAGCCGTGACTCCGATGCCGCGTAGGGGTTTCGCCGGACTTGAGTCAAGACGTGTGCCCAAAACAAAAAGAGCCAACCACGTAATGGTTGGCTCTTTTGCAGAACCAGGAGATCTGGTTACTTGTACTTATTGGTCGAGTGTGTACGCTTAGTTGCCGAGGGAGCTGGCGCCGCCTTCCATCGCGGGGCAGCCGAAGCCGAACGTGCCACTATTGACCAGGTTGCCACCGAAGTCATAGTGCGCCCAAGCGCGCGGATTGAAGGTCATCTTGGTGTAGATTTGCCAGTCGGGAATGACAATGATAGCGCCCGTGCCCGTGGGGACGACGGGGTTCTGCTGGCCGACGAAGGAACCCTGGATCGCGCCGGTGACGCAGCCGCACTGCGCGCCGCTGATGCCGTAAGCATTGGGCAACTGGTGACCCATGGAAACACCGTCGCAATAAGGATTGCCGGCAGCATCCTGGAAGGTGATGTCAATGGGATTCGGGGGCACGTTGACAGCGGCGAAGCTGCTGCCAGAACGGAAGGCGAAAAGGCCAACCAGGACGACAAACGCGAACAAAAGACCAAACTTTTTCATGCTATTCTCCCTTGAGATTTGGATGATTTGCGACTTGCGCAACCGATGGAACCTTTTGCCGCGCAACCAAAAGCGAACGTGGCTTAATCCACATCCCCATTGGCGGCACTGCCAGGAAAACGCCGATTGGCAGCCTGTTGGTTTGAGCTTGGATCAAAAACTGATGGTAGTATTGCAGTACTGCTCTACGAAACGTCAATATGTTAGCGGAAAACCATTGATCGTGCAAGGGTTTTGTATAAAGTTCGGCAATATTCGTTTAGCGACGTTTTATGCAGGGGCGGACACGCAGGACATCATCCTGGCGACAATCAACACCCTGTCGCTCGCCCGTCTCTCCCCTTTGTGTCGTGACAAAGGCGCGACGGCGCGGAGCAGAGACGGCTTATCCGGTGATATGTCCGATCACCACGTGTGGATTTCGCCGGATTCAAGCTGAGAATGGCTGCTGCGCGAATCTTTTGGAGCCAGGTTGCGTCCCCAAACGAAAAAGAGCCAACCACCACGTGGTTGGCTCTTTCGCAGACTAGATGGCTTGTTGTTTGAGCCTATGTGCTCAGGGCGCATCCGTTGTTAAATCTGGAGTGACTATACAGGTCATCTGCCCAGATTGGACCAATTTGCTCTGGTTGAATCTTATTGATGTCTACAAAATTGGTCCAATCTCTCGGAGACGTGAATAGTTACTATCTGGAATTGACGGATGCGCGGGAACGGTTCTTGCTTGTCGGGCAACCCAACGTTGCTTTTGAGCGAACCCTTAGTTGCCGAGGGAACTGACGCCCCCTTCCATCGCGGGGCAGCCATAGGCAAATGTACCGCTGTTGACGTAGCCCCCACCATAGGCGTAGTGCGTCCAGGCGCGGGGGTTGAACGTTAACTTGGTGTAAATCTGCCAATCGGGGATGATGACGAGAGCACCCGTGCCCGTGGGAACGATGGGGTTGTTGGGACCTACGAAGGAACCCTGAATCGCGCCCGTGACACAGCCGCATTGGCTGCCGCTAATGGCGTAGCCATTGGGCAACTGGTGGTTGATGGAGAGGCCGTCGCAATAGGGGTTGCCGGCGGCATCCTGGAACGTGAGGGGAATGGGGTTTGGGGGTACGTTCACGGCGGCAAAGCTGCTGCCAGAACGAAATGCAAAGAGACCGACCAACACGACAAACGCGAACAGCAAAACGAACTTTTTCATGCTACTCTCCTCTAATCGTGAGTGATTCGCGCCTTTTATTGTTAACGCGGCTGGTCAGCACGGCCTATGTTGGGAAGGGGTTCCGCACAAACAGCGTTCCCGCCAGGAAGCGCCAACTTGTAAGGTCGCATTGCCGAAATATGAAATTTCTTGGATAGTTGTGGGTGAAATGGTGCAGCAAACACCAAGATGCGCACATAATAGATCAAGGGCATCGAATTGTCAATATGCCCCGTCGTCACGTTATCGAAGCGGAATTACTTGATTTTGCCGCGTTTTGCCGCATAATCTTCAAGGTTCGGCGATGGGCCAGGCCTGGACTATGGCCTGTTTTACGAAATGCGCATTCCGCATTACAATCTGGTTGGCTGCCTCTAGTGATAACCCGGACCTGTTCGAGACTGACGCAGTCTCGGAGTCTGCTTCAGTCTCCAACCACGAAACAATCAGGGTAACTACTAACGCTCTCTGGAGATTGGACCAATTTTACGCGCTCAATGCCCATTTTCACCAGAGAGAATTGGTCCAATCTGGCTTAGCAGTTACCAATCAGGAAGTAACCAAGCGTGAGAGGAATTGAGCTAATCAGCCGTGACCCGGCTGCCTGGACGGCTATATTACAAGAACGCGCGGAGACGGACGCGGTCGTCGTGCGGCACGTGCGCGCCGTCTCGCTGGGCGACGGCTTCACGCGCTACTTCCTCACCTTGAAGGGGCATTCTGATCCGATTACGCTGATAGGCAAGCGCACCACCCCGACGGAGGCTGCCTTTTACCGTGATTTCAGCGCCCGCCTCGGTTTCCTCGCGCCGCGCTGTTGGTACAGCTACGTGGATGAGGAACGGGGCTGGGTTGTGATGGAAGATGTGCCCAACGACCGCCCACCGAGACGGTGGGGAGACCGTGATGTGGAGCGCGTGGTGGGGAATCTGGCGGCGCTGCATATTGCCTGCTGGAACCGGGTGGAGGATTTGCGGGTCTTTGATTGGCTGCCGTGGCGATTATGGCCGATGGGCATTGAGTCGTCCCGGTCGCGGAAATTGAACGCGGGGCTGCTGTCGTTGGGGGATTTGGAAATGCCGGCATCTCACGCCCTCGCCAGCGCCGGTCCTCTGATAGGAGAATTCGAGCGCGCCGCCCGTTGCCTGGAACGGCTGCAACAAGGAGGCCCGTGGCCTGGCGTGATTGAGCAGGAGCATATTGACGCCCTGGCCGATTTGCTAGACGATCCTGTACCCATGCTGTACCCTTTGCGCTCGCTGCCCAGTACGCTGCTGCACGGGGAGCCGGGGTTGCGGCATTGGCGGTTGACGCTGTTTGGGGATTGTAATCTGCTTGATTGGCGGACGGTGTGCATCGGTCCGTCTTTGTGCGATCTGGTGAGTTTTATTGAGGATATGGAGCGGGTACATACGCTAGATGCCGGCAGGCAACCCCGCGAGGTAACGCAACTGCGCGCAGAAACAATCGTAGACACCTACCTTCTGCGACTCTACGAAGCCTTGTGGCCCCTTTTCAATGCCCGCGAGGTACGCAAGGCAATGCCGGCAGCCCACTGCCTCTACATCATCACCCACTGGTTGCCCATCCTCGACGACTGGGTCGCCCCTCTATCCCCGGACAATGCGACTCCGGCGTATTCTCCACGTATAACGGAACAGCAATTACGACAAGCCGGTCGCCTCGCCGCCGTCCGCTACCGCCCCTACCTGACCGACCTGTTCCAGCGTTTTCTACATGCTTATCGCAATTTGTAGGCGCGACGCGCCACGGTAGGGAGCAATCCGTGTTAGCTTACTTTTTTCAATCACTTACGTTTGGCGTCACCGTTGGCTTTATGCTTCTGGGCGTCGTGGGTGTCATCGTGCCCGTCTTCCCCGGAATGCTCCTCGTCTGGCTAAGCCTGCTAGGCTACGCCATCTTTGATGGCTTCCACGCCATTGGGTGGGGGTTGTTCCTTGTCCTGTCCCTGTTCGCGCTGGCGACGGGCACCGCGGATCTGTGGCTGCCCCTGGTGGGCGCAAAGGCCACGGGTGCTTCGCGGCGGGGCATGATCTACGGTACGGTGGGCGCACTGGCCGGTTTCTTGATCTTCAACTTGCCGGGAGCCATAATCGGCTATGCGTTGGGGGTTGTGCTGGGCGAATACCAGCGACATGGTGATTGGCGGCAGGCGCTGCGGGCCAGCATGGGGGGATTGGCGGGCATGGGGGTTTCTACCTTAATCCAGTTGGGGGCCAGTATCATCATCCTGGTCGTGTTTGTATGGCGTGTTCTCAGCTTCTAGGAGGCGACATGACGGCGGAACAATTACGGTCGATTGGTTTGGTCGCTGCCGGCATTCTCGCCATCAACCTCATGCTCTTCACCCTCCTCATTATTCTCGCCTACCGCCGCGTCCGCCACCTGCATATCCCTCCCGACGCCGACTTCACGCAAACCCTGCTCCACGTCCCCCTCCTCCTCGTACTGGCGATTGACCTCCTCGATCTCACCCTCGACATCTTCAGCGTCCCCATCGTCTGGATCATCCTCGACCGCATGAACCTGCGCGCCCTGCGCAACGTCTCCGTCATCGAAGCCGCCATTCCCTTCACCCAACCCATCCCCACCCTCACCCTCGCCTGGTTCGGCGTCAGGCTGTTGCGGCGGGAGAAGACTTGAAGGACGAAGGATGGGAGCGGATGACGCGCGGATTGGGGCGGATGACGCGCGGATCGGGGCGGACGACGGTCACTAAAATGGGTCCAATCTCCAGAGAGCGT
This sequence comes from Ardenticatenales bacterium, assembly GCA_020634515.1. Taxonomy (NCBI): domain Bacteria; kingdom Bacillati; phylum Chloroflexota; class Ardenticatenia; order Ardenticatenales; species Ardenticatenales bacterium. The sequence continues at coordinate 468,966 of JACKBL010000003.1, read as the reverse complement.
TAGTCGTTACCAAGACTGAACCAATCCCGCCCTTCGTCTCTCGTGGTTACAGGTCAATCGGGTTGGCGAGGATTTCCACCAGCAAGCGCACGCACTGCTCCACGTCACCCGCGTCCACCGTTTCGCTGGGGGAATGCACGTAGCGACACGGGATGGAAATACAGCCGGCGGCGCAGCCCGGTCCGGCGATTTGCATCGGGCGGGCATCCGTCGTGCCCCCGTCCAGCACTTCCAACTGGTACGGAATTTGCGCCGCCTCCGCGTGCCGGCGCATCAAGCGCACCAGGCCGCTGTGGGCGATCATGCCGCTGTCCTTCACCTTGATAGCCGCGCCATCCCCCAGGCGCACAGCCATCGGGCGCGCTTCCGGCACGTCTCCCGTCAAGGTTACGTCCAGGGCAATGCCCACATCCGGGCTGATGGCATTCGCCGCCGTTTGCGCTCCGCGCGTGCCCACTTCCTCCTGCACGCTGAAGACGAAGTAAACGTCGTGCGGCGTGTTCGCCAGCCGCTGCAGCGCCTCAATGGACACCACGCAGCCGATGCGGTCATCCATGGATTTGGCGGAAAGGCGGTTGCCCTGAATCACCAGTGGGCGATAGAAGCCGGCGGGCGCGCCCACACTCACGGGGCAATCCTCACGGCTGGTCGCACCCACGTCAATGAAATACTTATGCAGCGGGTGCAACCGGTCCCGCTCCTCAAAGCGGTCCGCGTGGATAACGCCCACCGTGCCATCGGCGAACTGCACGCGCCCGCCCAACAGCGTATGCGGAGAAACGCCGCCGATGTTGGTGAAGCGGAGGAAGCCGTCGGCGGTGATGTGCGTGATCATCACGCCAATCTCGTCCATATGCGCGGCGATCATCACCTTCAGGCCGCTGCCGTTTCCCTTTTTGCGCGCAATCAAATTGCCCAGAGCGTCCACACTGACTTCGTCGGCGTAGGGGGCGATTTCGGGATGGATGATCTGGCGCATCTGGTCTTCAAAACCAGAGGGGCCAAACGCTTCAACGAGTTTCTTGATCAGTTCGTTCATCGGAAATCCTGTGGGAGCGCTTGCGGGCGGTTGGGAGATACAGTAGAGCCAGAAAGCGATGCGAGTTTGACGAATTCTTACAAAACTATCTTCTCGGAAGCTGTTTTCATGCCAAATAACGGGCATGATGAGGCGCTCTGGGTCTGAGCGCGCTCCCGGAAAGGTTCGCATAACGCCGACATCAACGTCGGAACTGGTAATTGGGCGCGTCCTGGATGATGCGGATGCTGTGTGGGTGGCTTTCCATGAGGCCGGCATTGGTGATGCGAATAAACTGGGCTTTTTGGCGCAGTTCTTCCAGGTTGCCCGCGCCGACGTAGCCCATGCCGGCACGCACGCCGCCCACCATCTGATACAGCACATCCGCCAGCTTCCCTTTATAGGGAACCTGCCCCTCAATTCCTTCGGGGACCAGTTTGCTGCGTTCGCCCGACGCCTGACCACTGCCATAGCGGTCCGCGCCGTACCCCTGCATTGCGCCCAGGCTGCCCATGCCGCGATACACCTTGTAGCGGCGGCCTTCGTAGTGGATGATCTCGCCCGGGCTTTCCTCCAGGCCGGCCAGGAGGGAGCCGAGCATGACGGCATCCGCGCCGGCGGCCAGGGCTTTGACAATGTCGCCGCTGTACTTGATGCCGCCGTCGGCGATGGCCGGGATGTTTTGACGGTGGGCTTCGGCGGCGCACTCAAAAACGGCATGAATCTGGGGTACGCCGACGCCGGAGATGATGCGGGTGGTGCAGATGGAGCCGGCGCCAATGCCAATTTTGACGGCGTCGGCGCCGGCGGCGATGAGATCGCGTGTGCCTTGCGTGGTGGCGACATTGCCGGCAATCACCGGCACGGACGGATAGCGGCGTTTTGCTTCCGCCAGCGTGTCGATGACCGAACGGGCGTGGCCGTGCGCCGTGTCAATCACCACGGCGTCCACGCCGGCGTGCACCAGCCCCTCCATGCGCTCCAACCCTTTCTCGCCCACGCCCACCGCTGCCGCGCACAGCAGCCGCCCATTGTCGTCCGTGACCGCCAGGGGGTAATCGATCTTCTTCAAAATGTCCTTGACCGTGATCAAGCCCTTGAGGCGGCCCTCGTTGTCCACCAGCGGGAGTTTTTCGATGCGGTGACGGTGCAGGATTTCTTTGGCGTTTTCCAGGCTGGTTCCCACGGGAGCCGTGATCAGGTTGTGGGCGGTCATGAAGTCGGCGACGGGCTGCGCCCCAGGCGTGACGAAGCGAGTGTCACGATTGGTGAGGATGCCCACCAGCCGTCCGTTTTCATCGGTGATCGGTACGCCGGAGATGTGGTAGCGGCTCATGATGGCTTCCGCGTCCGCCAGGGTAGCGGTCGGGGGTAGCGTGATGGGGTCCACAATCATGCCGGCTTCGGAGCGTTTTACTTTGTCTACCTCGTCGGCCTGTTCGCCGGCGGAGAGGTTGCGGTGGATGACGCCCACGCCGCCCAGCCGCGCCAGGCTGATAGCCATTTTGCCTTCGGTGACGGTGTCCATGGCGGCGGAGAGGATGGGGATGTTGAGGTGTAAATTGCCGGCAAGTCGCGTACTCAGGTCGACTTCCGACGGCAATACGGAAGACGGCCCTGGTGCTAACAAAACGTCATCAAACGTCAGCGCCAGGGTATTGAATTTCTCTTCAATCGTCATAGTTGCTCCTGCATTCGTGTTACCACGTACCGCGGCCCAATTAGGGATGGCAAAAGAACGAGGAAAGCCGCACGCTACATGGGTTCATTCTCTCGGAATGGACCCATCTTAAACGGATGCGCCCTAACGAGATTGCTGCCGTCGTGGCTTAGGTTTGCGCACGCGCGGTTTGCGTCGTGGTGCCAGCGCCAGCTTGCCGTAGCGGCCCATGATTATGAGCGCGCCGACGACGGCCAGACCTAACGCCAGCAGCATGGAGTAGGTGATCAGGCTGTTGCCGATGGCGGGTTGGTCGGGGCGGAACAGTTCGATCCAGGCGCGCCCGCCACCCCACCAGATCAGAAAGGCGCCAAAAAGTGTACCCGCCTTCCACTGGCCGCGGAAACGGCGGTTGAGATAGGTGAGCAAGAAGAAGCCGATGAACAGCCAGATGGATTCGTAGAGAAAAGTGGGATGAAAACGAGTATCCGGCGGGTAGAGGGCAAGGTCATTGTACGGGGGAATGCGGTTGTCAATCAGGATGCCCCAGGGGAGTTTGGTGGGAGGGCCGTAGAGTTCCTGATTGATGAAGTTGCCCCAGCGACCGATGGCTTGTGCCAACAGCAGCGCGGGTCCGGCTACGTCGGCGTAGTCCCAGAAGTTGAGTTTGCGCCAGCGGATGTAGAGGAAACCGACAAGGGCGGCGCCCACGAAGCCGCCGAGGATGTTGGCCCCGCCGGCGCGGATGTTGATGACGTCCAGGAAGGAGGTGTAGGCGGCGCGATTGCCGGCAATAATTGCATCCTGAAACACGTACCACAAGCGCGCAAACAGGTAGCCAAACAGAACCACCAGCAGCAGCCCGTTGTACAGATCATCAACGCTCTGCCCGCGCTTCTCAATTTCGCGCCCGGCCCACCACGCACCCAGCACAATGCCGACGGTGATGATGATGCCGTACCAGTAGACGGGGAACCCGTTGCCAATAGGAATGGTAAAAGCCACCGGATCAATTTTCAAAAAATCGAGCATGAATTAATTCCTTTTTCACCCTGTCGGTTTGATCTATTGCACACGCACTCGTCACTGCAAAGCCCGATTGGACCAATTTTCTCTGGCGAAATTGGTCCAATCTCCTGGTAGCACTCACTCAATATAACCCAATCCCCGCAGGCGCTGCAAAAGCTTATCGTCGTCCATCTGTAACAGCGCGCCGGCGGTCAGTTGGTCCCGCTGGTTTTCCACGCGGCGGGCGACGCGGTTGAGCATCCGCGCCAGTTGATCCGCTTCCGTGGGCATGTGCGCCAGGCGGTTGTGCAATTCCAGAGGATCGTGTTGGAGTTGAAACAACTCGTCTGGCTGGCCGTCTACCTGAATCAGCTTCATGTCGTCCTGAACTATGGCTTGCCGCCGCGCCAGGCAGCGGAATGGCTCCAGGAGTTCCGGCTGGCGATGTTCGATAGCGCGCACGAAGTTCAGCGGCGGGTAGACATCGGCGTAGGCAACGCCTTGTTCGGGGTCCTGGCCGCGAATGGTTTGTTTAAGGGAGAGGTTGTGGATTTCGCCTGGGTCGAGTTGGGGGATGTCGGGGAGAATGCCGGCAGCGTCCAATAAAGTGTGGTAGACGCGGCGCGTGCTCACGGGGGTGGCGACGCGGGTGGGGGCCATCTGCGCCGGCCAATGCAGCAGCATGGGCACATGCACCAACTCCTGGTAGGCGACAAAAGCGTGCCCGAAATATCCATGCTCTCCCAGGCTGTCTCCGTGATCGGCCACGACCAGCGTCATCGTGTTTTCTCGTTGGCTCCGCTCCGCGAGCGCATCGAACAGTTGCCCCAGGTAATGGTCCTGATAAGCCACTTCCGCGTCGTACATATCGTTGAGAACCCGAGCCTCCAGTTCGTCCAATGGTTGGGACAATGGCGCGGCCCAGCGATATGCTTCCCGGTTCCAGGCATGCAGAATGGCGCGGGCTTCGCGGTTGGTGCGCAGCGTGGGCGCCACCTGGTCAATAAACGACTGCGGAGGCCAGAAGGGCAAATGCGTTTCCATCAAGTTGAGGAAGAGGAAAAGCGGCTGGGATGATTGGCTGCGCTCCCGTTGGCGCAAAAACCAGGCTACATCCTGTACGGAGCGTTCGTTTTGCCCCTTGAAACGGGCCAACCGTGACCAGAGTGGTGTGAGCCAGGTGTTTAAGGATACGCTAAAGGCAAGGTCCGATTGTCCGAAGAAGTTCTGGATGGGGTAGGAGATGCGGCGCAGGAACTGCGTGTACCATTCGGCGGCGATATTGAAAGGCCAGGGGAAGCGGCTGGAGCTGCGGGGTACGGTGGGAATGGCCCCCCCATAATTGTAGAAGGTGTGGAAGCCGCGCTTGAAGCCGTTGTCCAGGATGCCCACCAACGGATTGTTGCAGAAGCCAACGGTTTGGTAGCCGGCTGCTTGCAGCACTTCGGCCAGATGGGGACGATCTGGGGGGAGGCTCTGGTTGGATTGGGTTACCTGGTGCGCGGTGGGGTAGAGGCCGGTGAACATGGAGGCATGGCTGGGGATAGTCCATTGGGCGGCGGAAATGGCCTGTTCGAAGAGGACGCTCTGGGCGGCGAAGGCATCCAGGTGGGGGGTGAGAGGCCGATGATAACCGTAACAGCCGAGGCGGTCGGCGCGCTGGGTGTCAAGTACAATGAAAATGATGTCAGGTTGGTTCATGGCATGACCGAGACTTTTCTTCGTAAGGGTCAATACAGATGTGAAGCATTTTTACAGGATGCCACGCTATGAGAGCGGCGTTTATAAGTGCGTCGCGCCGCTGAATCGTGAAGCGTAACCGTCGCATACGGAAAAGATGGCGTGTGTCTGGGAATCCGCGCGGTTTTGATTGTTCCCGTAAATGCGTGATTGCGTGCTTCTTTACCAGCGCACAAGCATAGCATGGAGGTAATAGCGTCGCAAACTTTACACCGGCGCAGCAAACTACGGCATGGCATCCCGTTTTGCTTATGCTAAAATTCACGAGTAACGTCATTGACTTTCCCCGATTCCACGTATATGTATCTCTCGCATTTATCGCTGACGAATTTTCGCAATTATGGCCGACTAGAACTTGACTTCAATGCGGGTCCGGTTTTGTTGTATGGGCGGAATGCGCAAGGGAAGACGAATTTGTTGGAGGCGGTTTATTATCTGGCAACGACGCGCTCGCCGCACGCGGATACTGATCAACAGTTGTTGAACTGGACGGCGAATGAGACGGAGGATGTGGTCGTGGTGGGGAGATTGGCGGCGCAGGTGGTGACAAATGCCGGCACAAAACACCTGGAAATGCGCCTCATCAAAGAGCAAAAAAACCGCAATGGCAGTAGTTTTCGCCGCGAAGCACTCGTCAACCGGCGCAAAGTGCGCCTGATGGACCTGATTGGCAACCTGCGCGCCACCCTCTTTTTGCCAGAAGACCTCCAACTCGTGACCGGTCCTCCCGCCAGCCGCCGCCGCTACGCAGACATCACGCTTTGCCAGGTGGATCCCATTTACTGCCGCAACCTGGCCGCCTACAACAAAGTCCTGGAACAACGCAACGCCCTCCTGCGCCAGATCAACGAAAGCGGCGGCGGGCGAGATGTGCTGCCCATCTTCACGGACAGATTGGTCAAACTGGGTAGCCACATATTTGCGCGGCGGGCCATCCTTTTCGCCTATCTTGCCCATGCCGCGCAGCGCATTCATTACGAAGATTTGACCAATCGCCTGGAAACGATCCGCCTCAATTATTTGCCGCGCTTGGAAGATGCGCAACCTGGTCGCAGCCGTGAAGAAAATGACGCCGTGGCGGACATGATCACGATAGCCGATTGGCTGCGCACACAGCCCGAAGGAAAGCAGGAAGCCATCATCGACCGCTATCAGCGCGCCATTGAAACGAGCGTGGATCAGGATATTGCGCGTGGCAGCACCAGTCTCGGTCCACACCGCGACGACTGGTTCTTCCAGGTGAATGGCCGCCCCCTTTCCAGCTATGGCTCCCGCGGCCAGCAGCGCAGCGCCATGCTGGCGCTGAAACTGGCGGAAATCGGCTGGATGAAGGAGCAGACGGGCGAGACGCCGATTTTGCTGTTGGATGAGGTAGCGGCGGAATTGGATGCGCGGCGGCGGGAACTTCTGCTGGAAGTGACGCAAAAGGCCAGCCAGGCGATCTTGACAACGACGGATCCAGGGATGTTTGCCGGCACTTTCCTGCAACAAGCCCAAACATTACATGTATCCAACGGGCGCGTCACCCACGACGCGCCACTTAGGAACGGAAATTAAATCAGACAATGAAGTTGTTTCCTTACCGTTCCTGCAAACTGACGATGCAATTCCGTACCTTATTTCATCGTCAGTCCTTAGCCGCATAACACCATAGACGAACAGGACAAGTCGCCCATCAACCCATGCTCGCGCGGCCCCGTGAAGCCCATGATCCCACGGAAACGGCTGCCCCAGGCGCCAACGCCCGATCTGCGCTCAGGTTTACACGAACGCGCCGCGGCTCATTTCAGGACACGTATATGGCCGCCCGGAAAAGAAACCCATGAATGCCTATTATCATTCCGCAGCGTCAGAGACTATCCTAATCGTAGATGATCACGAAGCCAACCGAATGCTCCTGGCCTCCCAATTGCAGCTTGAAGGATACCGCACTATCCAGGCCAGCGACGGGCAGGAAGGCGTGAACCTGGCGGAAACGGAACGCCCTGACTTGATTCTGCTCGACGTGATGATGCCCGTGATGAACGGATTTCAGGTTTGCAGCCAGCTCAAAAGCCAATCCGAAACCGCCGTCATTCCCATTATCATGGTCACGGCACTGCGGGACGTGCAGTACCGCATCAAAGGTATTGAAGTCGGGGCCGACGAGTTCCTTTACCGTCCCCACCATCGAGAAGAGTTGTTGGTCCGCGTGCGTTCGCTCATCCAGCTCAAACATACGCGGCAGCGGCTGGAGCAAGAACGAAATCGCCTGCAACTGTTGTACACCATTGGCCAGGCCATCAATACCCAATTGAACCTGGAGCAAATGATGGCTGACATCATTGTACATACGCAGCAAGCCGTGGAAGCGGAAAAGGGGAATATCATTCTCCTGAACGACAAGGGACAGGTAACACACAAAATTATGGTGCGGGCGGGTAAGAAGGCGGAAATATCCCATCAGGCTTCTCCTACCGTTATGCGACAGGGGCTGGCGGGTTGGCTGGTGCGGCACAATCGTGGTGAGATCATTCCCGATGTAGCCGTAGACAAACGTTGGATAACGTTGCCGGATGACACGGAACAAGTCGGTTCGGCCATCGGTGTGCCGCTCTCTCGTGCCGCCCGCAGAGTGGTGGGTGTGTTGATCCTGGTACACAGTCGGCGGAATTATTTCCAGCCGGAACATCTCTCGCTGTTGGAGACTATTGGTAACCAGTTGACGGCGGCCATTGAGAATGCCTATCTGTTTGCCGAAATCAGTGAACAACGGCAGAAGTTGGAGGCGTTGTTGGCGCAATCTTCCGATGCCATCATCACGACGGATGAGCGCGGACGTATCGCGCTAGTCAACCATGCCGCGGAGTCTTTGTTTACCTTGAATGGGCGGGAAATTGCCGGCAGGCTCGTACAAGACGTGCCCCATCTCAAATCCATTCTCTCCCTCTTCAACAACGGACGGCTCTCCTCCAAAGGCGAAATTACCCTTTCCGACGAGAAAACATTGCACGCCAGTGTCTCCGCAATCCCGGAAGTGGGCTATGTAGCCGTGATGCAGGACATTACTGAGCTGAAAAGATTGGAAGCGCAGCGACTACAGCAAGAACGCAGCGAAAAAATCAAGGTCAAGGAAACCTTCTCCCGCTACATGGGACCGGGTCTATTGGAACACGTACTCTCCAAAGAACCCAGCCTGCTGGGGCGACGCGAACGGCGGCAGGCAGTGGTTATGTTTGCCGACCTGCGCGATTCTACGCGCATGATCGTCGATGTCGAAGCCGACCAGGCGATTAAAGTATTGAATGAGCATTTCACGCACATGACGGAGATCGTTTACGAATACAACGGCACCATTTTTGACCTGGCCGGCGATGAACTGATGATAGGTTTCAATGTTCCGTTCGATCAGCCTGACGCCGTGCGGCGCGCTGTACTCACGGCATTACGAATGCAGCGAATATTCGACCGATTACGGCAGAAATGGTATGAGCAAGTCGGCACGGAACTGGGGTTGGGCATTGGCATTGACCAGGGCGAGGTTGTTGTCGGAAACGTGGGCGCGGAAACGCGCATGAACTTTGCCATGGTGGGGGAGGCGGTGAACACAGCGCACCGGCTGGTAGACCTGGCCGGCGACGGGCAAATCATCATATCGCAGAGTATCTACGATGCCATCAGCCCGTCGCCAGCCTCGTTATTCAACCTGGTCGAATTCACACCCATGGGGCCAACGGCGCTCAAAGGCAAATCGCGCGCGCAAGAACTTTACATAGCCCACAGCGTCCGCACTCCGCTGCAATAAGGGGGCAGACGGCAACGCGCGCCCAAAATACCCCTCACCCGCAATCTTTCACTGTCCCCCATTTACAGACAGTGCTATAATCCCTCAAGCGTTTTTACAGTGTTCAGTTACCCTGGAGGCATTTGGAGACACATCCCCATGATGTCCAAAGGGCGATGTCCGCCGGAAGCCTCTCCAGATTGCGCCCGCCAATGCTCCGCAATGCCTCATTTTCCTGAATGAGGCCCGCGATTATCAGCATACAATTACTGCGGACGCGCTCCCTCACGCTGTCACGACGGCGTGTCACCCTGACCCATTGGAGGTACTTATGTCATCATTGAAGCTCACAGTCGTGGAGAGCATCCGTTACCGTGGGAACATAGGCCAATGGAGTTGGATTTCACACCGCATTTCCGGCCTGGCAATCCTCTCCTTCCTCGTCATTCATGTCTGGGACACAGCCAACGCCACCTTCTGGCCCGAGATGTACGGCTATACCGTGGAAGTCTTCAAATGGCTGCCTTTCAGCGTCGGTGAAATCGGCCTTATGGCCGCTATCCTGTTTCACGCCTTCAACGGCATTCGCATTAGCCTGCTCGACTTCAAGCCCGCCTGGTGGAAATATCAGGAACAAACCGCCCGCTTCGTCTGGGGGCTGTTTGCTGTTGCCTTCGTGCCGTTGGGCTACCTGATGCTCCGCTCCACCATCAGCCACTGCCGCGAACTATCCGCGGAGGGCCTCAGCTGCATGACCTTCCCCGTGCCTACGGGCGTTAACGCCAACGGCACGGTTTTGGGCATCGCCATTGGCGTCCTCGTCGTCGGCGTAATTCTGTGGTTTGTGCTGCGGCGGCCACCGGCCAACGCCGGCGACCGTCCTCGTCGTCCGGCGGGCGGGTCCACCCTGGAACGCTACGGCTTCCTCTTTATGCGCCTCTCCGGTATTTCGCTGCTGCTGCTGGCCGTCGGTCACATGGTTTTGCAACACATTTTCCGCGACGTGCATAATCTGACGCTGCAAGTTGTCGCCGATGCATGGCGCTCCTGGGGCTGGCGCGCCTATGACCTGTTTCTGCTGGCCTTCGCCGCCACACATGGCCTCAACGGTTTCCGCAACGTGCTGGAAGATTACGTTCACGATGAAGCCAAAGTGCGCGGCATCAATCGCGCGCTGGCTATTTTCCTGATCATTACCATTATCTGGTCGGCTATCGCCATCTTCAGCTTCCAGCCGACTGCCGTTATGGCCCAGGTCCCCTGAGAGCCACAGACATAGAGGCAAAATCACATGTCACAACCTCACATACACCATTTTGACGCCGTCATCGTGGGCGCGGGCGGCGCTGGCCTGATGGCGGCGCTGCACGCCAGTAAGTCGGTCAAAGTCGCCGTTTTGTCCAAGCTCTACCCCACACGCTCCCACACGGGCGCGGCCCAGGGAGGCATCAGCGCTGCTCTGGCGAACAAAGATGACGAGACGGACAGTTGGGAATGGCACGCCTACGATACTGTAAAAGGCTCCGATTATCTCGCCGACCAGGATACGGTAGACGTGATGTGTAAGGAAGCCATCGATGCCGTCATTGAACTGGAACACATGGGTCTGCCCTTTGATCGCTTCCCCAACGGCAAAATTTCGCAGCGCCGCTTTGGCGGTCATACCAATAACGAAACCGGCAAGCCGGTCCACCGCGCCTGCCACGCCGCCGACCGCACGGGGCACATGATCTTGCAGACGCTGTACCAGCAGTGCATTAAGAACAACGTCAATTTCTACGACGAGTACCAGGTCGTAGACTTGATCCGCGTGGGCAACCAGGTGCGCGGCATTGTTGCCGTGGATATTGCCACGGGCGATTTCCACATCTTCCACAGCAAAGCGGTGCTTTTTGCCACGGGCGGCTGGGGTCGTTGTTGGGAAGTGACTTCCAACGCCCATTCGCTCACCGGAGATGGCGCGGCGATCTGTTTGCGTCGCGGTGTACCGTTGGAGGATATGGAATTCTTCCAATTCCATCCGACGGGCATCTTCAAACTGGGCATCCTGATCACCGAAGGCGTGCGCGGCGAGGGCGGCGTGCTGCTGAACGCGGACGGGGAGCGGTTTATGGAGCGGTACGCGCCTTCCATCAAAGACCTGGCCAGCCGCGACGTGGTCAGCCGGGCCATTTACCTGGAAGTAGAGCGCGGCAAGGGCATCAACGGCAAGAACTACGTGCATCTGGACGTGCGTCCGCAGACGGTCAACGCCTATTTCGAGAAAGAGGGGGAGACGAAGCGCATTGACGATGCTTATATTGAAGCGAAATTGCCGGACATCGCCGACTTCACGCGCACCTATCTGGGCATTGATCCCTTGAAGGAGCCGATGCCGGTGCAGCCGACGGCTCACTACGCCATGGGGGGCATTCCTACGGACGTGGACGGGCGCGTGGTGCTAGATACGCAGGGGACGGTGCTGGACGGGATGTACGCGGCAGGGGAGGTCGCCTGTGTCTCCGTACACGGCGCGAACCGCCTGGGGACGAATTCGCTGGTAGACCTGGTTGTGTTCGGGCGGCGTAGCGGCAAGCACATGGTTGAGTATTGTAACCAGACTGACCTGGCTCCGCTGCCCGATGGGGCTGCCGACGAGATCATGGCGGAGTTCGAGCGCATTCGCGCGCACAAGGGAACCGTCAAGCCCCACCTGGTGCGGGAGAAGATGCAGAAAGCCATGACGGCCAATGTGGGCGTCTTCCGCACGGAGGAACTGCTGCAACGGGGGAAAAACACGCTGCGCGTTTTGCAGCAGGAATACCGGGACATCCTGGTGGATGACAAGGGCAAGCAGTTCAATACGGACTTGCTGGAGGCGTGGGAACTGGGCTGTCTGCTGGACCTGGCGGAGGTGACGACGCTTTCGGCGCTGGCGCGCACGGAGAGCCGTGGCGGCCATGCGCGTGATGATTATCCAGAGCGAGATGATGTGAACTGGCTGAAGCACACCTTCTGCGCGCGCCGGGAAGATGGCAGCTATGAATTGCGTTACAAACCCGTGACGTTGGGACGTTACGAGCCGAAAAAGCGCGTCTACTAGGAAATCACAGATGGCGCAGATGACGCCGATGGCGCAGTTTTTCTCGTCGGCGTTTTTCCGCGTGAATCAGTATCCTGTTATTTGAGGAGATGATGATGCAAGTTTTATTACGCATTCGACGCTACAACCCGGAACTGCGGGACAAACCGTGGTGGGGTGAGTATACGCTTGATAACGTGGCTCCCAACGATACGGTGTTGGAACTGTTGCATCGGGTGAAGTGGACGATGGATGGTTCTTTATCGCTGCGACGTTCGTGCGCGCATGGCGTGTGCGGTTCCGATGCCATTCGCATCAATGGGGCTAACGCGCTGGCGTGCAAGACGTTGGTGAGCCGTCTGGCAAAACCGGGCCAGGAGGTTTTGAAGATTCAGGTGGAACCGATTCTGGGTTTGCCGGTGCTGAAGGACTTGATTGTGGACATGGGGCCGTTCATGGACCACTACAAGTCGGTGATGCCGTATTTCATCAATGATAGTCCCGTGCCGGCAAATGGCCGCGAACGCCTGCAATCGCCAGAAGACCGGGCCATCTTCGACGACACCACCAAGTGCATCTTGTGCGCCGCCTGCACCACATCCTGCCCCAGCTTCTGGGCCAACGACCAGTACGTGGGACCGGCGGCCATTGTGCAGGCGCACCGCTTCATCTTCGACAGCCGGGATGAGGGCGCGGAGGCGCGGCTGGCGGTTGTTGGGGACACGATGGGCGTGTGGAAGTGCCGCACCGTGTTTAACTGCACCAACGCCTGCCCGCGCGAAATTGAGATCACGCGGGCGATTGGCGAGGTAAAACACGCGCTGACGAGCGGCAAGCGTTAACGCACTGATGAAAACCGGGTTTCTATGAGAAACCCGGTTTTTGTTTTTTTCAGGCGTCGTCGTGGTCTATGGCGTCTTGGGTGACGCGGTAGATGTCGTTGAGGGAGGCGCCGCGGGCGCGTTCGAGGCGGGCAATGCGTTTTTCCACCTGGCTCATGGCGTAGCCGATGAACTCCGCTTCCGTGATGTCGAAGGGTTTGGGGTCGTCGTAGGCGGATAGTCCCTCGCTGATGATGGTGATTGCCGGCATCACCAACTCATTAAACGTATCCTCCACCACCTGCCATAAAGAGTCATCCGCCGCGATCAGGCGCGAAAGCAGGTAAATGCCATAGGCGATGTGGCGGGATTCGTCCTGCTTCAGATAGTAAATGCCTTGCCGCTGACCGGGGAATAAATCTCGCTTTGCCATCACCGTAAAATAGGCGTGGTAGCCTGTTTCCGCCAGCATGCCTTCCACGACCATGTTGTAGGTCACGGAGGCGCGCACCTGGGCGGCGGGGGAGGGATCGTCGCGCAGGGCTTGCAGGGATGCCGGCAGCGCCTCATAAAAAATTGCGCGGTAACTGGGCGTGTGGTAATGATTCAGATTCCCCTGGACGCCCGCTACCTCCACCAGAAAGCGGTTGAAGAAATCGGTGTGCTTCGCCTCCTCCCAGAGAAACGTCGTCAGATACATCTCCTCTTCCAGGCGACCCTCCCGGGCAATCGCCATGATCAGGGGCAGCAAGTCCAGCGTCACCGCCTCCTCGCCCGATTGAAACAGCGAGGTCAAACGCAACACCAGGTCTTGTTCATCCGGCGTCAGGCGCTGCCAATCCGCCTTGTCCTGGCTAAAGTCCAGGTCGTCGGGATTCCAGATGCCCAGCCGTTTCGCCTTTTCGTATAGACGCATGGGCGGGGAGGTGCGGTCTAATCCGCGCGTGGTAGTGACAAAAGATTGGTGCATGGGAGACTCCTGGAAACAGTAAGTGGTTTGTAACTATTCACGTCTCCGAGAGATTGGACCAATTTTGTAGACATATAGGATTTAACGAGAGCAAATTGGTCCAATCTGGGCAGATGACCTGTATAGTCACGGTGGTTTTAGTTTTCGGTTGGTGGTTCGTCGGACATCGGTTGTTGGGCGGCGGGGTAGGAGCCGAGGAGTTTGAGGGAGGAGGCGCGTTTGAGGATGCCCAGCAGGGCGGCGCGTACGTGGGGGTCGTCCTCGTGCCCCTCGAAATCAACGAAGAAGCGGTAATGCCAGGGGCGGTTACGCCGGGGGCGGGATTCGATCTTGGTCAGGTTGATGTCGCGCCGGGCCAGTTCGCCCAGGACGTGATAGAGTGCGCCGGGGATGTGGCGGGTGGTGAAGATGATGGAGGTTTTGCTGGGGTCGCGGCGGGGCGGGTCGGCGCTGCCGAGGAGAAAAAAGCGCGTATAATTGGCGGTTTCGTCCTCAATGCCGGCATTTAACACCTCCAACCCATAAATTTCGGCGGCGAGGCGGCTGGCGATGGCCGCCGTGTGTGGTTGGGGATGGGCGGCCAGATCGCGGGCCGCGCCCGCCGTATCGTAATCCACGACCGGCTCCAGTTCCAGGCGGCGCAATGTGCGCGCGCACTGCGCCAGCGCCTGCGGATGGGAGCGCGCGCGCCGCACGTCGCTGAGGGGCGTGGCCGGCGGGGCCAGGAGGCAGTGGCTAACGCGGAAGATGACTTCCGCCTGGATGCGCAGGTCGTGGTCGCTGAGTTCGTCGTAGGCGGGGATGACGGTTCCGGCGAGGGAGTTTTCCACGGGGAGCATTCCGTGCGTGGCTTGACCGTGGTGGATGGCGTCGAAAATGCCGGCAAAACTCACGCAAGGCAGCACACGCACCCGGTCGCCAAAATGCTGGTGGATGGCCTGATGCGAGTATGCCCCCAGTTCTCCCTGGAAGGCGACGACGGGCGCGGATTCGCTCATCATTTACGGGGTTGGCTGGCCGGCGGATGGGGATCGAATGATCAGGAGCGAGGCTTCCGTGCCGCGCATCACTTTTTCCGTGACGCTGCCGTAGACCCAGCGCTGCACGCCCGTGCGCCCGTGCGAGGCCATGACGATGAGGCTTTCCGGGACTTCTGCCGCCGTCTGCAGAATGCGCTCCGCGGCAGCGCCGAGGAGGAGCGATTTTTGCGGCGTGCGCCCCGGCTGCTCGTGGCGGGCGGCGATTTCGTTCAGGTAGAGGGCGGCGTTTGCCAGGGCCGCGTCGGTCAACTGCTCCACGGCGTCATCGTCGGCGAGGGCCAGTTCGATGACCATCTCCTCGACGACGTTGTGGGCTACGGGGGGTTCGACGCGCAACAGGGTGACGGGCGCGTGCAGCAGGTCGGCCAGGGCCAGGCCGGGGGAAAGGGCTTGTTCGGCTACGGTGGAGCCGTCGAGGGTGATGAAGATGCGTTGAATGCCGGCATCCTGCGCGCGCGAGACGAGGACGGGACAGGGCGCGTGGCGCAGCACCCGCTCCGTGACGCTGCCGAAAACCCAACGGGTGAGGCCGGCGATGCCCCGCGGCGACATCACGATCAGGTCTATGTTTTCCGTTTGCGCCATGTCCACGATAATGCCGGCCGGGTCTCCCTCCACCACGCGCGTGTACACCACAATCCCCTCTTCGCGCAGATTCGTCGCCAGGCGGTCCAGATACGCGGCGGCGGCGCGCACGGCATCCTCCGCCGTATACTCCCGCCAGCGCGCGTCGTAATGCTCCGTCACCGCCGGCAGCAGTGACTCTTGCAGGTCGAAAATGGGCACGCGCAGCAACATCAAGCTGCCGCCTCCTTGCGCCGCCAGCGCCGTCGCCAGGGGCAAGGCGCGTTCGGCCAACTCAGAGCCATCTAAAGGGACGAGTATCTTCTGGAACATAAAGTGTCTCCGCGTATGATGAAAGCTGTTGATGATGGATAGGCAGTAGATCGTTGTCCGCCGATTGCGGAATACATAAGAGGGGCGCGGCGTCCCTGTGAGAAGACCCAACGCCCCTCTTCTTTATAGCGCAAAAAGGGAGATGCGCCCACTAGTTGCAGGCGCATCGGTGGCGCGTCTATTCGCTCAAGTTCAAGCTAACCGTTTCGCCGCTGGCGAGGGCAAAGCCGCGCCGCAAGACTTGCAGGTTGCTCTCAATCAGATGCTCTTTGGTAGCGGGCAGGTGTTCTACCAGCGCGTTTGCCACCACGGAGAGCGGCAGCACGGGGCGTTTGCCTAGCATGGCGCCCACGGCGGCCATGTTCAGCATTTTGTCGCTGCCCAGTTCGTTGGCAATGGTGTTTGCCGGCACGTAGACAACATCAATGTCCGTGCGGGTGGATTGCATGGCGACGATGGCGCTGTTGACGACCAGCAGGCCGCCTGGCTTGACCAGCGGCTCATATTTCTCGAAGGAGGGTTGGTTAAGAACGATGGCGATGTCTGGGCGGGCGACGATGGGCGCGCCGATGGGCGCGTCGCTGATGATGACGGTGCAGTTAGCCGTACCACCACGCATTTCCGGGCCGTAGGAGGGGATCCAGGTGACGTTGTGGCGGTAGTCCATGCCGGCATATGCCAGCAACTGCCCCGCGAACAACACCCCCTGACCGCCAAAGCCGGCGATAACGATTGAAGTCTCCATTATATACTCCTCTGAAAATGATCTTCCCGGAAGCTCATTCACGGATGATGGTCCTGGGTAACAGCTTCCGGGAAGATGTTGTCATTTATGGTGGTGTGCTGCCGCACATGAAGTCTCCTCATGCAAAACTCAGTTCCCGTGGCATTTCCACGGCCAGCGCCGCGGCAATGACTTCTCCCAACCGCTTGATGCCCAACTCAATGTTTTCCGGCTGGGCATTGGAAAAATTCAGGCGGAATGTGTTATGACCGCTGCCATCCGGGTAGAAGGCCGTGCCCGGCACGAAGGCCACCTTGTTGGCGATGGCTTGTTCCAGCAATTTGGTCGCGTCCAGAGATGCCGGCAGCGTCACCCACAGGAACAGGCCGCCGCGAGGCCGCGTCCAGCTCACCTCCGGTGGGAAGTACCGTTCCAGCGCCGCGAGCATAATGTTCCGTCGCTCGCGGTAAACGCGGCGAATCAGGCGCACATGCTCCTTCAGGAACCCATTTTTGATCACTTCATGGGCCACCATCTGCACGAAAATGCTGCTGTGCAGGTCCATTCCCTGCTTGGCCATCACGCACCGCTTGATCACGTCCGTCGGGGCCACCACCCATCCCAGGCGTAGACCGGGCGCCAGCGTCTTGGAGAACGTACTCAGGTAGATGACGTTGCCGCGCAAATAGCCGCGCCCGTTGCCGTTGTTGCCGGGGCGGTGGTTGAGTTTGGCCGCGTCCAGCACGACCAGCGGTGGCAGATGTTCCTCTTCAAAACGTAACGAGCCGTAGGGATCGTCTTCGATGATGGGGATGCCATACCGGTCGGACATGGCGATTAGTTCTTGTCGTCGTTCCAGCGAGAGGGTGACGCCGCCCGGATTCTGGAAGTTGGGCAAGATGTACATGAATTTGGGGCCGCTGCAGAGCGCCTCTTCCAGCAGGTCGGTGCGCAGCCCATCGTCATCAATGGGCACGGTCACGAATTCCGCCTGGTAGGCGTGCCACGCTTGCAGCGCGCCGAGGTAGGTGGGACGCTCGGTGAGGACGGTGTCGCCGGGGTTGATCAGGACTTTGCCGATCAGGTCCAGCGCCTGTTGCGATCCGCTGGTGATGAGCACGTTTTCCGGCGCGGCTTCGATGCCGTATTGGGCCATTGAGTCCACAATAAACTGGCGCAAGGGCAAATACCCCTCGGTGGTGCTGTATTGCAGCGCCTTGCTGCCGTGCGCCCGCAAAACGCGCGCCGTGGCTTCCTCAAATTGGGTTACGGGGAAAAGTTCGGGGGCGGGCAGGCCGCCGGCGAACGAAATGATGTCCGGTTGTTCGGTTAGTTTGAGCAGTTCGCGGATGACGGAACTGCCCATGCCATGCATTCGCTGCGCATAGCGGTTTTTCCACGGGGTCGTCATGGTCTCATCTCCTGTGAGAATTAGCGGCGACCGCGCCGCGTCGTGTCTTGCAGTTCGTCGATCACTTTGTAGTCGCCCAGAGGGTAGTAGGGGATCATGCTTTCCTTGATCCAGTCCAGCGCGTCGCAAGGCGTCAGGCCCCAGTTGGTGGGGCAGGAGGAGAGCAGTTCCACGATGCTGAAGCCGAGGCCGCGCATTTGGGCGGTAAAGGCAGTTTTGACGGCTTTTTTCGCCTGGATGACGTGACGGGCATCGTGCAGGCTGCGGCGGACGCTGTAGACGGTTCCGGGTAGGCCGGCCAGCAGTTCCGCCATGCGGACCGGCTGACCGGTGAGGTGGGCGTCTCGTCCGAAGGGGGAGGAGGTGGTTTTTTGCCCGATGAGGCTGGTGGGGGCCATTTGCCCACCCGTCATGCCGTAGATGGCGTTATTGATGAAGATAACGGTGATTTGCTCGCCGCGGCTGGCGGCGTGGACGACTTCGCCCATGCCGATGGAGGCCAGGTCGCCGTCGCCCTGGTAGGTGAAGACGATTTTGTCGGGGTGGACACGCTTGATGCCGGTGGCCATGGCGGGGGCGCGCCCGTGGGCGGCTTCGCAGGCGTCTACGTCGAAGTAGTTGTAGGCGAAGACGGAGCAGCCGACGGAGGCGACGAGGATGGTGTCGTTTTGCAGGCCGAGTTCGTCGATGACTTCGGCGACGAGGCGGTGGGCGGTTCCGTGGGTGCAGCCGGGGCAGTAGTGCGTGTAGACGTCGGCCAGGGATTGGGGACGCTGATAGACGATTTCTTCCTGGTTAGTTAAGGTGACCATTGCCGCCCTCCGGGGTAAATGCCGGCACTTCTTCCCGCGCCAGCAGCATACGAACCTCATTCTCTACTTCTTCCGGCATCGGAATGGTGCCGCCCATGCGACCCAGGAACCGCACCGGAAGACGATTGCCCAGATACTCACGCACATCATGCACCATCTGGCCCGCGTTCATCTCCACAACCAGCACGGCCTTTGCCGGCCGCGTTGCCGCCAACAGCGCCTTTTCCGGGAAAGGCCACAACGAAATGGGGCGGAACAACCCCACTTTCAGCCCTTCGCCCTGCAAGCGCTGCATGGCCGTTTGCGCCACGCGCGCCGCCGTGCCAAAGGCCACCAACAGCACATCCGCGTCTTCCGTGTTTTGTGTTTCGTAGCGCACTTCGCGCGCCATGATGCGCATGAGCTTGGCCTGAAGCTGCTGGTTCAAGGTTTCCAGGTTGGCCGCCCCCAGGTACAGGGAATTGATGATATTCCGTGGGCGTCCTTTTGCGCCCGTGAGCGCCCATTGCGGGCGTCTTTCTGGCAGCGGACGCATGGGGGGGAGTTCCGCCGGTTCCATCATCTGCCCGATAGCGCCGTCGGCCACCACGAAGACCAGTGTGCGGTACTCCTGCGCCAGATCAAAGGCCAGCACCGTCAAGTCGATGGCTTCCTGCACGGTGGAAGGAGCCAGCACAATCGGGTGGAAATCCCCATGACCCGCCGATTTGGTTACCTGGTAGTAGTCGGATTGGCTAGGCTGGATGTTTCCCAGGCCGGGGCCGCCGCGCATGATGTCAATTACCACGGCGGGCACTTCGGAGCCGGCCATGTAGCTGAAACCTTCCTGCATGAGGCTGATGCCGGGGCTGCTGGAGGAGGTCATGACGTGCGCGCCGGCGGCGGCGGCGCCGTAGACCATGTTCACGGCGGCTACTTCGCTTTCCGCTTGCAAGAAAACACGCCCGAGTTCGATCATGCGTTTGGACATGTGTTCCAGCAGTTCTGTCTGGGGCGTGATGGGATAACCAAAATAGGCGTCGCAGCCCGCGCGAATGGCGGCTTCGGCGAAAGCAACGTTTCCTTTGAGCAATTCCTTAGGCATAGCTCATTTCCTCCTGTTTGCGGGCTGGGGCAACGTCCTTGTAGACGGTGATGCAGCCATCGGGGCAAACGGTGGCGCAGAGGGCGCAGCCGGTGCAATCGTGCATCGGGTCTAGCAAGATGACCGGACGATACCCTTTGGCATTGAGTTCTTCCGCGAATATCAGGATGTCTTTTGGACAGGCATCGCGGCAGAGTTCGCAGCCTTTGCACCGTTCGACGTCAATGACGATACGACCGTGGGCCATTATCTTTATCCTCCATTTGGCGTATCAATTGGGAAATTGATTGAGGTTGGTTGTGTGAAAAGAAGGGATGGCAGTCTGGGGGCCATGAACCGGGCAGGCGACGCCGCCAGTCGGGATGTTTGGGGTGGGGTAGTGCCCCGTGCCGGCATTTGTGGACGAGTACGTTTGTGGGGTCACTAAGTCGGCTGGTGGCGGACATGCAGGCTGTCATCTCCAACGAAAGGAAAATCAGACCTGGAGCCGAGAGGGGCAAAATAATCCGCGAATCGGGTTGCCTGGCAAAGGGTTGGTTTCTCGGAGGGATCGAAAAATATCCAGGCAACGAAATCGTTTCCTGACCGTTCCCGCGGACTGACGAGGCCGTTTGGTATTGTATGCTATCGTCAGACCTTGTTGCGGCGTTTGCTCCAGCCCTCGCTCCAAATCTAAATGTGCAATCGGATCAAGCTGGGAATGATGAAAATGGTGCAACCAGGGAAGCAATAATCCACCATCAGTATCGCAAATGTGGGCTGACATCCGTAGTGACAAACGCAGTCATCTGTCATGACCAATGTCATTTATGGATGGTAGTCCGTTGGTGGTTGGCGGTTGATGGTTGGCGGCGCGGATTGCGTCCGCATCAAGTCCAGCAGCCCGGTGGGATAGAGCGGGGGCGCGCCGGGGGCGCGGAAGAAGTCCAGCGACTTCCAGTGCGCGTAGAACGGTTTCCCGTTGTCCTCAACGCCCTGGACGCGCGGGGGCACGTAGAAGGAGGGATCGACGAAGGTGGCGTCATATACCAGCACGATCTCATGGCCGGGGCGGCTGGCATAGGTGAAGATGTTCTCCAGTGTGCCCAGGTAGCGCAGGGCGGTAATTTCCGCGCCCAATTCTTCGCGTAGTTCGCGGCGGAGGGCGATGGCGCTGTGTTCGCCAAACTCAATGCCCCCGCCCAGGGGCCGGTAGAACGTCTGTTGCTTGACGGGATCGTAACCCTCCATCACGAGGATGTGGTTTTTGTGGCGGAAAAGGCAGATGACGAGCGGGCGAATGGGCATGGGAATGGGCAACAATCACTGAAAAAACCGGGTTTTCATGTGTAAAAACCCGGTTTTTGGCCTTTTTTCAGTAGAGTCATCATTCCACTTGCAACCAACCATTTCCTTCCTGGATGGGTTGGAGGGCGCGCCAGAGTGCGCCGGTCTGGCGTTGGCCGCGGCGGTCAAGGTCGCTGTAGGTGATGAGGACGGCTTCGGCGCAGCGGCTGGTGAGGCCGTGGATGACGCTGTTGAGCAGTTCGGTGCGCACCTCGATGTCTTCTTGCGCGGTCCACAACTGCGCTTCGGGGCGGCTTTGTACCATGACGAAGGCGTTGCTCAGGGGTTGGTAGGGGGTTTGCCACCAGCCCATGATGTTGCATTCGAGCCAGACCTGAATGCGGCTGCTGATGCCGGAGAGGAGGTAGCCGTAGGTGGTGGCGATGACGACGCCGTCGGGGTCGGGCGGGTCGCCCAGGTCGGGTGGGTTGGCGGTGACGAGGCCTTGATGAATGCCGGCAATAAACGCTTCCCCAATCGCCGCCGGTGTGTCCAAACCAATCGCCGCCGCCGACTCCCGCAGGCGCGTGGCCGTGCGCACGAGCCAGTCGCAGATGGCCGCGCCCGCCAGGTCCGGTTCCGGCTGAAAATCCGTTTGCGAGAGCAAATCGTTGAACAACTGGTAGAGGAAGGCATCCAGTGGCAGCGCGCCGCCGCCATATTCCTGCAACCATAGGCGCAGCCGCTCAATCAACGCCACCATGCGCGGCCCAATGCGCGCTTCCATTTCCGGCAGGAGGTGGTCGGCGGGCATGAGAACGCCTGCCGCTGTGTCGTACAGGTGTCTGACGGCCAGGCTGGCGCGAATGGGATCCAGGCCGGCGATGCTCAGGGTGAGGGCTTCGGCGACATCGTAGGTGGAGGGGCGGATGTCGTGATCTGGCGTGGTGGCCCATTCGGGGTGGGCCAGCGCCAGCCAGGTGAGCCAGGCGCGCACGCGCGGTTCTTCGCGGGGGCTGGATCGGCGGCGCAGCAGGCGGTAGGGAATGCCGGCACGTCGCAGTTCTTCGCGCAGGGTATATTGCAGCGCCCCGTCGAGGTAGGGGGCGATCAGGGCGATTTCGGCGGGCGGGACGTTTAATTCCTCTATGATGCGGTGCAAAATTGCCGGCAGCATCAGCAACATCTCGCGGCGGTAGCGCGTCTTTACCGTGCCCAGCATGGCCTCCGTGGCCTGCGTTGCCGCGCCATCGTGCTGGATAAGCAGGAAATTGCCGATATGGCGCGCCAGGTGGGACATGGCCGGATTGGAAGTGTGGCTTTCCGCATCGGTGAAGTGGAACCGCTGCGCGCAGTGGTCGGCCAGCCGTCGCGCGCTGGCGGGGTCGGCGGAGAGGAAGCGACGATACCCGCCCCCCTCGTCATAGGCGATGACCACCGACTCAATCTGGTCCATCAGGTCGGCGACGAGGTTTTGCGCCGCGTAGGTGTGTTCCTCAATGTTGTCCACCATCACGTGGCGGTATCGCTCGCTGAAATAGTGGCGGAAGTGGGGCGCGTGCACCAGGTGGGTATCAAAAACCTGAATCGTGAGGGAGAAGTCCAGCAGGCTGTTTTCCAGGCAAAACTGGCGAAAACGGCGCGCGGCCGCGGCGGCGTCCGCGAGCAATCGGAGTTGGTCCGGCTCGTGCTGCCACACTTGCGCCTGGCGGGCGATGGCTTCGTCCAGCGTGAGACCATTGAAGGCGGCGCGATTGAGGATGTCAATAAGTTGGCTGACGATGCGCTGCGGACGCAGGCGCAGGCCGGCAAAGGCACCTTCCGCCTGCATGGGCGCGAGGATGCGCCACATGAGCAGTTGGGCCATGTCATATTCGAGAAAGGCGGGGGGCTTGTGGGGGTTGGTGAAGCCGGCGACGCGGGCCACGAGGGGCCAGAAGAGGACGACCATTTCCCGCGCCAGGCTGTTGTAGGTGGTGATGTTCAGTTGGGCGTAGGGGCCGAGGTTGGAGGCCTGGATCAATTCCAGGAAGGGTTGCTCGTGGCCGTATTCGGAGACGAGGACGAGGATGTTGTAGGCGGAGACGCCTTCTCGCAGCAGGCGCAGCAGGCGGTGTTGCAGGACGGTGGATTTGCCCGTGCCGGCATTTCCGAGCAGCAATGTGTTTCCCTCTGTCTCAATGGCTTCCAATTGCAGCGGCGTCAATTCAATCATGGAATGTCAATTTGTTGGTGGTTGGCAACAACTATTGAGATAGCAACCAGTTAGCGAGATTGGTTCTGATACGCGCTAAACGAGAGGCATCTACCTCACCAATTGCGCCCAGCAATAGGCTTTCATTCACTACTGCCAGACGCCCCACACGAACCAGGCTGGTGTTTTTTAGGCCGGATTGAACGAAATCCAGGTCCGTTGTCTCAATAACATCGTCGAAATCATGAGTACGATGGTGGATCTGAGAAGAAATCATGCAAAGTAACCAATCATCAAAAGAGCCAGGCAACTGCCCTACGATGAGGGCGGGGCGAAGTTTGCCTTCTTGCGGATTGGTCAGCGGGAAAGGGAAGAGAACGATTTACCCGGCGCGTGTCATCCAAATCTTTCCTTCAAATCGGCAACCGTGTAATCTGGTCCCTCTTCTTCTTCCATTCCACGCATCGCCATCGCCAAAGACATCTTCATCCATTCGCGGTCTTCGTGGTTCGGCAAATCGTTTTTGGGGGGAGATTCGACTTTTGCTAATAGGAACTCAACGAAATTCAGAACCTCAATTTGCAACGGCTCAGGAAGGTTAAGAATGCGTTGCTGAACTTTCTCCGCGACGGTCATACCCTGGTCTCCTTAAATCGATACACTTCCTTACCGCCAATGAAAAATCAAACTCACCGCCCCCAGACGAATCTCGTCCCCATCCAGCAGCGGCGTGCCGTAGCCGGGAACCACCTGCCCATTGACCAACGTGCCACTCGTACTCTGCTCGTCGTACACGCGAAACTCATCATCTTGCTCGCTGTAAATGATGCTGGCGTGCAGGCGAGAGACGGTGATGTCGTTCTCAAAGACAATATCCGAGTTGGCCGGGGAGCGCCCCAGGCGCGTCTCCACAATTTCAATCGGGATGTAGCGCGGCAGGTCGGTCACGGATTCCACGATCTCCAGGTAGGGCGCGGTCTCCTTTTCCGCGGCGGGGGCGGGCGGGGGCGGCGCGGCGGGGGCGGCGGGTGTGGTGGGCGTGGCGCGGCGGGCGCGTGGGGCGCGGGATGGCAGGCGCAGCGAACTCAGCCATTCGCCTGCGCCGGAGAGGTTTTGCGGCAGGCGGGCGCGTACCGCCGGATTCCTGCCCAGCAAGACCAGAACGGCCAGCACCAGCGCCAGACTGAGGCAGTACAAAACCAGCCGCCCCAGGAGTGACAGAAAAGAGCTGCCCGGCGCGATCTCTTCGGGAACCTGCTCAGCACCCTCCTCAATGCGCAGCGTGACGACGGGGCTGGTGGCGCGCAGCCCTTGCTCGTCCTCAATAACAATTTCCAGGGTGTTGTCGCCATACTGAAACTGGCTGATCTCCACCTGGAAATCGTCCAGCGATTGCACGTTAGGCTCCGCGGCCACCAGCCCGTTTACGAGAAGTTGGGCGCGATTGATGGCGCGCGGCGTGCCATCCAGCCAGGAGACGGTGGCGCTGAGGCGTAGTTTTACGGGGGAATCCAGATCGGGTAGCGTGAGCGTGCGGCTTTCCGGGGGAAGGTTGATGACCACGCTGGGGGTGTTGGCGGCGACGCTAACAGTGGCGGAGGCGCTCACGCCCGGTTCGTTAGCCAGGCTGACGTTGATGGGAAACTCGCCCCCCGTGGGGTTAGGGATGGTGTAGCGGATGATGGTGCGCGGGCTGAACTGGGCGATGCGCGCCCAGATAGCGGTGAGCGATTCCGCGTCGTCCAGCGCGCCGGCAAGGCCGCGGGCGTTGGCGGCGACCGTTTGCAGATAGGCGCGACCCGGTTCAGGCAGGTTCAGGTTGGCGTTGTCCAGCCAGATGGTGTGGATGGGGATGCCCTGCGCGGCGGCGGTCTGGTACAGTGCGGCGGGTTCGTGCTGTGTGCTGACCACGTCTGTGCCGTCGGAGATGATCACGAGACTGGGGGCCAGTCCGGGATGGGGCAGCAGGGAGGGCATGGATGCCAGCAAACCCACGGCGCTGTCCACGAGGGCGGTGGGGCCGCTGAGGGTGGGCAGTGGCTGGCCGAAGAAGTTGATGACGGCGTTGTGGAAGCCGGTGGGGGCCAGAAGTTGCTGCGCGCCGGTTTCGCCGACCTGGTAGATGGCGATGTAGTCCACGTCTTCGCGCATGTAGAGGTTGCTGGCGTAGGTGAGGATGGCGTTTTGCAGTGTGGGGAGGCTATCGCTGACGCCGGGCGGGGTGTCTACGAGAAAGAGGGTGAATGTGCCGGTGGTGTTGGGGGGGAGTGTGCCGGCATCTCCCAACCCCGCCACCTGCACGTCCAACGCCTGCTCCCCATTGTGCTGCACCACCACCTGCGCCGGCGTCAGCGCCAACGGCTGGCCTGCGCCATCAAAGCCGTAGACATACACGTCAACCGTGGGGGCCGTGCCGGCATTTGTCCCCGAAATAAACAGGCGACTCCCCGGACGCGGCGCGCCTTCCTGCGCCTGCGCCGCCGTTGACCCCAAATCCGCCGCCAGCCAGAGCATGGCGACCATTCCCAACCAGATAATCTTCCTGAAAAACGCTCGTTTGTGTGGCATGTCCCTTCCTCTCTCTGACGATGACCATGATATAATAACAGACGTGAGGGAAAACGTCATGAGGTATGAAGGTATGAAGGTATGAGGTATGAGGTATGAGGTATGAGGTATGAGGTATGAAGGTATGAGGTATGAAGGTATGAGGTATGAGGTATGAGGGGGGCGAGGGCGTGAAGCGGTTGCGTGTTTGGTGGGGGTTGGGCGGTTTGGCGCTGGCGCTCCTGTTGACGGGCGTGGTGGGGGCGCAGGCGGGGGCGCGGCTGCGGATTACGCAGGTGGATACGGCGGCATTTCCCACGGTGCGCCTGAACGTGATCGCCAGCGACGAAGCCCTCAGCCCGATCACGGACCTGAGCGCGTTAACCCTTACGGAAGCAGACCAGAGCATCTCCGACCTGACTCTGACGCGCGTGCCCGTGGGCGTGGAGATGATTTTCGTCATTGATGCCGACGACAGCCTGTTGCAGACGGATGGCGGTAATGCCCTGAGTCGGCGCGAAATCGTGCGCGACGCCATTTTGCGCTACGCGGCGGAATACATGAACCCCGCCGGGCGGGATCGGGTGAGCATCATCATCCCGGATGGGCAAGAGGGGGCGCTGCTCCTGGAGCGGGCGAGCGCGGCGGCCCAAGTGGCGGAAGCTATTGATGCGTATGAGCCAACGGAACTCCCCCTGACGACCCCGCTGGCGGCGATGATGGACCTGGCGCTGGGTCAGGCGACGGCGGGCGCGGCGGAGGGGCGGTTCCAGGCGGTGTTGCTGTTCACGAATGGGGGCGAAATGGCCGGTCAACTGGATGTTGCCGCGTTTAATGCGGCGGCGCAAGGGTTGTCACTGCCTGTGTTTGCCGGCATTCTCGGCGCGCGAGCCGATGCGAATGAGATTGCCAATGTGGAGCAGTTGACGGAACCGGGGCGCGCTTTTTGGGTGCATATGCCGGCATCCACCGACGCCGACCCCATCTACACCACCATACAAGCCCATGCCACCCAGACCCAAATCAGCTACCCCTCCAACCTGCGCCGCGGCGGCAGCTACACCGTCACCGTCAGCCTCGGCGACGCCCAGGCCAACCGCGCCTTCTCCCTCACTATTGAGCCGCCGCAACTGCAACTGATCAGCAGCAACGCCCAACCTCTCCAGCGCGTGGGGCAAGCGGCGGATACCCCCCTCTTTCAACTCCAGCCCGCCGACATGACCCTGCAAGCCCGCGTGCGCTGGCCGGATGGATACGCGCGCGCCCTCTCCCAGGTGACGCTGCTCGTTGATGGCGTCGAATCGCTGCCCCTGAATACGCCAGAAGTAGATGCCGACGGGATTTTGCAACTGGTCTGGGACATTGGCGGACTGGACGCCGGCGTTTACGCCGTCACCCTGCAAGTCGCCGATGTCTTTGGCTACACCGCGCAGACGGAACCGGTTCCCTTCACTATTGCTGTCAGTCGGCCACAGCCTACCGTCGCTCCCACGCCTACGGCCACGCCCCCGCCGCCGCCGACTGCCTCCGCCGCGCGCCTGGTTGCCAGTTTGTTGGGACGTCTATATGCCGGCATGGGGGGTATGCCGGCACTGCTGACGGTGGGGCTGGGAGTGGCGGCAGTGGGCGTGCTGGTCCTCTTGCTACGGCTGCGCCGCCGCCGCCAGCGCCAGCCGGTGCAGAACAGTTCCGTGGCCGACCGGCTGGATGCCCTGCTCGAACCGGCGACCACGCCCGCCCTTGTGGAAGAGGAAGCCGACGCGCCCGTTCTCGCCCCTACCGCCGGCCCGCGCCTGGTGATCCAGGCGAATGGCGAACCACAAGAAGGCGACATCTCCCTCGCCGGTGGCAACGTGACCATGGGGCGCGACCCGGAACTGGTGGACGTGGTATTCGCGCACCGCAGTGTTTCCCGCCTGCACGCGCGCATCAAGCAGAGCGAGGGGCGTTTCTGGCTCTACGACGAAGGCAGCGCCACGGGCACGTATTTGAACTACGTGCGCGTGGGCCTGATGCCGCAGCCGCTACAAGATCGGGACGAGGTGCATGTGGGGCAGGTGCATCTGCGGTTTTTTAGCGACTAAACCGGCGTAACTGATAAGCCAGATTGGACCAATTTTCTCTGGCGAAAAGAGTCATTGAGCGCGTGAAATTGGTCCAATCTCCAGAGAGCGTTAGTAGTTACAAACCGGCGCGGAAATGGAAAACGGTTAACTTGTGACTCTACTGAAAAAAGGCCAAAAACCGGGTTTTTACACATGAACCACTCTGGTAATTTTGGCCGGACAATCGAAAAACCCGGTTTTTTCAGTGAACTCACAATTAATTGCTCCGGAGTTGAAACAATGATCCTCAACAAAGATGATGCTGTTGTTACCCAAGATGGCGTACAGTTGGGCGTGGCGCGCGTGGTTTATCACCGCGATCCCACGGAAGTGAATCCTGATCTGCTGCTCTATGGCAGCTATCTGGAGGTGGAAAATCTGGATTACGGGGATAACTACTTCGTGCCCATGGATTTTGTGGCGGCGCATGATGCCGGCATTCACCGCCTCACCCTCGCCGTCAAATTCAAACAAGTGCTGGACCGCACCTGGACTCGCCAGCCCGACTTCGTCGCGCATGGCCGGGCCGTCGTCGAACACCTGATTGCGCCTTAAACCATGCCCCGATTGCGCCGCCCCCATGCGCCGATCCGCGCCCTTGTTCTCGACCTGGACGGGACAATGGTGGATTCAGAACCCCTTTCCCGTCATGCCTGGGGCATCTTCTTGCAACAACATGGCCTGGTTCTGGATGAAGCCGTTTACGCGCGCATGGTGGGGCGGCGCGCTGACGAAAGCGCCCGCCTGTTGCAAAGTCATTTTGGTCTGGCGCTGTCGGTGGGGGAGATTATTGCCGGCAAAAACGCGGTCTGGTCGCACATCTGGCAGCAAGGTTTGCCGCCTATGCCCGGTTTGGATGCGTTGATTGCCGGCATTTCCGCGCGCGAATTACCCTGGGCCGTGGCCACATCCAGCCCGAGTCACTATGCGCGGCAGGTGCTGTCCCGGCTGCGCTTGCGTCCGTGGGCCATCGTGGGGGGAGATGAGGTGGCGCATGGCAAACCCGCGCCGGATGTCTACCTCACCGCTATCACGCGGTTGGGCGTGGCGGCGGCGGATTGTCTGGCGGTGGAGGATTCTGGACCGGGGTGTGTGGCGGCGTTAAATGCCGGCATGACCGTCGCCGCCATCCCCAACCCCCTCACGCCCGTCGCCAGCCTTCCTCCTGTCCATTATGTTTGTGAGTCACTTGCCGGCATCCTCCCTCTCCTCCCCAACTTTTCAGATGGATTCATTCTCCCGGAATGAACCCATCACGCCCCCACCACCAGGCTACCCAGCGCATAGCCGCCCTTAACCTCTGCCACCAGCACCCCTTTCGCCACCAGCGCCGCCAACGTCTTCCCCACATCCCCCGCCTTCCACTGGAATAATTTCCGCGCCTCTTCCGCCGTGGCCGCACCCATGGCAGCGAAGTAGGCGGACAGGATTTTCTCGCGTGCTTCCTTACGGCTGATGGGACGGGCCAGCGCGGGCAAATCCGCATACCACTGATGCACGCACGCATAAACGTGGCTGTAGCGCCACGCACCCGCCTCCGCCACCCCCACCGGCAAAATCCTGAAATCCTGTTGCAGCGTCACCAGCGCCCGGTCAAACGCGCTCTTGCTCCCCTTGCTGCTCAAATGCGCCTCCCGCCGCAGCCGCACCGTATCCATCGGTCCCCCCGCCAGTAGCGTTTCGTACACCAGCCTCGCTTCCCGCGTCATCAGTCCCTGCTGATACTGCGCCAGATAATCGCTCTCCGGCGCGCCAAAGTTCTCGCTCAAGGCGTAAAAATAGGGCGTCATCTCCAGCGAAATAAACGTCCCCTTCCCCCGCAGAATCTTCGCGTAGTACCACGCCCGCGCTCCCAACATCCCGTCTTTCCAGCCCCAGGTTACGTGCCCCGGATCATCGTGTTCGTCCGCCACGGGCCGCTCCCCTGCCACCGCCGCCCACAGGCTGGGAAACAGGACGCCCTTGATCGGCCAGAAGTAAACGAACCCCCGTTCCGCCACAAAATCAACCGCTTCCGCCTGTGTCCGCACAGGCTGGCGCAAGCGAAACGTCTCCGCCCGATGCGCCGCCAGCCGTGCCATGTCCAACGTCGTCGTCATGGCTGTTGCCCCTGCTGCGCTTGCAATTCCACCAGCATCTCATGCAGGCGGGCGATGGCCTCATTTTGCGCCGCCAGGTTATCCAACATGGCCCGGATTTCCTCCTCCGCCTTCTGATTGATGAGGAAATCGTTGTGCGCCTCCAACCGGTCGCGCGCCGCCTGTCGGTTCTGGCTCATCATGATCACGGGCGCGGTGAAGGCGGCTTGCGTAGACAGAATCAAGTTCATGAGGATGAACGGGTACGGGTCCCAATGCCGCAAAAAACCGACCACATTCAGCATGATCCACAGCAGCAGCAAAAGAGATTGCCCAATCAGAAAAGGCCAGGAACCGACAAAATTAGCAACCCAATCCGCCGCCCGTTGTCCTGGCGTAAGTTGCGCCGTGAACACCTGGTTTACGTCTTGCACCGGTGGGTGATAATGAATGAATGGTTGGGGAAATTTCAACTTGGGCATGTTGTGCTCCTGGTTTGTCAAGGCGTTCATCTTCCTCGGAGAAGTTGAACTGCTAAAACGGATGTGTAATGCTGCCATGCATTGGATGGACAGATGCGGACAATTCCCCCCAAAAGAGAGGACAAAATGATCAAGGTATCCGTACCCAAAATGTGCTGCTGGTTATTTTGCTGGTTGTGGGAATCGCCAATGGCGCGTCATTGGTGGCCTGATTAGGCTCCTGCAAGAAGTTCAACTTCTTCAGAGAAGTTGAACTTCTAAAATGGGAAGTTGTTTTTAGACGGTCACTTAATAAGCGTTAGCCGGCGCGAATGACCCGGTTGCGCAGCGTGCCCAGGCCCGTCACCGAGAGGGCCACCACGTCGCCCGCCTGCAAATAGCGCCCCATCTCCATGCCGCAGCCGCGTCCCTCCGCCCCAGAACAGGTGCCCGATCCCAAAAACTCGCCCGGATAAAGTGTTTCCGCCTGCGAAATGTAGGCGATGATGTCCGCGAAAGTCCAGTGCATATCCGCCGTGCTGCCGCGTGACCATTCCTCCCCATTAATGGTCGCCGTCATGGTCAGGCTGTAGGGATCGGGCACCTCCTCCGGCGTCACCAGATACGGGCCAATGGCGTTACCCCCGTCAAAATCCTTCCCTTTCGCCGGTCCCAGGCGGCCTCCCTGTTCCTTCATCTGCATGTCGCGGGCCGAGAAATCGTTGTAAATAGTGTAGCCGCCAATGTAGTCGTGCGCCCGGCTTGTGGGAATATCCCGCCCCGTCCGGCCAATGTACACGCCCCACTCCAACTCATAGTCAAACCGCCGCGTATACGGCGGCATCGTCACATCCGCGTCCGGGCCAATCACAGAGAAGCGGTTGCCCTTGTAGTAAATGGGGCGCTCATACCACGCCTTGTTCAGGCGATACGCCAGCGAACGTCGCCGACCAAAGCGGCGCTCAATCCACTCATCCACCGGAGCCAGTTTCTTCAGCCCCGCCACGCGGATGCTGTTGATGATGTGCTGCTCAAACGACATGCAATCCCGCAGCGACTCCGGGCGCGGCACGGGGGAGAGCAGCGTCACGTCCGCCAGGGGCACCACGGCCTCCGGCGGGCGCTGGTCGGCCACGTAGGCCGCCACTTCCTGCGCCAGTTCCCGCGCTGCCACGCCGCCGCGCAAAAAGGCCAGCATATCCGCAAAATGGGGAGAGGATTTGCCGCTGCGGGCCCGCATCCCCGCCGCTAACGCCGCAATCGTTTGTTCCCCATCCAGCAAAACCCCAATCTGCGGGGAGTCGCCTGACTTTACAAAGGTGGCTAATTTCATGGTTGCCCTCCCAAGAGGAAAATTACCCGGCTAGCCAATTCTCGGTTTGCAGTGCATCAATGAAAGTAAAGTGCCGATCAGCCCCCATCAGCCGGCTGGCATGGTTGGTGTCGAGCAAGTACTTAGCCATGTTCTAGCAAGTCCATTTGGCGCATGGCTTCGATATCTGCCAGGAGCATTTCCAGCTCCCCTTCCTCGAATTGAAGCGGCCCGATTTCTGCCAGTTTTTCCAGGATGGCCGATGCTGAACCACGTGGAGGTTGAGGCGTGTACCGCTGGCGTAAGTAGTGTGCAAAATCCATCAATGCCTGCGCTTTTTCAAATGGCAAATCGGCGAGGATGCTTTCCAGTTCTTTGGTTTGTGTGGCGATCGTTGGAGTCATGTTTAATCTCCTGCGAAAATAATGAATGGTGAATGGTGAACTGTGAATTATGAAGTAGTGACTTCTTCGAAAATAACCTTGTAGGGCGAGTTTCCAACTCACCTCACACTTACATCTCTCGTGGTGCGCCCAGCTCATGGGGAACTCGTATACAAGCGACGATGACATTGCCGATTAATGTTACCTTCCTGCCTAATTGTAGCACAAGCAAAGAGCTTATTCGTAGGTAAAGATAGTGGGTCTTCATCTATTGCGCCCGTGCTGGCGGCGAAATTTTGGGCGACCCGCTGCGCGGGGAAGGGTGGGGGACACCCCCACACCCCCGCGGAAAAAAACCAGAAAACAGCATTCCAGTAACCAGTAGTTCAGAAAGGCGTGCTCGCGCAGCGGAACCCCACATTGATGTTCCTAATGTGGGGAGTGAGCCTGTTGCGGAGGGCGCAGCGCACGAGGTCGCGGTCGTCGTACCACGAGCCGCCCCGCATCACGCGAACATTTGTTCCACCCTCGTCATTGCGGTCATCATCCTTTTCATAAGGGTAAGCAGCATATTGGCTGCGACACCACTCCCAGACATTGCCCGCCATATCCGCGCCGCCATAGGGACTGTCTCCTTGTGGACTATACCGGCCCACCGGCGTGGTCTGGCCCACCTTACTGCCATGGAAGTTGCACAGCTTATCATTCGGTTCCGCTGCGCCCCAGGGAAAAGCGCGACTGTCCGTACCTCGCGCGCCCTTCTCCCATTCCGCTTCCGTGGGCAAATGGATGCCCCCGCCCGTCGCTGCCGCCGCCCAGGCGCAAAACGCGGCGGCCTCATACCAGCTGACGCCGACCACGGGCTGCTGCGCTCCATTCCACTTTTTGTCCGTCCAATAGCGCGGCTGCGTCCACTTAGCCGCCTGTCGCTGCTGCCACCCTGCCGCCGTCCACCAACGCTTTTCTTCATAGCCGCCCGCCTCCATGAACAGGCGAAACTGCGCGTTCGTCACCGGATACCGCGCCAGCCAGAAGCCGCCCACATGCACCTCGTGGATCGGTTTCTCGTCGCCAAAATCCTCGCTCCCCATCGTAAACTTTCCGCCTGGCACCCAGCACCAGGCCATTTCCAGCGGCGCCGCGCCTGTGACGATGTGTGGGATGGCGACGTTGGCGGGCGGCGCGGCCAGGACGGGCGCTTTCGCTACCGGGATTGGCGCGGGAATTGCGCTTCTCGTCACCGCCTCGTCGCGGCTCCCTATTTCCTGCTGCCACGCCTGCGCCAGTTGCGCCAGCCGCTGTTGGCAGGCATCCCCCGCAGGCGCGCGCTCGCTCAGGACGTGCAGAAACAGCACCAGCGCATTCTCTCCCGCGTCGTTGTCGCGTTGATACAAATATTCGATGGTGTACGCCACCCGCTCCGCCTGGCTAGCCGCCTGCGGCAGCCCACTGCGCCACGGCGCCAGCCGCCTGTCCACGAAAACGGCTCGCAACGCGCGGTCCGTGGCAAAAGGACCGCAGTCGGACAGCGCGCCGCGTAACTGGCTGTAAAGGTGGGGAGGAATGCCGCCGCTACGTTCGTCAGGCGGCGTGGCGGGCGGGGTTGCGCCCGCCTGAAGGTCGAAAATGCGCCCATCTCTGGCGCGCATGAACAACACAGGCGTGCCCCACTCTAACGAACGGTCGTTCGCCAGGGCAATTGCCTTACGCGCTTCCGTGACGGCGGTGTCTACGGGCAGGTCATCGGCCAGGCTCTCATAAAACCACTCCGCCAGCAGCAGAGCGGCCGCGTCGCTAATCTCGTACTGCATCGCCAGCACCGCGGGAACGCCGCGCCGCACCAGCGTGGCCGCCGTGCTGGAGAAAACGTCCAGGTCGCCGCCGCGCGCTCCCTCGCAGGCATTGAGCACGACCAGTCGCAGCGAATGGTGATCGCCCAGCAACAGCGCCAGTTTGTTGGCCGTGAGCGCCTGCGCCCGACCTTGCTGATCCGCTAGCCAGAGTACGCCTTCGTCTCGCGCGGCGTCAAAGCTGCCATGCCCAATAAAATGGAAGATGTGGTACGGCTCGCGGCGCGTGCGGCGCAGCGCCCGTTGCAAATCGGTGACGGTTTGTCCCGTCAGCCAGGTTATGTCAATAGCCGC
Source organism: Ardenticatenales bacterium (assembly GCA_020634515.1). Classification (NCBI taxonomy): domain Bacteria; kingdom Bacillati; phylum Chloroflexota; class Ardenticatenia; order Ardenticatenales; species Ardenticatenales bacterium. The sequence goes on along the minus strand of JACKBL010000003.1, from coordinate 434,467 downwards.
GCCGCGCTGTGCCGCCAGCGCCTGTTCCACGCGCTGTTTTTCCAGGTCAACGTCTAGCTGCGGCAAATCATATGGACTGCACACCATGCCCAGGATGCGCAACGGCGGCGTGACCTGCAATGGGGTGACCGGTTGCGCCAGTTCCAGGTAGCGCACAATGGGCGTGTCCCGCGAGAGGCAAATGAATTCATCACGACGCGGCTCCAGCAGAAACTCCCACGGCAGGCGCGCCCATTCGGGCGGCTGCAGCCGCAGCTTGATGCGCACGCCCTGCGCGGCGCCGCCGGCCAGGAGGCGACTTTCGTAAAACAGGCTGCGCACGTCTCCCTGGAAGACGGTCTCAAAGAGTCTCTGACCAAAGCGGCGCACTGCCTCTTCCTCGGGAGAGAGGGCGCGACGGCTGCGCGTGCGCGACCGCAGCAGCGCGTTTTCCAGGCGTAACTGTAGCCGCTCCATATCGCGGGCGTCGAACGGGAAGGGAATAACCTCAGGCCGCTGCGTTTCGCCCGCCGGAGAAGCAACGACGGAAACCTCATACTGCCCTTCCGTGTTGGCCGGTTCAATTTGCAGTTCAAAGTCAAGATAATGTCCGCTCATGGTCGTATGATGGGGTAACAGGTGATTGATTATAGACGGAAGGCAGGCTGTGCCCTGCCTTCGGGTGGCCGCCGCGCCGACGTTCGGTGGGGTACACCTACCAGAAGGCGCTGCCGCCGGGATTATCTGGTTGCCTGTAAAAGCGTCAACCTGGAACGGCGCGTGCACTCCTTTCTGACACAGTGGTTGAGCAGCATCTGCCGCCCATCACCGTCGGGCGTTGCCGCCCCGACACCAGCCGCCGTCGCTTTAAGACGACTGCGGCATCTTGATCGGTCTCCAACGAGTGTTCGCGCAGCGGAACCCCACATTGTTGTTCCTATTGTGGGGAGTGTTCCTGTTGCGGTTGGCGCAGCGCACGTGGTCGCGGTTGTTGTTCCACGAGCCGCCCCGCACCTCTGCGCGCCGTCCCAACAGAGGGCGTACACAGCGCCCTATCTGCCACATTAGCTGACATTGCTGCCTTTTTCCCTTTTCTGCTTAGCCAGCCAGCCGCCGAGCAGCCGTCCGATTTCGTCCAGCAGCCGCGCCGCATGTTCATATTGGCGCGGTCCCATGAGCTTCATGTCGCGGCACAGTCGTACATTGAGTCGAATTTGCTCTAGCAAGACGTCTGCCTGCTTCAGATTCTCGTCTACATCCACGCGCCGCCCGGCGGCAACCAGGTGGTCGTAGAAATCCAGCGACTTTTGCTGCAGCCGCTGCGCCAGGAGGAACCGTTGGGATTTGGGGAAATCCAGCGTCAACGGCAGCAGCCAGCGCAGCCAGTCGTAGGTGCGCACGAAAATGGGGGACTCAGGCCGCTTCGGGGACGTCATGGGGCGTTTCCAAAACAAATGGCGGCGGCGCTAACAAAAGCACGCTGCTCAATACCGCTTCACGCAAATGCCAGGTATTGCCGTGCGCCGCATGGGCTACCCAGCTTTGGACGGACTGGTTCACTTTCTCCAGGGGGAGTTCTCCGGCGGCGTAAGCGGCTGCCTGCCGCCGCAGTTTGCGCTGGAAGCGACGGGCGTTGCCCTGGCGCAGCCGCCGATGCGTGGCAAAGTGGCGAAAGCCAAGAAAGTCAATGCCCAGGTGGGTGGGGAAGACGACGCTTTTGCGCGGATGAAGCTGCAGCCGCCTTGCGTCCAGGAAAGCGGCAATGGCTGCCTTCCATTCGTGAAGCTGCGCCTTGTCGTCATGAAAGAGGAGAAAGTCGTCCACGTAACGAATGTACGCTTTGCATTTCAGGTCGCGCTTCACGTATTGGTCCAGTTCGTTGAGCAGGACGTTGGCCCAAAACTGAGAGGTGAGATTGCCTATGGGTAAACCGCGGGGGCGCATCACGGCTAACAAATTGCCCTGGCCGCCAGCAGTGAAGTCTTCGGAGAACCAGTGTGGGGTATATTCGCTGGACAGGACGCCGGCGCCGCTGTCCAGAATGAGGTCAATGAGGCGCAGCGTCTGCTTGTCGCGCAAGGGTCGGGCGAGGATGTGGCGCAGCACGGCATGGTCTATGCTGGGGAAGAACTGGGCAATGTCCCCCTTGAGGACGTAACGATGGCCGCGCAAGAAGTGCGTGCAGCGGTCCAGGGCGCGATGCGTCCCTTTGCCCACCTGGTTGGCGTAGCTGTCGTGAATGAACTGGCGTTCGTAAATGGGCCGGTGACGTTCATGAGCGCGTGGTGGACGACGCGGTCGGAGAAAGGGGCGGCGCTGATTTTGCGCCGCTTCGGTTCGTTGATGTAAAAACTGGTGTAGCCGCCAGGTCGCCAGGTTTCACTTTGCAGTTCGCGTTCCAGGCGCAGTAGTTCTCGCTCCAGGTTATATTCAAAAGCGGCGACGCCAGATTTATCCCGTTTACCTTTACGCGCTTTGTAAAAGGCGTCTAAAAGATTCGGGAAAGAGGCGATTTGCGCATAGAGATGGCGGTAGGTCTTCATCACTTTTGCCAAATTTTTAGCGATCCGCTACGCGGAGAAGGGTGGGGGACACCCCCACACCCCCGCGGAAAAAAACCAGAAAACAGCATGCCAGTAACCAGTAGTTCAGAAAGGAGTGCTCGCGCAGCGGAACCCCACAAAGGCGTACCTACCGTGGGGAGTGTCCCCGCGGCGGGAGGCGCAGCGCACGTGGTCGCGGAGGTTGAGCCACGAGCCGCCCCGCACCACACGATATTTCCAGCCAAAATCATCATGCTGCGCCGACGATGCGGGATAAGCGGCATACCAGGCGTCGCACCACTCCCAGACGTTGCCGCTCATATCCAGCAGACCATATTGGCTGGCGCCCGCGTAGTAGCTACCCGCGGGCGTTGTATTCACCTTTTTCAACAGGTCGCCGCTGTTCTTATCCCACCATTTGTTCCATTCACTGGCATTCTTGATTTCACGCCCGGCTAATCGTTCCGCGCTGTTGACGCGGGCGCTGTCCCATTCATTTCCCCAGGGATAGCGCCGCCCGTCGCCGCCGCGCGCGCCTTTTTCCCATTGTTCCTCCGTGGGCAGGGCTTTGCCCGCCCAACGGGCGTAGGCCTGGGCGTCTTCCCAACTGACCAATACGACGGGATGCCGCCGCAAACCATCTGGGGGACGCCGCTGTTTTTCATCCCAATTATACGGCTGTCCCCAATCTTCCGCGACCAGGGGAACCGGGTAATCGGGGTTTTCAGCCAGGAAACGTATGTAGTCGTGATGCGTCACCGGGGTCAAGTCCATGTAATAAGCGGGCAACGTGACGGTGCGCCGCGGCGTTTCGGCCATCGTCCAACGAATGTCCCAACCAAACTCTTCTGACAGCGCCCGCGCTTCCTCTTCCGTTGTCCCCATGATAAAGGGGCCGGCGGGAATGAGCGCCATTTCCTTCTCGTCTTTGACCCAGACAATGCGCGGCGGCAGCTTTTCCACGCCCCGCAACTGCTCCCAGGATTCAATCAGGGGCAAGCCGCGCGCGTTTAAGCGCCAGGGCGGCGGTTGTTTTTTGCGCTCCTTTTGCGGCAAAGCGGGCGCATCCGCCAGGTCAAACAAGACGCCGTCGGGAGCGTGCGTGAAGATGACGGGCGTGCCCCATTCCAGCGAGTTCTGGCGGCTGAAGGTGATGCTCTTGCGCGCATCGCTGACGGCGGTTTCCGTGGGCAGCCCGTCGGCCAGCGCCTCGTAAAACGTGCGCGCGAATTCAATCGCGGCGGCGTCCGTAATCGCGTACTGCATGGCCAGGACGCAGGGGATGCCGCTGCGCACCAGGGTAGCGGCGGTGCTGGAAAAGACGTCGTCGCCGCTTTGCCCCCCCTCGCAGGCGTTGAGCAGGACCACGCGCAGCGGGTCGTGGTCGCCCAACAGTCGCCCCAGGCTGGCAGCCGTCATGCGCCGCGAATTACCTTGCGTATCAGCAAAGAGGAGATACCCCTCGTTTTGCAGCCGGTCAAAGCCGCCGTGCCCGATGAAGTGGAAAATGTGCCATTGTTGGCGGCGCAGCGCCCGGTGCAAGTCGCGCCAGCCCTGCCCGTCCAACCAGGTGAGTTCCACCAGCCCATCGGTGCGCAGGTCAGCCAGCGCCTGTTCGACGCGCTCCTTTTCCACGGCTACGTCTAATTGCGCCTGATCGGCGGGGTTGGCGACCATGCCCAGGATGCGCAGCGGCGGCGTCACGGTTAGGGGGCGCAGCGGGCGCGGCAGTTCCAGGTAGCGCAGCAGGGGCGTGCGTTGAGAGAGGGCCAGGTACGCGTCATACCGCTGGTCGTAGAGGAATTCCCAGGGGAGCGCCGCCAGCGCCGGGTCCTGGATGCGTAGTTTCAGCCGCAGTCCTTTGCCTGACTGCCGGCAGCGGTCATGGCTGACGGCGTAGCGGCGGCCAATTTCGCCCACCATGAGGAAGTCAAAGAGGGCTTTGCCAAACGCCATCACGTCCTGCTCGCTTTTCGTGAGGGCGCGGCGGCGACCGCCGCTGGATTTGAGCAGGGCGTTTTCTAGCTGCGCCAGGCGCAGTTTCAGGGCGACGGCATCAAAGGGGAAATCAACCGTCTCCTGCGCTTCGCCGGCGGGGGAGTGCAGCACCGCCACGCGGTAGGTGCGGCCAGCGATGGCTTCGATACTGACGTCAAAATCCTCATATTGCACGGGTGCTTCTCCAGAAGTATGCTGCCGGGTAGATTATTCTCGAGTCTGGCGAAATCCACATATGGTGATCGGAGTCGAGGCTTTAGCCGGGTCATATGGTGATCGGATCGGAGTCGAGGCTTTAGCCGGGTCATATGGTGATCGGAGTCGAGGCTTCAGCCGGGTCAAACCCCATATGTGGGCCGGCTGAAGCCTCCACTCCCAAAAACGCCAGAGTCCAGATTATTTATGAACCAGATGTGACGATGGGGTTGCCCGGCGGCGATTATACTGCATTATGATGTGAAGGGCGTTCTTGTCGCGCAATTCGCCGAATTGAGGGGACAAAACGGCGTTTTGTCCTACGAGGGGGTGATGGCGGTACGCTCAGGCCTGGCCGCGCCGGCGCATGATGGTGGGGGCGGCATGGGGGCGTTCGTGGGCCAGGAGGGCTTGCCGGCGCATGATGTTCAGCAGTTCCGGTGGTTTGGGGTGGTCGGTGCGCCCTTGCAGGTGGCGGTAGAGGGTATGCGTGCTGGTGAGGAGGCGTTCGGGGGAGTCCCAGTCGGCGAAGGGCTGGCGGGCGTAGTCGGGCGCGAGCAGGATGTCGCGCGCGGCGGCCCGCGGAGAAAGCCCCGCCTGATACCGTTCCGTCACCTCTTTTTGTACGTATTCCCAATACCCCTTCACCAGGCGCACGCCTTCTTTGTCCGTGAGCGGGCCATGTCCGGGCACAATCAGGTCCACGTCCAACGCCAGGATGTGGTCCAGAGCCGCAAGCCAGTTCTCCACCGGGCCGGCCCACATCACGGGCGTGGAGCCGATGAAGAGAATATCGGCGGCGTAGAGGAGGCGGGCGTCGGGGACGTGAACCATCAAGTCGCCCTGCGTATGGGCGGGACCGACTTCGATGAGGTGGACGCCGCGCCCGCCTACGTCCAGCGCCAGTTCGCCGCTGAAAGTGCGTTTGGCGGGGAAATGCACCACCCCGGCGAAATCATAGGGGCGCACCATCTGTTGGAACCAGTGTCCGACTTTGGCCGCGCCGAACAGATGCAGCAGGCTCAGCGCCCGCCCCACGTTGCCCAACAGCAGCATCGTGCGCGGCTGCGTCACCAGCATCTCGCGGTAACTGGCTTCCGAGGTGATTATGTCCGCCTGGCTGACGAGCAGGTTGCCCCAGAAATGGTCGCCATCGGCGTGCGTGTTCACCACGGTGTGCAGGGGGGCATTCCGCAGCAGCGGCTCCAGGGCGGCGAGCATGGCGCGCGTGTAGGGCAGGTCCCAGAGCGTGTCTACCAGCAGCGAGGCTCCGTCGCCGACGATCAGCCCGGCGTTGGATTCACCCCAGGAGCCGTTGGGCACGAGCCAGGCGTAGCTGTCGCGCCCCAGGTCGTACAGTCCTTCGGTGTAGTGGGGCACGGCCTGATAGCGCGTGCGGGTCGCGCCGGAAGCGGTGATGGGTTGGCGGTTTGCCATGAGGGATAGATAGGCGGGGGTTGGGTCCGGCATGGGCTGTCTCCAAAGGAGTTATGTAAATTGGGTGATACGGGGTGTAAAAAAGCACGCGCCTATTGTAGCCGTGCTATACTTGCAAGACCATAACTACTAACGCGCTCTGGAAATTGGTCCAATCTGGCTTAGCCGTTACGCAAGACCAATCAATGATGTGAATCAGTGGAGGAATGAGGCGATGGATTTGCAATTAGAAGACAAGGTGGCGCTGGTGACGGCGGCTTCGAAGGGGTTGGGCAAGGCGGCGGCGCGGGCGCTGGCCGCTGAAGGGGCGCGGGTGGTGATGTGCGCCCGGAGCGAACTGATTGAAACGGCGGCGGCGGAGATTCGCGCGGAAACGGGGGCGCGGGTGGTGGCGGCTCGCGCCGATGTGACGGTGGCGGCGGACGTGGCGCGGCTGGCGCAGGTTGCGTTGGACGAGTTCGGGCGCATTGATATTCTAATTACCAATGCGGGTGGTCCGCGTCCGGGGCGATTTCTGGATTTGATGCCGGCAGATTGGGAAGCCGCGGCCCAGTTAACGTTGATGAGCGCCGTGCGCCTCTGCTATGCAGTTGTGCCCATTATGCTGGCGCAGGGGAGTGGCAGCATCGTAGCGATTGAGTCGGTATCCATCAAGCAGCCCGTGGACAACCTGATTTTGTCCAACGCGCTGCGGCTGGCCGTGATCGGCATGTTGAAGTCGATGGCGAACGAGTTGGGACCGCGTGGGATTCGCGTGAATTCGATCAATCCGACTTTTACCTGGACGGAACGGGTGGCGCAGTTGTTGCAGAGCCGGATTGCCGGCACGGGCGCGGACATTGAGGAAGAGGCGGAGAAAATCGCGGCCACCATTCCCCTGCGGCGGATGGGGGATGTGGCGGAGTTTGGGCGGGCGATTGCCTGGCTGGCTTCTCCCGCGGCCTCGTTTATTCACGGCCACAACCTCATGTTTGATGGCGGGGCGTCGCAGTTTCCTGTTTAGGAACCATCCAGAATCAAGTTCTCCCCAAGATTGGTTCATTCTCTAAGAATGAACCAATCCTGGGGGGACGGTTACGCACGGGCGGGGGTTGGTTGGCGCAGGCTGATGGCCGTGTTGAGCAGGAAGAGGAGGAGGACGGCGACGTTCAGCAGGCCGCCCCAACGACGGGCGAAGGGGGAGAGGGTCAGGTCGCCAATGAGGCGCAGTAGGAGGGAGAGGTGGAGCAGCACCAGAGGCAGGTAGAAGCGGACGTGATAGGTGATGGGGCGTTCGAGGATGGCGGGGAAGATGATGGGGGCGTGGCCGAAGATCATGGCGAAGACGAAGCCGAGAAACCAGGCGTGCAGAATGGCGTCGTAGTAGACGCCGGCGGGCATGCCGCCGAAGATGAGGGCGAGCAGGCTGCCGACGCCCAGCCAGGCGTAGCCGGATAGGAGGCAGATGGCGATAAAGCGGGGGAGGCCGTGTTGGCGCACGGTGCGCCGGGCGAGGTCGTAGCGCAGGAGCCAGGCGGCCAGGGCCAGGAATCCTATGCTGGTGAGGCGAATGCCGGCATCATACACCCCCACGGAAAGCACCAGTCCGATAAGGACCAGCAACAACGCCCCCAGGAACAACTGCCGGGCGCGGCGTGGCGGACGCAGAATGCGGCTCAATTCCAGCCGCTCTCCGGCGATGGTGAGAATGAGAAAACTCGCCCACCACAAAACGGCCTGATGGATCGGACGCCCCAGCAGCCAAATGACGTTGCCCACGAACCAGAGCCAGGCCGCCCCCGCCATAACGCCCGTATGCAGCGCGGGATGCTGCCGCAGCATGACGAGGAACAGGGCGGCCAATCCCAGGCTGCCGAGCGTGATGAGCCAACTGCCCCACCCGATGATGCCGACCATCAAGGCCAGTGCGCCGGCGGCGGCGACTCCGGGGATGATGTAGGCGGCGCGCCGGTTGAGGCTGACGACGCGCTCCAGAGCGATCAGCGTGCCCAGGAAGCCACCAATCATGAGGGGGCCGTGGCTTTGGGCCAGGCGAGGCTGCCAGGTGGGTAACGTCCAGCCGATGCGCAGCAGGCCGGCCCACATGGCCACGAGCAGGGCAAGGATGGCGAGGAGGAGAAGGGGGAGGCGGAGGGCCGGCTTCATGATTTTAGCAGGAGGAGGAGCATGGTGACGGGGGTTTGGGCGAGGATGGCGTGGGGGAGATGTGCCGGCATATGCACCCACGTCCCCGCCTTCGCCATCTTCACCTCCTCACCCAGCGTCAACCGCGCCTCGCCGCTGAGAAAGTGCAAAATTGCCGGGTGCGAGGCCGTATGTTCCGACAACTCCTGCCCGGCGGCGAAGCCGAATAAAATGGCGTTGGCCTTCTCGCCACGGAAAAATGCGCGGCTGACAATGCTTTCCGTTGGCGCATCCCCCACCAGCGTCATCAAATCAGGAATAAACTCAAAAGCCTCCATATTTTTCTCTCCGTTGTCAGATGTTCGTTTTTAGTTGCTAGCTGCCTGTCGGAAATAGAAAGTAGAACGCAGATTTCGCGGATTGCACGCAGATTTCGCAGATTTTTACGACCAAGAGAGCCTGAATCCGCGTTTTCCGCGTTAATCCGTGTCCCCAAAGAGAAGCAGAAAGAGTTCTCCGACAGCCAGCCAGGACTCTATGTTACCAGATGGCGGATGCATGACCAGGGGGACGCCGACGCCAGGTGGCGGCGTGCAAGGGAGGTGGAATCGTGCCTTGCTTTTTGCCCCGCACCGCTTGTCACCATTCACGCCTCTCGTACAATGGATGGGCATGAACACCGAATTCTTTTCCTACGAGACGATGACGTGGCCGGAGGTGGCGGCGCTGCCGCGCGATACGCCGCTGCTGCTGCCGCTGGGCGAGGGGTATGACCTGGCGCGGGCGGCGAGCGCGTTGGGGCAGCCCGCGCGCGTGGGCGTGCTGCCGCCGCTGCCGTTTGGCTGGCGCGGCAGTGGGTTGGCGGTGGCGGAGTCGCTGTTGGGGCGGCTGGTGGCGAATCTGCTGGATAGTTTACGCGAGGATGGTTTTTCCCGCGTGTTCGCGCTGACGCCCACGGGGGTGGACCTGGGGTTGGGTGGCGGTCGGCTGGCGCTGCCACATGTGTCGCAAGCCGCGCCTGCTCTGCCGCTGCCGGCATTTTCCGAACGGGACAAAGTGGTCATCATCCCCATCGGGCACACGGAGCAGCACGGCTTCCATCTCCCCCTGTCCACGGACACGTTGATTATTGAGGCGATTGGGCAGGGGGCGACGGCGGTTGTGCCGGCATTAGCCACCTGCCTGCCCGTGTTTCCTTATGGCGTGAGTACCCATCGGTACGCTTTTGCCGGCACGCTCAACACCGGCGGCCGCGCATTCGAGGATTTTTGGCTGGCCATCGTGGACGCCCTCGTCGCCCGCGGCTTCGACCGTTTCTACCTCATGAGCGGGCACGGCGGCAGTTGCTCCTTCCTCGTCAACGTCGTCAAATACGCGGGCGAACGCCACCGCCGCATCTTTTGCGCCACCGCCTGGCTGCACACGTCCGCGCACATCGCCGCCCCGGTGGTGCAGGCTGCGCGCCGCTCCGCCCGCGGCGGCATGGGGCACGCGGGCGAGTTGGAAACGGCCATGATCTTGCATTTGCGCCCCGACCTGACGCGCATGGATCAGGTGGTGGACGAGACAGACTTCATTGCCACGGACAGTTATTACATGGATTGGGTCGAAGGGGGGGCGCTGGTGGCAAATCCGCCGTGGGAGGATGACACGGCCACGGGGGCATATGGCGCGGGCAGTCTGGCGACGGTGGAGAATGGGGTGAGGTGGTTAAATGCCGGCATTGCCGAAAAGGTCGCCCACATCCACGAAATCCACGAACAGCACACGCGGCGGGAAGCCAAACGCCAGCGCGTGCTCGGCCCGTTCTCAGACACTTGAGCCTCCTGTTATTTTCTGATGCCGCCATCGGCCCGGGTCCATTGCGCGTCCCGCGGGCCGATGGTGGTTTGCGCTACATGGAGATGGACCCCTTGCGGAAGTCGGTGCGGCCAATGAGGATGTTCACGAGGACGGGGCGGCCCTGGCGGGCGATGGCTTGCGCTTCACGCAGGCAGGGGAGCAGGTCTTCTTCCCGTTCGATGAGGATGCCCGCGCCGCCGTATCCTTGCGCGGCTTCGTGGTAGGCGGTGTGAACGAGGTCGGTTCCCACGGAATCGCCGAGGAGGTCCACCTGGTCGCGGGCGATCTGGGACCAGGCGGCGTCGTTTCCGATGATGGCGATGATGGGGAGATTGTGCCGGCAAAACGTATCAAATTCCGCCAGGCTATACGCCACCGACCCATCCCCATACAACACCCACACCTCCGCTTGCGGTCGGCACAACTTCGCCCCCAACGCAAAGCCACCCCCCACCCCCAACGTGCCAAACACCCCCGGATCGAGCCACGACAGCGGCGCGCGCGGGCGCACAATGTAAGAAGCAGTAGCGACAAAATCCCCCCCGTCTCCTACAATCACGCTCTCCTCGTCAATGACCGCCTCCAATGCGCGGCACACCTGAATAGGATTGACATAATCCGTCGGCGCGGACGCCTGCGCCGCAATGTCCGCGTCACGGGCCGCGTTGCGCTGGCTTAATGTCTCCTGCCACGCCGCCCATTGGCCGCTGGAGACCGGGGCCGCTGCCGCCAGCGCGCGCAAAAAGAGACCGGCATCCGCCGCCACGCCCAGCGTTGGTCGGCGATTTTGACGCATCTCCGCGCGGCTGCGGTTGGCGGCGATCACGGGCGTGCGACGCGGCGCATACGCCCCATACTTGAGGCGGAAATCATTGGGCACGCCCGCCAGGATGATCAGGTCCGCTTCCTTCAGCGCCTGCCCACGCCCATGCCGCATGTGCAGCGGATGCCGGCCCAACAGCCCGCGCCCCATCCCGGAAAGGTACGTGGGAATGCCCAGGCGCAGGATCGCGTCGCGCAAGGCGGCGGCGTCCGCCGGCGCGCCCAGCAGCGCCTGGCTGCCCACGACGAGGACGGGGCGCCGCGCCGCCGCCAGCATCTCCGCCGCTGCCCGTACCTGACCCATAGGCGGTCGCGGCGCGGAAACGGGCGTCGGTTCCTCCGCGCGCTGCTCCCCGGCGCGGGCGAACACGTTGTTCACGTGCCAATTTACATACCCATTGGTGACGCGGCTGGCCAGGGAGCGCCCGCGGCTGAGGCTGGCCGCCGTCCACTCGCGCACCACTGCTTCCGGGTAAAGGATGTCGATGGGCAGTTCCACGAACACGGGGCCGGGGACACCGCTTTGGGCGATGGCGAAGGCGCGCGTGAGCGCGGGCACGATCTCGCGCACGGCGCGCACCGCTTTCGCCCACTTCACATGCGGGCGCATCAGGGCCATCTGGTCAATATCTTGCAGCGCGCCGCGCCCCTTGAGCAGCGTGGGAGCCGCGCCGCCCAGCAGCACCACGGGCGACTGCGCCAACTGCGCGTTTTTCACGGCGGTGATGGTGTTCGTCAGGCCGGGGCCGGCCGTGACCGCGGCCACGCCCGGTACGCCCGTCAGCCGCGCCGCCGCGTCCGCCGCAAACACGGCGGTTGCCTCGTGGCGCGTATCCACGATGCGGATGCCCAGCGCTTTGGCGGCTACGAGGATGGGGGAGATGTGCCCGCCGCAGAGGGTGAAGAGAGAAGGCACGCCCTGCCGGCGCAGCACTTCGGCGACGAGGACGCCGCCATGCAATGTTTCGGCGCGAGGGGTCACGAATTCCTCCCGTGAAAATAATCTTCCCGAGTAACTGTTCAGCCTCAGGGGTATATGGTTCAAGATATCTTCCCGGAAGCTCGATTTCAAGCCCCAAATGCCTCACCATTCAATTCATTTGGCATCAAAACAGCTTCCGGGAAGGTGGTCGTGAATAGTTGCCTCTTTTGGTGGCATATGGCTCCCCCTGCGCGTCAGCTCCACTTGATGTGGATGTCCATGATCACGTCCGCGGCGCGGTCCCCCTGGTCGGCGGCGTTGGAGAGGTGGCGCAGCACTTCCCGCGTTTTCAAGATAAGCATGAGATTTTCGTCTGCGTCAGGCTCCTGGAACAAGTCGGCGAGGATAACGCGATAGGCGGCCTCCACTTGATTTTCCAGCTTTTTGGCCCGCCGCGCATGTTCGGAGGCCACGCCCGGATTGTCCGATAAGCGCAATGTGGCCAGGTGCAGTTCACGGGCCATGTCCATGAGCAATCCGGCGATCTGCACCAGGGCGGGGGAAGGCTCAATCTGGAAGATTTGCATTTCCTCCACAGTTGAGTAGACATAATCAACAAAGTTGTCCAGAGCGCGGGAGAGGGCGAAGAGGTCTTCGCGATCCAGGGGCGTGACGAATGTATCCAGCAGGTTGTCAATGAGGATACGCTGCACCTCGTCCGCTTCTCGTTCGACCATTTTGGCCTGCTCCCCTTTCTTGGGAATGGGCTTGCGCAGGTAGGCTTGCAGCGCTTCCACGCTGGCGACGGCGTACTCGCCCTGCTGGATGATCAGGGGGACGAAGGTGTCTCGCTTGGGTTGCAAGAATCGTTTTAGCCAATCCATGTTGCGCTCCTGGATGTAAACCTTCCCGGAAGCTTTCTCATTCGCGCAATTCGGCTGCAACACGGCTTCCGGGAAGATGTTCGATAAGACATTAGGTCAGCAGCCAGTTCATCGGGAAGTAAAAAAGGACGGCAAGGAGGGCGGAAAGGGGGATGGTGAGGACCCAGGCGACGAGCATTTCGTAACCGACTTGCCAGCGTACTTTAGAAACGCGCTGGGCCGCGCCCGCGCCCATGATGGCGGAACTCATGACCTGGGTGGTGCTGACGGGACCGCCAAACATGGCCGCGCCGAGGATGACGCCGGCGCCGGCGATCTGGGAGACGAAGCCGTCCACGGGGCGGATTTTGTAGATGCGACCGCCGAGGGTTTTGATGAGTCGCCAGCCGCCTGTTGCCGTGCCCAGGGCGATCATGCCGGCACTGATCGCAATCACCCACAGTGGCACCGCAAAGGAGTCAATCGCCCCCTCAATCACCAGGCCCAGCGTGATGATGCCCATCGTCTTTTGCGCATCATTCGCCCCGTGGCTCAACGCCAGCGCCACCGCCGTCACCACCTGCGCCCGCTTGAAAAAGCGATTGATGCGCGGCGTCGCGCCCCGCGCCAGGAACCGCGTTAGATTCATCAGAATATAGCTGGTGATCAAACCCAGCACGGGCGAAATAAACAAGGCAATGACGATTTTGATCAGCCCTTGCATGTTGACGGCGGCCAGCCCGTTGCTAATGGCGACTGCGCCGATCAGGCCGCCAACCAGTGCGTGCGAGGAACTGGAGGGAACACCGAGCAGCCAGGTGATGATATTCCAGACGACGGCGGACAGCATGGCGGCAATGACGACGGGCAGCGTCACGTGTGCGGGGTCAACCAACCCCTCTCCGATGGTCTTGGCGACGGCCACGCCAAACAGAAACGGGCCAACGAAGTGCGCCGCCGCCGCCAGTAGCAGCACGGCTCGTGGGGACATGGCCCGCGAGGCTATCGGCGTAGCTACGATGTTGGAACTATCATGAAAACCGTTCAGAAAGTCGAAGGTAACGGCCGTCAGCAACAGCAGGTAGAAAGAGAAACTCATATAGGAACGTGAAATGCAACTACTAACGCTCTCTGGAGATTGGACCAATGTCACGCGCTCAATGGCCATCTTCACCAGAGAAATTTGATCCAATCTGGCGTAGCAGTTACTGAGAAATTAAGGTCAACGAGTCGCCAGGTCGTTTGCGACGCAAATGGCGAAGCGTGGCCACGAGATGGTGTGATGTTAACAGAATGTTAACAGGTCGCTTAGTATAGAAAAAAAAGGGAAATGTGGCAAAAAGGTGATTACAGAACGACGGATCCTATCGTGGGCTGAGTCTGGCGAAGCCCAGGTTGCCTGCTCAGGCTCAGGCAACGGGCACGTAGTGGCGCAAAAAGGGGAAAAGGCGTGGCGCGCCGACAGACGGGGGCATCGCACGGTGGTGGTCAGATTTGGTGTTCCTGGCGGTAGTCGGCGATCAGTTGGCGCACGAGGCGGCGGTCGGCGATGGCTTGCTGTACAGGCGTGGCTAACTGCTCTTCGTAGGTGGCGTGGGTCTCGCGGGCGCGGGTGATCGCCGTGGGGATTGGGTCCATTGTTTGCTGGCGCAGCGGCGTGATCAGGCGGCTGTGGATGCGCTGCTGTCCCGCTTCTTCCGCCAGCCATAGGTCCAATGGGTCGGCGACGTTGGCGCGCAGGCCGTTGATGGTGTGTGGCGTTTCGTTGAGGAGGGCGGTGAGGGCGTCAATGACGAGGATGGCGGTGCTGCCAATGCCGAAGGGGAGCCATTTGAGGATGTCTTTGAACCAGTCGTCGAGCATGTCGAAGAAAGTGCCGGCACGAGCCACCACCTGCCGCAAGACCTGTTCCAACCCATCGAGGTATCCGCCCAGTTTGCTCATTTGATTCGCGAGCCAGCGCCGCCCGCTGTCCACCAGCGGAACTTGCGCTTCCAGTTCCGCCAGGGCGCGTTCTCCGGCGTCCAGCCCTTCGCTGAGCGTGGGCAGGTGGTCCAGCAGCCCCCCCAGCGTCTCCCCGACGGCGTTGAGGCCGTTGTCGATCAGGGTCTCCACGTCCAGGCCATCAAGCTGATCATAGAGAGCCACCAGCCCGGAGAGGACGCCCAACTCGTTGTGGGCGGTGTTCAACTCCTGCTGCATCGCCTGCACCATGTCCCCCTGGCCGGTGGCCGTTTGCAGACTTTCGATCTTGCGCTGCGCGGCGGCGAGTTCCGCCTGCAGGCGCATGTTGTCCGCTTGCGCGGCTACAAGTTGACTGAAGAGATCGGCGCTTTCTTGCGCCACGGGCATGGTGGTTTGGGCGCGGGTGAGCGGCGCGACGGGCGCGGCGGCGGGCATGATGGCGGCGCTTTCGCCTGCATTGTTGAGGACAAAAGCCGCGCTGGCTCCGGCAGCGGCGGCTCCGGCGGCGGCGGCCACGGCGGTTTGCAGGAAGCCGCGACGGCTGAGGTTGTTGTTGACGGGCGTCTGGGACATGATAACCTCGCTGTGACTTGAGCAAGACCTGCCAGGTTTAGCTTGTTTACAGGACCGCTTCTTGAGAAACCCCGGCAGGTTCATGGGAATACGTGGATTATATGGGGTTGGGGGAAGCGGGACAATGGCGACTGCCGCTTGCCAATTGCCGGTTGTGGGGGAACTTACTATAATCGCTCATATGGATGCCAAAGTATGCGAGAGATCCGTTTATGCAACAATCGCTGACCGCTGAAGAGACGATCGGCTCCGCCGCGCGCCGGCATGTACGCGAGCTGGTTCAATACCGCTTTTTGCTGCGTAATTTGGTCGCCCGCGACCTGAAGGTGCGCTATAAGAATTCCCTCCTGGGTGTTTTTTGGAGTTTGCTGAATCCGCTGCTGATGATGGTCGTCTTCAGCCTTATCTTTACGATTTTTCGCAATGACGGGGTGCGCGATTATTCCGTCTTTTTCCTGGTGGGGCTGATTCCGTGGAACTTTTTCAGTTCGTCGCTGATGGCGGGGACGGTTTCCATCACCAGCAATGACGCGCTGATTAAGAAAGTGTATTTTCCGCGTGAATTGTTGCCGTCGGCGGCCATTCTCTCCAACCTGGTCCATTTTCTGATAGCCTTGCTGGTGTTGGTGGGCTTTCTCTATGGCTCTGGCCTGGGGCTGACGGTTCACGCGCTGTGGGTTCCCCTGATTTTGTTGACGCAACTTATCTTTACGCTGGGGTTGGCACTGTTTTGTGGCGCGCTGCACGTTTTTTATCGGGATGTGGTGATGATCCTGGACGTGCTGCTGTTGGCGGGTTTTTTCCTGACGCCCATTTTTTATCCTTTGGAACTGTATGGGGCGCGGCAGGTGATTGCCGGCATTTCCTTTGTCCCGGCGCAACTGATGCGCTGGCTCAACCCCATGGCCTCCATTGTTGACGCCTATCGCACCGTCCTTTGGGGCACGACCGGCAGCAGCGGCCCCGCGCCCATGGATCTTGCCTTCTTCGCGCGCACCCTGATCACGGCCATTATCACCTTGCTTGTCGGGTACACTCTTTTCGCACGCACACAGCACCTTTTTGGCGAGAAGCTGTAACCATATCCGAGCCATCAACTGCAACGGCCACCCCACCGCTCCCCGCCAGGCTGAATTTGATTTTGCTATTTATGCCGGCAGTTGAGCGCCATCTCCTGCCCCCAATCGCCATCACTATCGGATTTTCGATAGCGATGGCGATAGCGACATGAGTTAGCGCAACAGCGGCGGGTTTAAGACCAGATTACGTGCCAACGTGCCATAAATGGCTGGACATCTTTGGTTTCCCCTAATCGAGAGAAAATAGGGGGTGCAAAAAAGGGCGTGTTGATGGATGATTAGTATGTGAAAACAAACACCAACACCAACACGCCCACAGCTATCAATTATCAGGTGCAACAAGCAGCGGTGATACGAGTCAATACGCGCCATCCGCGGAGATGGAAAAGGTGTACAAGCAGGTCGGCAAAAAGCTGACGGAGACAGACCTGGCCCTCTTTGATGCTGGATTTTCATTGGTTGATGCTGTCAGGCATGGGGTGAATAACTGTGTGGTACGGCTAGCCAAAAATTGCACCTTTGGCAAGACAGCGGGCAAGATACCGCCACGAACCGCCAAGAAGGGGCCAACGCCCAGCCACCGCCAGGCTGAAGTGGTGCGCCCATTGGCGCGAAAGCATGGGGACAATCTTCTGCCTGCGTCCAAACCAACGCAAACGCACACACTTGTTGCTGAGGATAGCGTTGAAATAAAGGTTGAGGTCTGGTCCCCCGTCTACTTCCTGGAGCGACATCTGGACCGGGTTGAAGACGAAAAGCGTAAGCGCCAATTACGACACACACGCCTACAGGTTGTCGCTATTCACCACCCTGATTTCGAAGACCCGCTGCTGCTGGGTACGCCTGTGTTGGAACTGACCGCTGCCTCCATGCAGGCGGTTTATCCAGAACGCTGGCTGATTTGCTCTGTCCTGCCGGGTGGGTAAACAAGTTGTCACGATAGGGGATGCCAGGTGGGGTGGTGGGAATGCCGGCAATTACCCCACCCCGCAAACCAGCCACAAATCTAAATGAAACCGGGCGAAATTGTTCCTCATTGTAAAGGTGCTAAAATATCCGTCATGAACGATGGGTGTTGGACAATTTCTCTTCGTGGCGGTTGAAAAACCGCATCTAACACAACCACCCGTTCCACGTCTTTTTTGGCGAAGGTATTGTAATGACACAAACTGTTTCTTTTGAACGCAGGGGCAAAATCAGCGAACTGGATCGTTCATTTGATCTGGATTTTTGGCAAGCCCAATCCTCAGAAGCCCGTTTTGAGGCGACCTGGGAGCTAATTGTTCATTATGTCAAAGTTAAGGGCATAGATGTTCGTCAACTCCGATTACAGCGATCTGTTGAAAATTTTCAACGACAACAAGGTTAAGTATCTGGTAATTGGCGGGTACGCCGTCATCCAGTACGCCGAACCCCGCTTCACAAAAGACCTTGACCTTTGGATCAGCACTGATGTGGATAACGCTCAGGCTGTTTACAACTCTCTTCAAGAGTTTGGCGCGCCACTTGTCGGTTTAACCGAAGCTGATTTTGCCGAGGAAGGCTATTTTTACCAAATGGGTGTTCCGCCGGTACGGATAGATATTTTGATGGGTATACCTGGTTTACAGTTCGCCGAAGCATGGCAGCGAAGAATTGAAGTGAAATTTGATGATCTTCCAGTCGTTTTTATTTCGCGCCAAGACTTGATTACTTCCAAACGTGCTTCTGGACGTCTACAAGATAAGATTGATGCTGACCTGTTATCCCAGACCAAAGATGATTGACTGCTATTGTTTGATTGGTTGATTGGTTTACGAATGGCGCTTAAATAAGTTGGTCAAGATTGGTTCAATTTTCGGAGATTGAACCAATCTGAGTGGATAAGCTATTTAATTTTCGTTCCTTAGCCATGTCTGTTGTCGCCAGTTGTACCGGTTGCGCTGACCTGCCGGATGGGCAAACAAGTTGTCATGATGGGGGACGCCAGGTGGTTTGCTGAGAATGCCGGCAATTACCCACCCCACAAACCAGCCACGAACAAAGTTTTGTCAAATCTTCAGAGATGATTTGACAAATCTACCCCCCCACAAACCAGCCACAGCAGGAATGCCGGCATTGAGCCACTACCTGTGATCCTGTGCCGCCTGAGAGCCTGGACGAAGCTGTTGATCAGTTTTATACTTGTCTTCAAGACCTCGGCGATGGAGAAATGGAAACATTGGCCTTGCTAAAGCGCATCACGATTAACCCGGAAATCTGTCATGGGAAGCCATGCATTCGCGGATTACGCTACCCGATCGAGGTGATCCTGGAATTGCTGAGTGCCGGCATGAGCAATGAGGAAATTCTGGCGGACTATGAAGATCTGGAGCCTGAAGATATTTTGGCCGTACTTGCCTTTGCTACACGGCTCAGTCAAGTGAAACGGCTAGAGACCGTATTGGCATGAAGTTCCTCGTTGATGCACATTTGCCCAAACGTTTAGCCGTACAACTGATTGTGGCAGGGCATGATGCACTTCATACCCTCGACTTGCCGTTAGAAAACTACACCCCTTCACTGAAAAAACCGGGTTTTTCGATTGTCCGGCAAAAATTACCAGAGTGGTTCATGTGTAAAAACCCGGTTTTTGACCTTTTTTCAGTAGAGTCAAGGTTAAATATCTGGTAATTGACGGATACGCCGTCATCCAGTACGCCGAACCCCGCTTCACAAAAGACCTTGACCTTTGGTGTTGTCCACAAGATAAGCCTGATGTTGACCCGTTATCCCAGGCCACAGATGATTGACTGCCACAGCTATCTTGATAGCCGCTATCTTGATAGCCGCTATCTTGATAGCCGCTATCTTGATAGCCGCTATCTTGATAGCCGCTATCATAGATAGCTTTCCGATGAAAACATGAAGTTGCTTTCGGATGGCACTAACGCCATTGCCACGCCCAGACATATGATGAATTGGACCCTTCGCCGCCTGCTTTGCTCTGTCGTCTGGCTCTTCCTTCTGGCTGCTCCGCCGCTTGTTGCCTGCCAATCTTCCCGCCCAATGGGTGCGCAAAGAGTGGCGGGTGTACCCACCCTCGTGCCGACTGCCCGGGCAATGACCGAAACGCCGCCCCCGTCGCCTCGCTTCACCATGACGCCTACCCCGCCCTTGACCGTCACGCCCGGTCCTTCTGGCACACCCACCCGCACTGCCGCGCCGACACGCACCCCGGTTCCCTCTCCCACGCCCACGGAAACGCCCACACCCGTGCCGCCGTGGCTATCTACCATTGCCGTGGACACGCCGCGCCCCAACGCCACCGATTCACGCGAACTGCCCATTCCCACGGCGGTTCCTACCTACGAGTTGCCCGATGGCGCAATCAACATCCTGCTGCTGGGTAACGACACTCCCCTTAGCTCCGGCGCCTCCAATACGGATACTATTTTGATCGTTTCCGTCAACGTCAGGAACAAGACAGCCGCCATGCTCTCCCTTCCCCGCGATCTTTACGTTTATGTTCCTGGCTGGCGCATGGCGAACATCAATCAGGCCCTCTCACATGGCGATGCCGTCGGCTACCCGACGGGGGCCATTGGCCAGGTCAAAGACACCATCCTCTACAATTTTGGCGTACCGGTTCATTATTTTGCCCAGATTGACTTCGCCGGTTTCCGGCAAGTTGTGGACGCATTGGGGGGGGTGGACATTGCCGTGGGTTGTTCGCTGACGGATTGGCGGCTCAAATCGCCTGATCTGAATGTGAATGTGGAGGAAAACTGGGAGATGTTTACGCTGGAGCAGGGCGTTTACCATATGGATGGCGACCTGGCTTTATGGTATGCGCGCTCGCGCAAGACGACGAGCGATTTTGACCGCAACCGCCGCCAGCAGCAGATTTTGCACGCGCTCCTGAATAAGGGGGTTGATCTCAATTTGCTCGAAGATATACCTGCCCTGTGGGAAACCTATCGGGATTCGGTGCGGACGGACCTGGACATTGGTCGTATTTTACAGTTCGCCACCATTGCCTCGTCTATTCGCGAAAATGGTATTGAGCATTTGCACCTTCTGCCGGAGGACATGATTATTTGGCGTCCTCCGACTTACCAGCAGGATGTGTTTTTGGTTAACTGGGACACGACACAGACGGTCGTGCAGCGGTTGTTCACCCTCTCCAGCCTCAATCGGTCCAACCGCGTGCCTGTTTACGTGGAGTTGCTCAACCACACGGGCAATCCGGACATGGCGCTGCTGGCGGCGGACAATCTTGCCTGGCAGGGATTTATTCCCATCATCAACCCGGAGGAAGGATCGGTTGATGATTATACGGAAGTGACTTATTATGCCAGTTCTTTCAAGGGTTCCTATGACTGGCTGCTGAGTTGGGTACTGGACCAGGAATCATCTACTTTTCTCTTGAATCAAGACGATGATGCTTATCCCTATAATTACCGGGTGGTCTTGGGCGCGGATTTTAATCCCTGCCGCCGCCAGCAGTATGCTCCCCGCGAGAATTTGCCGTAGGAGAATGCCGGCATTCTCCCCCTCACCCCACCATCATCCCCCCAATTGTCTGATTCCATGCAAAAAGTGCGGCGCGCGCGTATAATCACGCCGCGTGCGAAGTAGTCGGCTGCCGCGCCGCTGCTCTCATTTTGTGCTAATTCTAATTCGTGCCAACCAGATTCCGTATCATCTTCCCGGAAATCGATCTTCCGGGAAGATTCGGACAAATCCGCCTCATGTCAAGACCCCCTTCCCGGAAGCTGTTTTGACGTCAACGAACATTGAGCTTCCGGGAAGATTCAGGCAGATCTGCCTCATGATCGCCGTCCAGGTCGCGCTGGACGCACTTTCGCAGGAGGGATGATTGTATGAATGACAGGCGTGAGATATTGGGATGGACGATGTACGACTGGGCTAATTCAGCCTTCAGTACAACCGTCGTCACGGCGTTGTTAGGTCCGTACATTTTGGCGCTGGCGGAGGCCAGCAGTACCCCGCTGGTTCTGCTGGGCCTGCGGATCGAGCCGGCGGCTATTTATCCTTTTTCGGTCTCATTATCCGTTTTGCTGCAAGTTTTATTTCTGCCGCTTTTGGGGACGGTGGCGGACTATACCAACCTGAAGAAGCGCATGATGATGACGTTCGCCTACGCCGGCGCCGCGGCGACGATTCTGCTGTTCTTCGTGAAGGCGGATATGCCGCTCTTTGGCACGAATGGGGCCGTGCTGGTGGGCAGCATCCTCTTTATTGTGGCGAATCTCTCTTTTGGCGCGGCCATTGTCTTTTACAATGCGTTTTTGCCGGACATCACCACGCCGGATCAGCGGGATGCGGTCAGTTCGCGCGGTTTTGCCTATGGGTATTTGGGCGGCGGCTTGCTGCTGCTGCTGAACCTGGGTTTGTTGGCGATGATGGAGGATACGGCGTTGGCAGTGCGTATCAGTCTGGCAAGTGCCGGCATTTGGTGGCTCCTCTTCACCATCATCTTCCCTCAAAAACGCCTCGTCCAACGCGACCCCGCCCGCCAGCTCCCCGAAGGCGAAAACCTGCTCACCCACGGCATCAAACAAATCTACCACACCCTCAGCGAAATGCGGCGCAAATACCCCGCCACCCTGCGCTACCTCATCGCCTACCTCATCTACAACGACGGCATCCAGACCGTCATCGTCGTCGCCGCCGCCTACGCCAGCGACGAACTCAAAGTCGAAGCCCAAACCATCCTGCTTCTCGTCCTCATGATCCAGTTCGTCGCCTTTGGCGGCGCGCTCCTCTTCGGCTACATGGCGCGGCGCATAGGCGCGAAGCGGTCCATCATCATCAGCCTCGTCCTCTGGTCCGCCGTCGTCATCTATGCCTTTGCCTTCCTCACCAATACCGTCCAACTTTTCATCCTCGGCGTCGTCATCGCTACCGTCCTCGGTGGCTCCCAGGCGCTCAGCCGCTCCCTTTTCTCCCAAATGATCCCTCCCGACCAGGAATCGGAATACTTCGGCTTCTACGAAATCAGCGAACGAGGCACTTCCTGGATTGGTCCGCTCGTTTTTGGCCTGGCAGTGCAAATCTTCGGCCAACAGCGACCGGCCATCATCTCCCTGATCATCTTCTTCATCGTTGGCCTGTTGCTGCTCAGCCGCGTGGACGTGCGCAAAGCGATCCTGGACGCCGGGCACGATCCCACGGGCGTGGTGTTGTAGAGGTATGAGGTATGAGGTATGAGGTATGAGGTATGAGGTATGAGGGATGAGGGATGAGGGATGAGGGATGAGGTATGAGGTATGAGGGATGAGGTATGAGGGATGAGGTATGAGGGTTTAGTTGGTTAGTGGTGGGTTGGGTGCGAGCCTGGATGCTCGCCACTCGCAAACTCGCCACTCGCAAACTCGCCACTCGCCACTCGCCACTCGCCACTCGCCACTCGCCACTCGCCACTCGCCACTCGCCACTCGCCACTCGCCACTCGCCACTCGCCACTCGCCACTCGCCACTCGCCGCTCGCCAACCCGCAAACCGCAAAAATGCTGCAAATCGCCAATCGTTTTTCCTTCTTGCTCTTTGTTCTGCCCACCGTCGTGATCGGCATCATCCTGCTGCTGCGCACCCGGCGTACGCCACCACGCCTGGCCGTCGTAGGGCTGATTATGCTGGCGTTAGCATCGGGGTACTTTCTGCTGCGTCCGGGCGCGGGTACGGCCCCGCCGGACGAACTGGGAGTGCTGCTGGTGCAGCCGGTCAGCCGCCCCGTGCTGCTGGAGATATTCTCCAACTACTGCGTCGGCTGCCTGCGCGCCGAGCCTGTGGTTGACGGTCTGCGCCAGGAGTGGGGCGATGCCGTGGAGGTGGTGCGGCTAAACATCAACGAACCCCGCGCCGCCGAGGTGGCAACCCGTTTCAACTTCCAATTTACGCCCACCTTTATCCTGTTCACGGCGGATGGACAGGAGGTGTGGCGGCAAGTGGGGGGCATTGACCCGGCCGCGGTGCGCAGCGTGGTTGATGCGCTGCTGCAAAATGGCGGAGGCGAAACATGAGTTTGTATCAGGACGACCGACGTGCGGAGGTAAGTGCGGCGGTATGAACGGTAAATCGGTGCTGCTGTTCTTCATGGATGGCGTAGGCATGGGCAGCGATGACGCGGATGCCAATCCGTTTGTGACGGCGCGGATGCCCCGCCTGCGGGAATTGCTCGGCGCGGATTGGTTCCTGGCGGGACGCGGACGGATCACCACGCCCCGCGCCAGCCTCATCCCCACGGATGCCAATCTGAACATGCCGCGTAGCCCGCAGAGCGCCACGGGGCAGGCCACCATCCTCACGGGGCGCAACGTGAGCGCCCTTATCGGCCAGCATTATGGCCCCAAGCCGGACAGCCAGATCACGGCCATCATCGCGGAGGGGACGCTGTTTCATGAGGTCGTGAAGACGGGGGGGCGGGCAGCCTTAATCACGCCTTACCCGGAACGCTTCTTCGAGGGCATCAGTAGTGGTTTGCGCTTGCTTTCCGCCGTGCCGCTGGCGGCCACCAGCGCGGGATTGTCGTTGATGACGGTGGATGATTTGCGCGCGGGGCGAGCGGTTAGCCCGGACTTTACAGGGCAGGCGTGGCGTGACTTCCTCGGCTACGACGATGTGCCCCTCCTTAGCCTGAACGGGGCAGGGCGGCGCATCGCGCAAATAGCGCGCCAATATCAGTTTTGCTTCTTCGAACATTGGCCTACTGACCATCGTGGCCATCGCGGTTCATTGGCGGAGGCGCGGCAGCATTTGGAGATGGTGGACGGGGCGATCGGTGGCATCCTCGATGGCTGGGCGGAGGCGGGAGATGAGGGCATGGTGATCATCACCAGTGATCATGGTAACATTGAAGACAAGACGCATCGTCAGCACACGCTCAATCCCGTGCCCACGATCCTGGTGGGCCGGGGGCATGCGGAGATGGCGGACCTCGTTCATGATTTGAGCGATATTGCCACGATTGTGCGGCGGGTGCTGGCATTGGACGCGGATTGACGTGGAGGAGCGGATTTTTTCGGGTCTTTTGGGTCTCGCGGGGTTTTCGGCCGGTCACACTGAATGAACAGGAAAACGGGCGGTCCGTCTTTATCCGCGTCTTCTCCCATTTACTCATTTGCGGTACCTGCTAAGCCAGATTGGCCCCATTTTCTCTGGTGAAAATGGCTATTGAGCGCGTGAAATGGGTCCAATCTCCAGAATGCGAAGGATCACTGAAGGCTGTTTATGTTGGTAGACTCTTTCGATTTTCGTGATGCGCTGCGCCATTTTCCTTCCGGCGTGACCATCGTCACTATCAAATGCGGTGAAATCGTTCATGGTCTCACCGTTTCCGCTTTCGCTTCTATTTCTCCAACGCCGCCGTTGATCATGGTGGCGATTGACCACAAACATACGGCTTTCTCTTTGCTGGAGACGCCGGGAGCCGTCTTTGCCGTGAACATTTTGCACGAGGACCAGGCCCCGCTCTCGGATCGTTTTGCCTGGATGCCGGAAGAGACACGCTTTGACGGGGGCGAATGGACCACGGCGGCGACGGGCGCGCCGATTTTGGCGAATGCGCTGGCCTGGCTGGATTGTACGATTTACGCGACGTATGTTGCCGGCACGCACAACATCTACGTGGGCGAAGTCATCAGCAGCGGCGTGCCCCGTCCCGATGCGCCCCCGCTCGTCTACTGGAACCGTGGCTATCGCCACCTGGCAACAGAACGCGACTAGACGCGGAAGGACGAGAGCTACATTCGTCCGTATCTATTCAGCCTGGAGATCTTCCCGGAAGCTCAATGTGAAGCCAAAACGCCTCATCGTTCAAATCATTTGGCATCAAAATAGCTTCCGGGAAGGTGGTCGTAGTCACATTCGTCCTTCGTCATTCATCCTTCGTCATTCATCCCTTCCCGCGAATACCTGACAAAACTCACGTGCCAGACGTGACGTTCTAATATATCGTCTGCTCTCCCCCCGTCTTATAATCAGGCGCAGTTGCTTATGAAGGCAACTGGAGTCATGTGCTGGCCACAAGATGTCGGTTGGCACTATGTCTCTGATTCTTTCTTACATTTCACGGAGAGCACTCCCATGTCCGCTAAAGTTGAACAACTGTCTGAACTGCCACACGGGGTGGACCTGCTGCATAATCCACTCTTGAACCAGGGAACCGCTTTCACGGAGGCGGAACGCGATCAACTAGGGCTGCGCGGCCTGCTGCCGCCCCGCGTTATTCCCATGGAGATGCAGGCGTGGCGCATTCTGGAGAATTTCCGCCAGAAGAAGTCTGACCTGGAAAAATATGTTTACATGATTGACCTGGAGGATCGAAACGAAACGCTTTTCTACCGTGTGATCATCGACAATCTGGAAGAGATGATGCCCATCATCTATACACCCACGGTGGGGAAGGCGTGCCAGGAGTATGGGCACATTTTCCGCCGCCCGCGCGGGCTGTACATTTCTATTAAGGATCGGGGTCGCGTGGCGCAAATACTGGAGAACTGGCCTTTTGATGATGTGCGCGTGATTGTGGTCACGGATGGGGAACGTATTTTGGGGTTGGGCGACCTGGGCGCGAATGGGATGGGGATTCCGGTGGGCAAGCTGTCGTTGTATACGGCTTGTGCCGGCATTCATCCCGCCACCACCTTGCCCATCACCATCGACGTCGGAACCAACAACAAAGAACTGCTGGACGATCCTCTCTACATCGGCCTCGGTCAGCATCGCGTGCGTGGCGCGGAGTACGACGCCCTCATTGACGAATTCGTGCAGGCCGTACGGCGGCGCTTCCCCCATGCCCTGATCCAGTTTGAAGATTTCGCCAACATGAACGCCTTCCGCCTGCTGCAACACTATCGCCATCAGGCGTGTGCGTTCAACGACGACATCCAGGGGACGGCCGCCGTCACGCTGGCGGGGCTGTTGTCGGCTTTGCGGCTCACGGGCGGCAACCTGGCGGACCAGAAGATTCTCTTCCTGGGCGCGGGCGAGGCGGGGATCGGGATTGCGGATTTGATTGTGTCGGCGATGGTCGATGCCGGCATTCCCGAAGAAGTCGCGCGCTGGCAATGCTGGTTCGTGGACTCCCGCGGCCTCGTCGTCAAAAGCCGCGCCGACCTGGCCCCCCACAAGCGCCCCTACGCCCACGAACACCCGCCCGTGTCTGACCTCCTCTCCGCCGTTGAAGCCCTGCACCCCACCGCCCTCATTGGCGTCTCCGGGCAGCCGGCTACCTTCACCCAACCCGTTGTCGAAACCATGGCGGCCCTCAACGAACGACCCATCATCTTTGCCCTCTCCAACCCCACCGCCAACTCCGAATGCACCGCCGCCCAGGCGTACACCTGGAGCCAGGGCAAAGCCATCTTCGCCAGCGGCAGCCCCTTCCCCACTTTCACTCTGGGCAACCAGACCTTCGTTCCTGGTCAAGGGAATAACGCTTACATCTTTCCCGGCGTCGGGCTTGGCGTGGTTGTTTCCGCGGCGCGCCACGTGAGCGACGAAATGTTCCACGCCGCCGCCAAAACCCTGGCCGCTCTCGTCTCCGAAAGCGACCTGGACAAAGGGCGCATCTACCCCTCGCTCAAGCGCATCCGCGAGGTCTCCCTGGCTATCGCCGTGGCCGTGGCCGAGGTGGCTTACGAGCAGGACCTGGCTGCCGCTCCCCGCCCCGCCGATCTCGTGGCCGCCGTTCAGGCGATCATGTACGAGCCTGTCTACAAAAATTATTCAGCGGGGTAGGTGACTGCGCGCCAGGATCGGCGTTTCTGATCGGATACTTGACTGGACGCGGTGGCTTGAATGCCGGCATGAGATCTGCCAGGTTTGCTTGCAAGACGCCCTCTTGCGGGAAAACCCGGCAGGTCTTTTGTTTTATGGCGCCATTTTTAAGATGCGAATGGTATTTTCCACCCACTCGATCTCAAACTGGTAGCGGCGGATACCGTATTCCAACGAGAACATCTCCCGTATCATCCCCTGCCGTAGCGCATCCGCGGGGAGAGGTACGGGCATATGCAGCGATGCCGCCCGCCGCTGCAATTCCTTTATCTCCATCCCCAGTTCCGCCAGCCGAACCTCCAGCACACGCAGTTGTTGCGCCACGGTGATGGCATCGCTGAAATGTAACTGCGCCAGGAAAGCATTGTTTGTTCCTGATGTTTTTCCCGGTTCAGCCAGCCAATCTCGCAGTTCTTGCCTTCCCGCATCCGTCAGCGAATAAACCTTCTTGTTCGGGCTGTCCTCCTGAATAACAACCTCAAACGCCACCCATCCTTTCTTCTGCATTTCGCTCAGGGAGCGATAAATACGGCTGGTGTCCGCTTCCCAGAAGAAGTGGATGACCATCTCTAATTCTTTCTTCAAATCGTAGCCAGACTTCGGTTCTTTCCGCAGCATACCCAAAATAATATGTGGTAGGGACATTGGTGATTTCCTCTTGACAGGTGGACCGCTCCTGTGTACTATATGCGCATGTCTATATTTGCGGACGCAGATAGATGCGCGCACAAGTATTCTACCACTCTTCGTCTGAAAGGGCAATCACTGTTGTGGAGGTTGAGATGAACAAGTTCTTCTGGTTGGCGCTCGTCGGCGCGTTTTTTGCGCTCACGCTCGGTCCCGTGGTGGTGAAACAGGTGTCTCCCGCGGAAGCGCGTTCCTACGATGGCGCGCATCTGGCCGATCTGCAATACACGGAGGTTTCGTTTCGTAATGAGGCGCAAGATTTGAATCTTGCCGGCATGTTATTCATTCCTGAAGGCGTGGGACCCTTCCCCGCTGTCGTCGTCATACACGGTGCCAATACCAGCGTCCGCGACAACATCTGGTATCTGACCATGACGCAGTACCTGCAAGAGAATGGCGTCGCCGTCCTCCTGCCCGACAAACGCGGGTCCGAGAAATCCGAAGGCAATTGGCGCACTTCCAGCTACGAAGACCTGGCAACCGACACGCTTGCGGCCATTGACTTTATGCGCAATCAGCAACTCGTCCGCGTCTCTCAGTTAGGCATTATCGGCATGAGCCAGGGCGGGCAAATATCGCCCCTGGTTGCCGTCCAATCGCCCGATGTTGCTTTCCTCGTAGCCGTGGTGGGCACATCGCTCTCCAGCTATGACGTGTTGCATTACGAAGAAGTCAACAACCTGCGAGAAATCGGTTTCTTGCCCGGCATTGCCGACCTGATTGCCTATCCTTCCACCTACGTACTGCGGAAATTCCGACAGCGGGATTTCTGGGACGCGGTGGGCAACTTTGATGGCCTGCCATACTGGCAAAAACTCTCGATCCCGGCCCAGGTGATGTATGGCAGCGCGGATCCCAACGTTCCCGCTGCCGCCAGCCAGGCGCGGCTGGAAGCGCTGCGCAAGGACAACATCCGCGTGATCGTCTACGAAGGCTCGGAACACGCGCTGCAAGACCCGCCGGGAGAAGGCAATAGCATCTTTCGCACCGCCGCGCTGCAAGACCTCCTCGATTTCATCACGACAGTCGTTCCCGCGCCTTCCGTCACCTTTGCCGCCCCTGATTTTGTCTTCCAGGGTGACGATCCATCAATGCCCATCCTCGCGCATTCGCCATCGCCGGACATGGCCGATCTGTACATCAATCCGGGGGCGATTCTGTTTCACGATGGTCAGTTCCATATGTTTTGCAACAGCTTTACCGGTTGGCCCGGCGTGATCAAAGTCGGTTATGCCACATCCCCGGATGGCTATCATTGGCGACTGGCGCAAGACGCACCCGTTTTCAGCACGGATCAGATTCCCTTTGGCAATGGCATGGCGGACATTTCCTCCGTCGTTGTTCTGGACGATGGAACGTGGGTAATGTATTTCCATACATTGGGCACTGGCGAGATAGGACGTGCCGTTGCCACCTCGCCCTTTGGCCCCTGGACAGCGAACCCACAACCCGTGCTGACGCCTGGCCCGCGGGGGGCGTGGGACCACGGCGGCTTACGTTGGCCCAGCGTGATCCGGGATGGAAACGCATTTTTCATGTACTACGGCGGGCAAACCATTGGCGTGTATGGCATTGGCGCGGCCACGTCCCCCGATGGCATTCATTGGCGGAAATACAATGATCCGGCCACCACGGAAGAGGCTTTTGCGGAGAGCGATCCTGTCCTCATACCGGAGGTGGAGTGGGAATCTATCAAAGCGGATCGCCCGCACGTGACTCGCTCCGCTGATGGCTTTGTCATGTTGTACCAGGCAGGCGTATCCCTGAACACGCGCGGGTTGGCTATCAGCGATGATGGCCTGCACTGGCACAAGTATGCTGACAATCCGGTTATCACCCAGAGTATGTTCCCCGTCGCCAATGGTAAAACGTGGGATGCCACGCTGCTGTATCACGATGATGTGTACTATTACGTCATGGAAATTGGGACGCTAAGCGGGACGGATCTGTATCTGGCGACTCATCAAGGTGCACTGCGGCGGTGAGAGGAGAGGGGAAACATCATCTTGATTGTAATTCTCCAGAAGTGACGCACTTTTGCGGCGCGCTGAGTCAAGAAAATGGCGTTCAGAAGTGCGTCACACCTCGGGAGGGCGGATAGTTGCGGCGCGGATTTTGCGCACGACACAGATTGTATTTTGCCCCTGCTGATTCCTGTTCTGTCTTCGAAGGAAAAACCTCATGCCGAATTATCAATTCAAAAAAGGAGTGTTTTTTGTCAAGGGCGCGCGCCGTGGTGCCATTCTGGACACCAACACTGAAATTGTAAAGCCAACTGGTCATTGAGAACTGAAAGAATTCAAAGAGTGTGACCTTCACAATCAAACAGGAACTGAAGATGAAAGAGCTTGAATTGTTGTTAGAAGACGAACCTGAGATCATCTGCGTATCTTCCCATCATACGGACTACGAGTCTATGGCTTGTTCGCCGGAGAGGGTCCCATCTATGGCTTGTTCGCCTCAAAGAGAAACTTTTCCAAGTTGTTCTCCGGAGCGGTGAAAGAGGTTCATGCCTGCCACACGGTTTGCGCAGTTGTGTCTCGTGTATCAATTATGGCCGGCTCCGCAGTCCATTTTCGTCTCTATGGATGTGGGCCTGCCAGGTTTCCTCGCGAAATAGGCCCGTAAGCAAGCAAAATATGGGCATGTCTTGCTCGAGAAGCTGGAGATTGAACGGCCACCGTCGTTTGTAGCTGCCAGACTTTGGCGTTTTTGGAGTGGAGGCTTCAGCCGGCCCACATGCGTGGGTTGACCCGGCTAAAGCCTCAACTCCGATCACCATCTATGGACTTCGCCAGACTCGAAAGCTGTATATGTCAGTCGAGGGCTGAGTTTGTCAAAGCCCGGCTCCCTTCGACAAACGCAACCAACGCTGCCACGATCTATTGGAATGACGCCTGCGCTGCCCAAATGGTCTGATTACTGACCTCTCGCCAAACAGCAAACCAAAAATGCAACGATACAGTTCTACATAATTGTGATAATTGGGTACACTTATCGGCGTTTAGAGACGTAACACGCGGGATATGCTCAGTCATCCCATTCCGTATGCTGAAAGGCGGCCAATATGAGAGTTTTTATTCTAACGGCTGGTTCGCGGGGTGATGTCCAACCTTACGTGGCCTTGGGCAAAGGACTCATAGCGGCAGGGCACGCTGCTACGTTGTGTACTTGTTCCAGTTTCGAGCCGTTTATCACCCAACATGGCATCGCCTATGGGTACATGAATAACGACTTCATCAAGCTCGTTGATTCAGAAGCGGGACGAGAAGCCATGGAAGGCGGGGCCAATGCCATCAATTTAGTCAAGTCCATGATTAAATTGATGAAAGAGTCCAAATCCCTGAACCGAGAGATGATGAAAGATGCCTGGATCGCCGCGCAGGAGGCGGAACCGGACATCATCATTTTCCACCCAAAAGCCCTGGCAGGTTCGCATATCGCGGAGAAATTGCGTGTTCCTGCCATCCTGGCGGTTCCCGTGCCTGTTCTTGTGCCGACGGGAGAATTTCCGGCAGTGGGCTTCCCCGATCTGAAACTGGGAAGCGGGTTTAATAAGCTGTCATATGCGATATTGCACAGGGGATATCACAATTATGACGATGTCGTAAACGAATTTCGGCAGGACGTTTTGGGCCTGGGCAAATATCCAAAATCAACAACACCGATGCAAATGGCCGACGGCAGTCCGATACCAGTTCTTCACGCATATAGTGAACACGTTTGGTCGCGGCCACATGACTGGCCGGAAACAGCCCATGTAACCGGCTACTGGTTTTTAGACCGGACAGAGGAGTGGAAACCACCAAAAAGGTTGGAGATCTTCCTTGAAGCGGGGGAACCGCCGGTTTATGTTGGTTTTGGCAGCATGGCCGGACGCGACCCGGAACGGATAGCGAATATGGTTGTGAAGGCTTTGCAAAGAGCCAGGCTGCGCGGCATTATGGCTACGGGGTGGGGTGGATTGTCGGCGATTGATTTGCCGGCAACAATCTACCAGATTGAGAAAGTTCCCCACGACTGGCTGTTTCCCAGAGTTGGCGCAGTCGTGCATCACGGTGGCGCGGGAACGACGGCGGCGGGACTAAGGGCAGGAAAACCATCGGTCATTTGCCCATTCATTATCGACCAGCCGCTATGGGGGGCAAGCGTGCATTCGCTTGGTGCTGGTCCCAAACCCATCCCGCAAAAAAAGCTAACCGTTGATAATCTGACACAAGCCCTTGAGGAAGCGACATCCAATCCTTCCATTCGAGAAAGAGCCGAACAGGTTGGCAGGAAAATCAGCAGTGAAAATGGGATTGCGAGCGCCATCACTCTTATTGAGAACTTCGCCAAGAATGCGCGGGCATCAAGCGTCTGACAGTCCCGTGCTCCCGATTTGTGCCCACGGCAGCGGGGCGAATCGGACGATTTTATGGTCGGGTGTGACGCCGCCGCCGGGGGGCGCTGGCCTGCGCGAATTCAAGCAGGTGCGTGAAAACGCACGAATACGGGCTGATTCTGGCGGCAAAAGACCAACGTTTTCTTGACAACTTGCCCCAGGACTGGGTATCATTTGGCTGCGATGATGAATCAGGTTGCTCCCTCTTCACTTAATATGATGCGCATGGGTCCATTCACACCCATGCGCCCAGCCGCCTGAGTCGTTCGCGTTTTTTATCTGTTAGAAAAGGCCGCCCGCATGGGCGGCCTTTTTTGTTTTCTCTCCACGGCAACCGGCAACCAACAACTGACCCCACTCAACTGGAAAGCGCTCATGAACAACACCATCCCCTGGACTATCACAACGGCAATTCCCTACGTCAACGCTCGCCCGCATCTTGGCTTTGCCCTGGAAATCGTGTTGACCGATGCCCTGGCCCGCTTTCAACGCCTGCGCGGGCGGGATGTCTGGTTTCTCACGGGCACGGACGAAAACAGTCTGAAAAACGTGCAGGCTGCCGCCGAGGAAGGTATTCCCACACAGGCGCTGGTGGACCGCAACGCGGCAGCTTTCTACGATTTGCGAGAGGCGCTAAACCTCTCTTTTGACGACTTCATCCGCACCAGCGTGGACCCGCGCCACCTGGCGGGCGCGGCCCGTTTGTGGCGTGCCTGCGCCGATCATGGCGACATCTACAAGCAGACCTACGGCGGCCTTTACTGCGTGGGCTGCGAGACGTTTTACACGGAAAAGGAACTGTGGCAGGGGCTTTGCCCGGAGCATCTCACCGCGCCGGAGTGGGTGGAGGAGGAAAACTACTTTTTTCGCCTTTCCCGCTATGAGGAAACGCTGCTGGCGCTGATCGAATCGGGCCAACTGCGAATTGAGCCGAACCGCCGTCAAAATGAGGTGCTCAACTTTATTCGCCAGGGTCTGCGGGATTTTAGCATTTCCCGTAGCGTCAACCGCGCCCGCGGTTGGGGCATCCCGGTTCCTGACGATCCCACGCAGGTGATGTACGTCTGGTTTGACGCCCTGGGCAATTACATCACCGCCCTGGATTATGCCACGGAAAGCGCCCACTATCGTCGCCGTTGGTTGGAGTGCCCTGACCGCATTCACGTCATTGGCAAGGGGATCATTCGCTTTCACGCGGTGTACTGGCCGGCGATGCTGCTCAGCGCGGGCGTGCCGTTGCCTACGACGATTTTCGTGCATGGTTACGTGAACGTGGATGGTCAGAAGATCGGCAAAAGCCTGGGCAATGCCATTGATCCGGTAGCTTTGGTAAACGAGTATGGCGTGGATAGTGTGCGCTACTACCTGCTGCGAGAGATTCGGGCGGTGGATGATGGGGATTTTACGCCGGCGCGCTTCGTCCAGGCGCATAATGGGGACCTGGCGGATCGGCTGGGCAACCTGCTGAATCGGGTGATGCGCATGATAGGACGGTATGAGCATGGGGTGATTCCCGCGCCCGACCCGGCGGTGCGGGGGGAGGCGGATGCACGCCTGATCATGACGGCCCGGCAGATGCCGGCACTAATTGAATCAGCCATGTCGCAATTCCTGCCGCACGATGCCCTGGGCGCGATTTGGGGCTTGGTGGCGGCGGGAAACCGGTACGTGGATGAGATGGCGCCGTGGGTGTTGGCGGGACGACGCCGGGCAGGGGACGCGGAAGCCGCCGCCCTTCTGTCCACCACCCTCTACAATCTTGCGGAAGCGCTGCGCCTGATAGCGTATCTTTGCCAGCCCTTTCTCCCGCACACCGCCGCCGCCATCGCCGCGCAGCTTAACGTCTCCCTGGAAGGCGCATGGGCAGAGGCGACCGCCTGGGGTGGTTTGCCGCCGGGTCGCTCCGTGCAACCCGGTCCGGTATTGTTTCCCAAGCTGCCCGAGGCGTAACCGCCGGTCGTCGCGCAGGCAAGAAGAACCGGATAAAATAGGGGCGCGTTTTTCTAGAGATTGGAGTAACATCTCAATATTTCGGGGGAAACGAGGCCTGAGCCTGTCGCAGGCCGTTGGTTTCGACAGGCTCAACCAACTTTGCCGCAATTTATTGAGAAGATACAGATTGGACCAATTTGGCTTAGCCGTTGCGCTGCCAGAAACAAACCGGATTTTCCCATGGATGCAAGACTGCCGATCCTCCAGCCTATTCGCCAGGAGCAGATCGCCGAAGCCAAACGGCTCATTGTCACGGTGGCGCGCAACATCTACCGCTGGCCCGCGTCCGTGGACGAGATGCTGCGCCATTTTGCCGCGCGCGGCGAACTGAGCGACATGGACGACATCCAGGCGAACTATCTCGACCAGGGCGGGCTGTTCCTGGCGGTCATGCACGACGGGCGGCTGATTGGCACAGGCGCGCTGCGGCGGTTGGATGCGGACACGGCGGAACTGAAGCGGCTGTGGCTGCTGGAAGCGTACCACGGCCAGGGCATCGGCTTTCGCCTGATGCAAGAACTGCTGACCTTTGCCCGCGCATCCGGCTATGCGCGTATCGTGTTGCAAACCGATTATGAGCAAACACGCGCCATCCGCTTTTACACCCGCCTCGGATTCATGCCGATCCCGCCCTACCGCGAGGATGCCGGGGATGTGTACATGGCGCTGCCCCTTCCAGGACGTTGAGAGCTTCCGGGAAGGTTGGAGAGACGATGCACAACTTCACTCAAAAAGCTAACCTCATCTGGGAGATTGCCGACCTGCTGCGCGGTGACTACAAACCCCGCGAATACGTTGACGTTATCCTGCCCCTGACCGTCCTCTACCGGCTCGATCTGGCCATTGCCCCCACCCGGCAGCAAGTGCGGCAAGCGTACCAGAAATATTATGGCAAACTCGACGACCTGCGCCATCTGTTGGCCGGCAAGGCCGGCGGGCCAGTCTACAACACCTCCCAATTCGACTGGCACACCCTGTTGCAGGCCCCCGACGACATCGGCCAGAACCTGCTCCATTACCTCAACGGCTACAGCCCGGAAGTCCAGGACATCATCGAAAAGTTCGACTTCCGCCGCCAGATCAGCCGGCTGCAAGCGGCGAAGCTGATCTACCCGGTGCTGCAAGCGTTCCTCAAGGTAGACCTGCACCCGGACACCGTCTCCACCCTGGAGATGGGCTACATCTTCGAAGAGCTGATCCGCCGCTTCAGCGAGCAGTACAACGAAACGGCCGGCGAACATTTCACCCCCCGCGAAATCATCCGCCTGATGGTGGAATTGATCTTCAGCAAGGATGACGAGGTGCTGCACGTGCCCGGCAAAATCCGTACCGTTTTCGACCCTGCCTGCGGCACAGGGGGGATGTTGACCGAGGCCAAAAATTACATTTTGGAGCGCAATCCCGCCGCCACCGTCATCCTCTTTGGCCAGGAGTTGAACCCCAATGCCTACGCCGTGGCCAAGTCGGATATGCTGCTCAAGGGGGAAGAGCCGGACAACATCGTCTACGGCAACAGCTTCAGCGAAGATGGGCATAAAGGCCGCCGCTTCAACCTCATGCTGTCCAATCCCCCGTTTGGCGTCTCCTGGAAGAAGGTGGAGTGGGTGATCAAGCAGGAGTATGAGCAGTTGGGCCACGATGGCCGCTTTGGGGCCGGCACGCCGCGCATCAACGACGGCGCTCTGCTCTTTTTGCAGCACATGCTCAGCAAGATGGACGCCGATGAGGGCAGCCGCATCGCCATTATCTTCAACGGTTCGCCGCTGTTTACGGGAGATGCCGGCAGCGGCGAAAGCGAAATCCGCCGTTGGATCATCGAAAACGACTGGCTGGAAGGGATCATCGCCCTGCCCGACCAGCTTTTCTACAACACCGGCATCAACACCTACATCTGGGTGCTGACCAACCGCAAAAGCCAGCGCCGCCGGGGCAAAATCCAGTTGGTCAATGGAGCCGAGTTCTACCAGAAGATGCGCAAAAGCCTGGGCAGCAAGCGGCACGAAATCAGCCTGGCCCAGATTGGCGAATTGGCATCCATTTACCGGGCGTTTGCCGATGGGGAACACAGCCGGGTCTACCCCAACCATTTCTTTGGCTACCGCAAGGTGCGCATTGACCGCCCGCTGCGGCTCAGCTTTGCCTTTACCCCGGAGCGCATCGCCCGGCTGGAGGAGCAGAGCGCCTTCCAGCAGTTGGCCCGGAGCCGCAAGAAAGACCCCCAGGCGCGGGCCGCCGAAGAAGAGGCCGGGCGGGAACAGCAGGCCGCCATCCGCCAGCTTTTGACCACACTGCCCCAGTCCACCTACAGCGATCGGGCCGCCTTCAGCCGCGACTTGAAGCGGCTGGCCAAACAGCAGGGCGTGAAGTTGACCCAAACCTTGCTCAAGGCCATTGTCGGGGCGGTGGGGGAGCGGGATTCGGGGGCGGCTGTCTGTTTTGTGGACGACAGCAAAAAGAAGGGGCCGGAGGCGGACGGCGAATTGCGCGATTATGAAAGCGTGCCCCTGCCGGAGCAGGCCCAGTCCGCCGACTACACCCCCGGCGATTCCTGGCTGGATGAGCGCGTGCCGCTGACGGAGGATGTGTGGGATTACTTCAAGCGCGAGGTGCGCCCCCATGTGCCCGACGCCTTCATTGACACCACCTGGACGGATGAACGGGATGGTCAGGTGGGGCGGGTGGGGTATGAGATCAGCTTTACCCGCTACTTCTACAAATACCAGCCGCCGCGTCCGCTTGGAGAGATTGAAGCTGACATTAAAGAGTTAGAGATGGAAATCGTTACTCTTCTTGGCGAGGTTACAGGAAAGGTAGCTCTATGATGCTCCAGCGACGAGCAGACTTGCAACGCACGGGCAATCCCTGGCTTACCAAGTTGCCGAAGGATTGGCAATTGCTTCGGCTCAAGTTTCTGTGTGAAATCAATCCAGGCAAGTCTGAGATAGCCAGCATGAAATTAGATACGAGCGTGTCGTTCTTGCCGATGGAACTTATCGGCGACGATGGTACGCTTACGCTGACGGAAACCCGCGAGTTGGGGCAAGTGTATGCTGGGTTCACATATTTCCGAGAAGGTGATGTTGTTGTTGCCAAAATAACTCCTTGCTTTGAGAACGGAAAAGGTGCGATTTGTAAAGGGCTTGTTAACGGCATTGGATTTGGGACAACAGAACTGCATGTTCTTCGCCCGAAATCATTCCTTGATAATCGTTTCCTGTACTACATTACCCATTCAGAACTTTTCCGGAACACTGGAACGGCGCTAATGACCGGAGCAGCAGGACAAAAGCGCGTCCCACCGAGTTTTTTGGCAGATTTTGAGATAGGGGTTCCATCGGTGGAAGAGCAGCGAGCCATAGCTGACTTTTTATATGAGCAAACGGCCAAAATTGATGCGCTGATAGACAAGAAGCGGCAGTTGATCGCTTTGTTGCAGGAAAAGCGCACCGCGCTGATCAGCCACGCCGTTACCAAAGGGCTGGACCCGACGATGCCGATGAAGGAGAGTGGGGTGGCGTGGTTGGGGGAAATGCCGGCACATTGGACACTTCTACGGTTGAAGTATGTTAGCAAAATTCAATCCGGGCTTACGCTCGGACGAGATTTACGTAACCGGGAAACCATTCGTTGTCCCTATTTGAGAGTGGCAAACGTTCAAGATGGGTACTTGGATTTGGATGAAATTACTTATGTTGATATATTGCCACACGAAGTTGACCGCTATCGTCTACAGCATGGTGATGTACTAATGACTGAGGGCGGTGACTTCGATAAATTAGGGCGGGGCTATGTCTGGGATAGTCAGATTGATGACATGCTGCACCAGAACCATGTCTTTGCAGTTCGAGTTGACCGCCATTGCATAAAACCGCACTATTTAGCGCACTTAACAGCCTCGTTGCATGGTAAGAACTATTTCACAAGCACTTCACAGCAAACTACCAATCTCGCAACCATCAACCAGCAGAAACTTAATAACTTTCCTATTCCATTGCCCCCAATCAAGGAGCAACAAGAGATTCTTAACCTCATAGCAGTTTCATCTGCCTATTTCAAGCGTCTTTTAACTCTAACTGCTGATGCTATTTCCAAGCTAGAAGAATACCGCACCGCCCTCATCTCCGCCGCCGTCACCGGCCAGATCGACGTCCGCCCCCATGTTGCGCCCGCCCCCTCCCCCACTTTCCCGGAAACTTTGGAGTTTCCGGGAAAGTGAAAGAAGGCTCTCCAAGATGAGCATCGTACCGCCCGCATCTCCGCCGCCGTCACCGGCCAAATCGACGTCCGGTCCCATACTATCCCGGAAACTTTGGAGTTTCCGGGATAGTTCCATGAATATCGGCGTTCTAGGATTAGGAGAACGCCACCCCGCCACTATCCCGGAAACTTTGGAGTTTCCGGGATAGTGGCGGGCATCGCACAGAGAATCTCCCATGCCTCGCAGAACCACTCCCTTCCTCAACGGCCATTACTACCATATCTACAACCGTGGCGCCGGCAAACATGCCATCTTCAAAGAACAAGACAATTACCTCTACATCCTCCGCCAAACCAAGGATTGTGCCCGCCTGTTCAACCTGACCATCATCGCCTACGTCCTGATGCCCAATCATTACCACTTCCTCATCAGGCAAGATAGTGACGCACCCGTCTCGGAACTACCCAAGCGCGTATTTGGTGGCTATTCACGGGCCGTCAATCGCCGCTATGGTTGGAGCGGGACCCTCTTTGAAGGTCGTTTCCAGGCAATCCACATCACCGAAGATGCCCACCTGCGCCATCTTTGCCGCTACATCCACGCCAACCCCGTGCTACATGGTTTCGTGAATACACCTGAAACGTGGCCTTACTCCAACTACCTGGAATGGATTGGCAAAAGACCGGGAACCCTGGTCAATCACGCCTTTATCCAGGAATATTTTCCAAACCGGAGTGATTACATTCAATTTGTCCGCGACCTGATTGAGGGTCGTTCCCCTATCCCGGAAACTCTAAAGTTTCCGGGATAGTGAAAAAGGAATCATCAAATGGACATCAGCGAAAAAGGGTTCGAAGACCAGATAGAAGCATACTTGCGTGACGTACACGGCTACCGCAGCCACGACGGGCGCAAAACAGCCGGGCGTTACGACGTCGCCAACTGCCTGGACGTTGACCTGCTGCTGGAATTCCTCACCGCCACCCAGCCCGCCGCCTGGCAGCAGTTGCTCGACCAGCACGGCACTGCCCTCCGCCAAAAATTCCTCGACCGCCTGACCAAACAACGCAAACGACACGGAACCCTCCACCTGCTGCGCAACGGCATCAAGGATTACGGCGTCTACTTCGACCTGGCCTACTTCCGGCCGGCCACCACCCTCAACCCGGAACACCAGGCCAACTACGGCAAGAACATCTTCTCCGTCATGCGCCAGGTGCAGTACAGCGCCAAAAACAACAATAGCATTGACATGGTTCTCTTCCTCAATGGCCTGCCCATCGCCACCCTTGAGCTAAAAAACAAGCTCACCGGCCAAAACGCCATCAACGCCATTGTCCAATACCAGAAAGACCGCGACCCGCGTGGCGAACCGCTGCTGGCTTTCAAACGCTGCCTGGTGCATTTTGCTGTAGACGGGGACGAGGTGTACATGACCACCCACCTGCGCGGCGCGGCTACCTACTTTTTGCCTTTCAACCAGGGGCGGGACGGGGCTGCCGGCAATCCGATCAACCCACACGGCTACGCCAGCAGCTATTTGTGGGCGGAGATTTTCGCCCCTGATAACTTGTTGGAACTGCTGGCCCATTTCATCCATCTGGAAACAGACCTGGACAGCCAGCGGGAAAAGCTAATCTTCCCCCGCTACCACCAGCGGGACGCGGTGCGCCAGCTGATTGCCCACGCCCGCACGCATGGCCCTGGTCATAACTATTTGATTCAGCACAGTGCCGGCAGCGGCAAATCCAACTCCATCGCCTGGCTCGCCCACCGCCTGTCGTCCCTGCACGATGATGCTAACCGGCGCGTTTTCGACTCCGTCATCGTCATCACCGACCGCCGCATCCTGGACCGTCAGCTACGCGACACCATCCTCCAGTTCGAGAGACAAACCGGCATCGTCCAGGCCATTGACCAGCACAGCAGCCAGCTTGCGGAAGCCCTGGAAAGCGGCAGCCCCATCATCGTCACCACCCTGCAAAAATTTCCCTTTGTCGTGGACAAGGTCGGCCAACTGGCCGGGCGGCGATTCGCCATCATCGCCGACGAAGCCCACTCCTCCCAGACCGGCGAAACTAGCAAGAGTTTGAAGCAGGTGTTGGGGGACAACCACCTTCCCGGAAGCTCCGAAGCTTCCGGGAAGGTGGTCGAGGACGGCGAAGACCTGATCAACACCAGCATGGCCGCCCGCGGACAACAACCCAACCTCAGTTTCTTCGCCTTCACCGCCACCCCCAAGCAAAAGACGCTGGAACTGTTCGGCGTGAAGCGGTCCGATGGCAGTTATCATCCCTCTCACCTCTACTCCATGCGCCAGGCCATTGAAGAAGGGTTTATCCTTGACGTACTGGCCAACTACACCACCCACCAGACCTTTTTCAACCTGCTCAAAACCATCGAAGACGACCCCCGCTACCCCAAAAGCAAAGCCATCGGCCAGATGAAACGCTTTGTCGGCCTGCATGAGTTCACCATCGCCCGCAAAACGGCCATCATGGTGGACCATTTCTGGCACACCACCCGCCACCGCATCCCCACCCCAAAGGGTGTTGGCCAGGCTAAGGCCATGGTGGTCACCAGCAGCCGGCTGCACGCCATCCGCTACAAGCTGGCCTTCGACAAATACATCAAGCAACAAGGCTACCCGCTCAAGGCCCTGGTCGCCTTCTCCGGCGAAGTTGAGGATGGGGGCAAGAAATATACCGAAGCCGGCATGAACGGCTTCCCCGACACGCAAACGGCAGGTGCGTTTGACAAACCGGATTGCCATTTCCTGATCGTGGCCGAGAAGTTCCAGACCGGCTTTGACCAGCCGCTGCTGCACACCATGTACGTGGACAAGGTACTCAGCGGGGTCAATGCCGTGCAAACCCTCAGCCGCCTCAACCGCACCCATCCGGCCAAGACGGAAACGATGGTGCTGGACTTTGTCAACGAAGCCGAGCATATCCGCCAATCGTTCCAGCCCTACTACGAAGCCACCCTGCTCAGCGAGGGCAGCGACCCCAACAAGCTGTATGACATCTACGACGAATTGGGCGACTTCAACCTGTATACCGATGATGAGGTGCGCCAGGTGGCCGAACTATTCCTCACCCAAGGGGAAAAAGCGGCCAAACTTCAGCCATTGCTGAAAACGGTGGTCACCCGCTTCACTTATTTGCCTGGTGCTGAACAGAAAGACCATTTCCGTTCGCTGCTGCAAGGGTATATCCGTCTCTATGCCTTCTTGTCCCAGGTGATGCCCTTCCAGGATGCCGACCTGGAGCGGCTCTATCTCTTCGCCCGCCTGTTGAATCGGATGCTGCCCCGCGGACGCAACCAGCTACCGCTGAGCGTCCAGGAAAATATTGACCTGGAAAGCTACCGCATTCAGCAGACCCACAGTGGCCCCCTTGCGCTGGAACAACAAAACGGTGGCGTCCTTGATCCCCTGTCCGAACATCCGGTGGGTGGAGAGGATGAGGAGATCAAAGAGCCGCTCAGCCAGATTTTGGCTGAACTCAACGAGCGTTTTGGCACAGAATTTGACGATGGAGACAAAGTCTTTTTTGCAGAGTTGTCTACCCGGCTAGCCAATCATGAAAGCATCCAGCACAGTGCCAGGGTGAACAGCAAGGAGCATGTGCGCCTGCTGTTTGAGTCGTTGTTTCCCGGCGTGCTGCAAACGATGATTGAGTCGAATTTCGATCTTTACAAACGGATCACGGATTCAGCCGAGTTTCGCCAGACGGTGATTGCTATGTTGTTTGAAGAGGTGTATCCACACCTTCCCGGAAGCTACCAGCTTCCGGGAAGGTCGGTGTTAGCGGCGGCGGGACGCGGCGACGAGACCGGCGAGGAAGGCGAGGGCGGCGGGTAGTACCCAGAAGGGGGTCGGGGCTTTGGGGGTTTGGGTGGGGGGCGCGGTGGCGAGGGCAGGCCAGGGTGGGTCTCCTGTGGCGGTGGCGATGGTTAATGCCGGCATTCTCTCCTCCCCCACACCCCGCCACGAACCATACGCCCGCGCATACACCTTCGTAAACTCCGCCCCAAACAAAAAAATCTGCGCCGAATAGTACACCCACACCAGCAGCACGACCAACGACCCCGCCGCCCCAAACGTCGAACGATAACTGGCGCTGCCCAGGTAAAGCCCAATCAAGTACTTGCCAAACGTAAAAAGAATGGCCGCCAGCAGCGCCCCGCCCCACACATCCCGCCAGACAACCGCCGTATTCGGCAGC
Source organism: Ardenticatenales bacterium (assembly GCA_020634515.1). Lineage (NCBI taxonomy): Bacteria > Bacillati > Chloroflexota > Ardenticatenia > Ardenticatenales > Ardenticatenales bacterium. The sequence goes on along the minus strand of JACKBL010000003.1, from coordinate 391,871 downwards.
AGGCGGAAGACCAACGCGCAGCTAAACGTCATCACCAAAAGCGACACGAGTATGTCCGTTAAGGGAATCGCTTCCACGAGCAGGGGCGCAATGTTGTGTAGCGCCTGGTGCAAGGCGGAAACCAACGTCACCGCCACCAGCGAGGCCACCATCAGCCCGCCCAGGCCCAAGACCATGGATACGGCCACGAACCGCTGCCAGGCAAAAGCCACGATGCCGCTGGTCCGCGCATTCGCCACGCCCCAGACCGCGTTCAGCGCCTGCTGAATCTGGCTGAACAGGTTGGATGCCGCCCAGATCAAGGTGGCGAAGCCCAGCGTAGAGGCGATCACGCCTGATTCCGTCTGGCCGGCATTTTTTACCATCTCCTGCACCATGTCTGCCGTTTGCGCGCCCACGATGCCGCTGATCTGGTTGAAAAGTTGACCGGAAACCGCCTGCTGGCCGAAGATCATGCCGGCAATCGCTATCGCAATCACCAGCAGCGGCGCAATAGAAAACAGCGTGTAATAAGCCAGCGCCGCCGCCAGCCGCGAGGCATTATCCTCGCCCCACGCCTTCCCGGCTGCCGACAACAAAGTGAGCCATTTTTTTACATTCATGCGGGTCCCTTGAAGTTTTCAGTTGGCGGTCGATAGTTGGTCGTCGTTGCTTATCAGATTGGTTCATTCTTGGAGAATGAACCAATCTTGGCCTGGACGGTTGCCAGTTCGGCGGCGGCGCGCAGGCCGGCCAGATATGCGCCGTGGACGGTGGCGTAGTAGTCGCGGTGCGTGGCCTCGCCCGCGAAAAAGAGCCGATCCCCCACGGGCGCGGCCAGGGCGTTGAAATCGTCCGGCGTCGCCCCCACGGGCACGTAGCTGTAGCTGCCGCCGGCGAAGGGATCATCGCGCCAGCGGGTGATGGTCCAGGCGGTGGGCGCGGGAATGGCCGGGCCAAACAGGCGACGCAGCACGCCCATGACGCCCGCCACGATGTCCGCGTCCGGTTGGCGCTCCAGTGCGGCGGCAAAACGCCCACTGGTGAAGGCCAGCAGCAGCGGACGTCCGGTGAACGGCATCAGGTTGAGGAAATCGTCAAAGGTGTTTTCTTCCGCCGCCAGGTAGCCAAGCTGCAACGCCTCCGGGGGCCAGAATGGGCGCGGAAAGGCGAGGATGATCTTGTTCAATAGCCCCATGCCCAGGCGGTGAATGGCCGCGCGTTTGGCGGCGGGCAGCGGCGGATCGAAGCGCACGCGCCCTGATTGCAGCACGCCTAGCGGCAGGGTGCAAATCACCCGGTCCGCGCGGAACACGCCCTGGCCGGTCTCCACGAGGACGCCATCCTCGCGCCGGCTGACGGCGTGGACGACATGGCTCAGGCGTACATCCAGGCCGGCGGCGAGCGCGCGCGCCAGTTGACCGTATCCCTGGGGCAGAATGTGGTCGTCGCCGCCGAACGTCTCGAATTCCTGGCTGTGCCACAGGGAGAGGTCGTCCAGGTCGGCGGCGTCTTCATGCTCCCACAACATGCGCAGGCTGTAGCGTAGGGCGCGGTGGGCGGCGGGCGTGAGCGGTGCGTCCGCCAGCACGCGCCGCAACCCGGTGGCGATGGAGATGTCGGCGGTGGTGGTGGGGCGCAGTGCCTCCAGCGCGGCCACGACCTGCTGCCGCTCCGCCTTCATGCGGGCGAAGGCGGCGGCGGGCAGTGGCGTGCCATCCTGGTCGTAGAGGCGCACCTGGTCGTAATCGGTGTGCGTGGTGAGGATGCCGTGGGTTTGGGCCAGGGCGGTGATGGGGTTGCCCGCGACGCCATGTATCCAGGACGCGCCCAGGTCTATGGGCACGCCGAGGTGGTGGTCCGTCCAGGTGCGCCCGCCGAGGCGGTCCCGCGCTTCCAGCAGGGTGACGCGGCGGCCTTGTTCTTGCAGGTGGTGGGCGGCGCTGAGGCCGGAAATGCCGGCACCGATCACCAAAATGCGTTCGTCGTTTGCGTGGGACGTAGTCATACGTGTGCCGTTGGTCAGCCGATTTTGCGCAGGGCCTGGGCCAGGTCGCTGATCAGGTCCTGGGGGTTTTCAATGCCGGCACTTACGCGCACCAACCCCGGATCAATCGCCAGTGGTGAATCCGCCACGGAAGCGTGCGTCATCGGCGCGGGCAGTTCAATCAAGGACTCCACGCCGCCGAGCGATTCCGCCAACGTGAACAGCCGCGTTTCGCGCGCCAGCAGACGGGCGGCGGATTCACCTCCGTGCAGAATGAAGGAGATCATGCCGCCGGGACCGGCCATTTGCCGCCGTGCCAGGTCATGCTGTGGGTGGCTTTCCAGGCCGGGATAGATGACTTCGGCCACGGCGGGGTGGTCTGTCAGGAATTGGGCGATCTGGGTGGCGTTGTCGCAGTGGCGGGCCATGCGCAGGGCGAGCGTCTTGATGCCGCGCAGGGTAAGGAAGCAGTCCATGGGGCCGGGCACGGCGCCGACGGCGTTTTGCAGGAATTTGAGTTGTTCGTAGTGGGCGGTGTCGTTGAGGACGAGGACGCCGCCGACCACGTCGGAGTGGCCGCCGATGTACTTGGTGGTGCTGTGGACGACGAAATCCGCGCCCAGGGTGAGGGGGCGCTGCAAGGCGGGGGAGGCGAAGGTGTTGTCCACACCCAACCAGGCCCCGTGCGCGTGGGCGATGCCGGCAACCGCGGCGATGTCACTGATGCGCAGCATGGGGTTGGTGGGCGTTTCCAACCAGACGAGGCGGGTGTTGGGGCGCAGCGCGGCGGCCACGGCGGCGGTGTCCGTGGTGTCCGCGTAGCTGAATTCGATGCCGTAGCGGGATAGGATTTTGTCGAACAGGCGGAAGGTGCCGCCGTAAACGTCGTTGCCGGAGAGGACGTGTTCGCCGGGATTGACGAGGCGCAGGAGGGTGTCGATGGCGGCCATGCCGGAGGCGAAGGCGAGGGCGTGTTTGCCTTGTTCCAGGGCGGCGATGGCGTTGTGCAGGACGGTGCGGGTGGGGTTGTCGGTGCGGCTGTATTCGTACCCTTTGTGCTGGGCGACGTCGGGCTGGGCGTAGGTGCTGGTCTGGTAGATGGGGGTCATGACGGCGCCGGTTTGGGGATCGGGGGAAATGCCGGCATGAACCGTCAACGTGTCGAATTGAAAATCAGTCTCATGGGGGTGGGAAGGCATCGTATTCTCTCTGAGATGGGTGCGTGCCCGCCGGGGCGGCATGTCCGCCTGAGCGGGCTGAATGAAAAAGAAAACCGGCGCGTATTGTCGCTCCGCCGCGCTTAATCGGCAACCTGGAATGAAAACGGGCGGAAGAGAGGCAATGCCCCCGCTTTTAGGTTTGGGATTGATGGGAGTGCTGGAGCAGTTCTTGCTTATGGGCTGGCGGGCTGTTGGAGAAGTCAGTCTGCATTTCTTTAGGACACGGATTGACGCGGGAAAACGCGGATTCAGGCTCTTTTGGCCGTGGAAATCCGCGAAACCCGTATCCAATCCGCGTCCCGTCCCTCTTTTTCCGACAAGCGACTATGTTTTCGCGTTGTGTCTGGAAACTGGCTTATGAGTGGGGCGCGATCAGTCGTTCGACTGACAACCACCAATTAAATGCGCGATCGACATAATTGACTATTGGCGTGTCAACTAGACTTGGTCGTGCGTACCAGATAACGACTCCCGCTATCACAAAGAGGAAAACCCACATGGACAAGCGGCGTGTATTCTTCAGGATGAATACAACCAAATCGCCAAAGAAATAGGTGCCTGGCAGTGGCTTTAGTCCCAGGCGACGTAGTTGGGTTGTCATCCAAAATTCCGGCAACAAGACCAGTGGCAACAACGAGCGTCCTAACCAATCCATTACCATGAAGGCTCCGCCTACGATTAAGGCAAACCGCCACGGCATGGGGGCCAGAAAGATTAATGCCAAAATGTCGTGTAATACGTTAGCCATGGCTACACCTTTATGATGGAATACCTATGATGATGCGTCTTCGTTATTATTCCCCGCCGTGCCATCAGAAAGCGGTAAAAAGTTGACTCCCAACCCATCCACTAGTTTTTGTAGGGCGCGTTTTCCCACGCTTTCTAGCTGAAATCCATCCAACACATCTTCTTCCAGCATGAACTTTAGCACTTCCAACTGCTGCTTCATTTCCAATTGGCGCTGGCTGTCGATCATTTGTATGATTGCCGGCACATCGTTCGGATTATTCGCCAACTGGAGAGCGAGCAATTGCCATTGCCCCTGCTCAATAAGGGGCCCATAGAAACTCATTTTTGATTTCAAGTACTTCTGCTCAAGTTCATCTTTTTGTTGCTGTAGTTGAGCTTCTCGTTCCACAAGAACGGCGTCCCGATCGTATTGCCGCAGTCGCCGAATATAGGTCCGAGCATCTTCTTCAAGGGTTAGCCTCACAATAACGCGATGTAGGACGATCCCAATGTCATACGTTTGCGATTCAAGCACTCTATCAATCGCTTGTTCAGCGTCTTTGCTTCGCTCAACATCAAATTGGCGGCTAATATCTCGCATCGTTTTGATGATCAGATCGGTCAAGACAGCCTCCGCGTCTGTAACGCGATGCGTTACAATAAGAGCGGGATCATTGACGGAACACGTTACCTGAGCAGAAGCATTGAAATTGAAAGCATCACTCTGGCACGGGAGTGTCGTGTTAAAACTGAAAGTATGGGTACTCACATCTACTCTGTAAATCTTCCGGTACTTGCCCCACCGAATTTCTCCGGCCGTTAACCGGCTACCGGGTAGTAACGTCGTCAAGGAGTGCCCTTCACGGTAGAGGACGAGCGCCACACCTGGTTCTGGAGACGGGACCGACTGGAACAAATTCCAGCCGGGACTATTTTCTTCGGATAATATCGGCTTATAACTGGACATTACTTTTCACCTCGTTCGTGGAAACTATCTGTCATAAGTTGATTGATACTCGTCAATAACTTTTCCGCGCATAAGCTCTTTTTTTCGGGGTCCATGCTCCAGCGCTGCAGGTAGAATTTGAGTCGCTCTTTTTCCCTTAAACTGCCTTGTCGGAAAATCGATACCATCATTCGCGCCAGAGCCTGACAAAGAAGGTCATCATTGTCAGCCGATATGCACCACTCGCGAAAGGCGCTCAGGGCCAGTTTGCGCGTTGGTTTATGATTCAGGCTGTCCCGCCACAAATCAACAATCAAGCGATTATGGCTGTCGTTTTCTTCGGCTAACCAGAGTAGGGTGGGCCATTTGCCGGCATCTTCCTTTGCTTCAATTGTGGAGTTCAACGCAATATGCAGAAAGATGAACAGCCCCGTACTGGACAAAGCCTTGTTCTTGTTATCTTTGCCCCATTCTTGTAACGTCGTCAGAATCCTAAGGTAGTAATTGGTGGAATGTCGCCCCATTTCAAATAAGGCTGCCGTGCTACTACTCACAATTCCCAATAGCCGCACATCTCCCCGTTGCGCTATGAAGCGAATATCCTGCAAGGCGATCTCAGGAAACCGAAGTCCAACCAGCCAGCCATAGGCCGCCGCCGCCGTCCAAGAGAGCCTCCAGTTATCACGCAGCGTACTCCAATGATGAAGCAATCCCAATACTTGCGGGGCAAAAGTACCTTCCCAGACAGGGATACCAAGAGCAAAAGCAGCGGATAGACGGGCGTGCCCATCTTTATGATTCGCCCATGACAACAACACATCACGACGAATCAGACCAAAATCGTATTTTGCCAATTCCCCCACCGCCGCTGAGGCACGGATACGAACTTCATAAGGGGCATTTGATCCTAGCTCGTACAGCCACTTCAGCAATGTGGCGTGCAAACCATCGTAATTCTCCCAAACGTATTTTAGAATGGCCGGCGAAAACTGTGGGTCGTCAAAAAGAATGAGCTTGACGGGGTGAAGCCCAAACTCACTGTTTTCATAACCATCGACTGTATGAGCGCAAGCCATGCTTATGCGATCATTGAAGCTCCGGCCAAAAAGGGAGTCAGCCACATTCTCAGTTTGTTTCCCTTTCCCAGGTATTGCTATTGCCTGCAAGCGTTCATAAGCATCTCGAATCATGCTGGAAACGGCGCCATTCAACACCGCCAGGTTAATCATGAATAACCTGTCATCAACATCAGGATGACTTGCAAACCACTCCACCACGCGCGCGCGCACACGCCTGGCGAAGCGGGCTACCGCTTCTTCCAGGTTAAAGGAACCCTGAACAACCTGGCTCACCAGGGCGCCAAGGTGATCTATCTCGCGGGGCAATAAATGACTGTTTAGCAACTGTGTCACGGTTTGGTGCTGAACAAGCTCCGCCGCTGTTTGTCGCAGATTGCCGTCGGATACATACCAATTCAAGTGCTTCTCTAATATCTTGTCAGGCGCGGGAATCTCATTCCAGGCCACCGCATATAACTCGGTGGTAGGAGTCTGCAATTGGACACGATTGTCAATCGTGATGACAAGGTAACTACCCTGTTGTTGTAATTGCGCGTGCAGTCGTTTTAAGGCAAAGGGGGTAAGTTTCGTCGCCTGTTCGGGGGACCAGGTGTCAATCACATACCCACGTCCAAGCGCCCAGTGATAGGTCTGCAAGGCCTTGAATTCGATGCTAGGGTTGATTTCCAGTAGTGGCTTGTCCTGAATCTCAGCCAGTAAATGGAGGGCGCTGGTCCATTTCCCCCAATTGGTTTGTCCGTATAGAATCAGGACACGTTTTTCGGCCAGGATCTGTCGCGCCTGCTGGTAGGGGTAGGGTGGTTTATAGACCGCTTTGATTTTTATTAGTGTGCGTGTGGTAATTTGGTCAACCCCAATAGCATCAATGTCTTGAAACGTCCTCTTCGTATGGTCGCCCATGGTAAATGGGCTGCCTGTGTCATAATGGGCGTCACCGCCAATCATGCTTCCCCCAATCGTCGTTCCGCCGTCAAAAAAGGGGCCAGTGCGCGCGTCAATATACACAGAAGCAACCGGCGTTCCCCGCAGTATTTCGCGCAGAATCCGCGAGAACTCTTCTTTTCGTTGGGTGAAATCTAGTTGTTCGGGAATTGAGTTGGGACGTTCCGATTGGTCATCATTAGATGCTTCAGATGTCGGGGGCTGTTCTCTATTATTGGCAGGTGGCGTATTTTCTTCTTCGATAGGATCATCAGATAACATGCTCATCTATTTTCCTTATCCTCTCGTAACGATTATTTACTTGAGTCTTTCGCAGGCAACATGGACTTCGACATCACCCCACGAGAAGGCCAGTAGTTGCGTCTTCGTACTAATGTATAAGCCAGATAGGATCAATTTTCTCTGGTGAAAATGGCTATTGAGCGCCTGAAATTGGTCCAATTTCCAGGAGATATGCCAAAACATTATAATTCAGATAACTATTTGGCCTCCAGGGTATATGGTCTCACAAACCTTCCCGGAAGGTAACTACTAAGCCAGATTGGACCAATTTGCTCTGGTGAAAATCGCCATTGAACGCGTGAAATTGGTCCAATCTCCAGAGAGCGTTAGTAGTTACCCCGGAAGCTCAATTTCAGGCCAAAAGCATCTTGTTGATCGCGTCACTTGCTAGAGTCTGGCGAAATCGCAACTATTCACGTTTCCGAGAGATTGGACCAATTTTGTAAACATCAAATAGGATTTGACCAGAGCAAATTGGTCCAATCTGGGCAGATGACCTGTATAGTCACGCAAAATCTACATATAGTGACCGCGGTCGCGGCTCTAGTTGGGTCAAACCGCCCTACGTGGGCCGGCTGGAGCCTCCGCTACAAAAACGCCCGTGTCCAGTGACGAGGTAACGGCGTATCCCCTTGCCTGATCTGTTGCTCCGTTGCCTGAGCTTGCCGAAGGCCATATGGGTTTCGACAAGCTCAACCCACGAGCGGTTGGGCCGTTACTCTTCGGCATCAAAACAACTTCCGGGAAGGTGGTCGTGAATAGACTCATTTGGTGGCTAACCTGAAACAGTCCAAGAACCGTTCAGCCCGGCGCGCATAATTTATTGAAAGGCATGTTCAAGGTATCCAGGCTTAATCGATTAAGGTTCGCTATGATTTCAGTCCGCGCTACACGAATAGATTGTGGATCTCCATAAAGGCGCGCCTGTTGGATGTTATCCGCTAATTGTCGTTGGTAGGACAGCACTTCCGAATACTGAGGTTGTCCTCGGTCCAATTGCGCTAACAATCGTTCCACGCCTTGGGTGTAAGAAGACAAACTGTCTGCCGTGGATTGGGAGAGGTTCGCTTCGCCGGCATATAAGGTGGAGTCCTTCATATCTCCATAAATGTAGGTTTTCCCCCCCAACATGAAATCTCCGTGAGCCGTGGTATCACCCTGAAAAAACGTCCCCTGGCGCAGGTCATAGTGTGTCTCGCCACCGGTTCGAGGAGGCGTATTGTCCGGGTAGACCTTTTCACTTTCTTCAGAAGAGGGGGGCATGCCGATTTGTGTTAGTTCTTGACCGTTCAGGTGGCGATAGTTTCCGGCCCGAAGCAGTTGGTCGGCCGACTCTCTTGTTTTCACTCCGCCGCACATATGTAACACTTTCAATAAGCCTACCAGAAGTGGTCGGTCATCTTTATGGATTTGGCTATCATCTCGTTCCCAGTTGCTAATCGTGACGGATGAGTACTTGATCCCGGTTGTGTTCTCTAGTAATTCAGCCAGACGCTCTTGCGTTAAAGGTCCCCCACGTACTGGATCTGTGCTGTTGCGTCGACACCGGCTAAGTAACTCTCCAAAGCTATTTGTTTTCTGCGTCATTTCGGCTCTGCTCCATAATTATTTTGATGGGATCATTGTATCTTTTCAATAAAGTGGGGCAAAGTTGGTTGAGCCTGTCGAAACCAATGGCCTCTGACAAGCTCAGGCCGCGGTTTCCCCGAAATATTGAGAAGTTACGGATCATTCTTCCCAGGGTATGCTGTCGATCTGTTAATTTTCGTCAGTATGCTACTTCCAGCGACGGTAAAATGTTATCTTCTGGTAACTGCTAAGCCAGATTGGACCAATTTTCTCCGGTGAATAGGGTCATTGAGCACCGGAAATTGGTCCAATCTCCAGAGAGCGTTAGTAGTTACATCTTCTGAAATAATACGCCTATTCCATGGAAGAATGCAAGTAGTTATCCATGTGGGCACGGAATTATCGTCAATGGCGACGAGAGCTTACGAAAATCGACAGACTATCCTGATTCGTACCCTTTGTGCTGGGCGACGTCGGGCTGGGCGTAGGTGCTGGTCTGGTAGATGGGGGTCATGACGGCGCCGGTTTGGGGATCGGGGGAAATGCCGGCATGAACCGTCAACGTGTCGAATTGAAAATCAGTCTCATGGGGGTGGGAAGGCATCGTATTCTCTCTGAGATGGGTGCGTGCCCGCCGGGGCGGCATGTCCGCCTGAGCGGGCTGAATGAAAAAGAAAACCGGCGCGTATTGTCGCTCCGCCGCGCTTAATCGGCAACCTGGCACGACAACGAGTAGAATTGGGACTATATGCCCGGCTGATAGCCAGTTAGTATCATTGCCTCTCTCTGTGACTCTAGTAGTATTAGGGTTGAGATTCGGACTGAAGTCGTTTCCCTGAGTGCCATCGATTCTCAAGTTGTTCCTGTCTTCCCCGGGTTCTCCCCCATTGTGGAGTTAAGCGCATGGTTTCCGAGCCTTTTGAACCTGAATGGACTGTGGATGACGTGGCGAAGTCCAGCTTGGCGCCGCGGGATGCCGGCACGAATGCTGAACTTGGCGCGGCGCTGGATAACATCGTCTATCACAGTCTTTCCTTCCTGACCCCCATTCTGGCGCTTCTGTTTGGCCTCTACGCTCTCGCCTATTCACTGATTTATCCTCCCCCGGTGGGAATGTGGGTGGCGCAGGCAAATGCCGGCATTGTCCTCTTCTGCCTACTGGTATCTCTCCTGCTGCGGCGAGAATGGCTGCCGCGCTCCCGGATACACGCCCTGGCCGCGTTGGTGGCCACCGCTATCATGGTCACCAGTTGGTTGCAAGTGGTATGGCAGCAAAACGCGCAAGCCAGCGTCAACCTGTTGCTGGTGATTCTGGCCGTTGGATTCGTTTTTGTCTCCACGCACTGGCTGCTTCTCCTCGACCTGATCGTCCTGACCGGCTGGTACTTGTTGGTCCGTCGCGTTCCCGACCCCGCATGGCTGTCCCTGCATTTTTCCTTGGGCATCGCTCTGGCGCTGTCCACAATTGTGCATATGGTGCGGCTGCGCACACTGCGACGGGCCGTCTTATTAGGGCTGCAAAACGCGCGACAGCGCCAGGACCTGACGCAGGCTTATGCCCAGGTGCGGCAACAACTGCGGCAGCAGCAGAAGACCGAGGAGGCTTTGCGCAAGAGCGAGATAATTTATCGCTCGCTGTTTGAGAAAACACAGGCGGTGAAGCTGCTGATTGACCCGGAGACGGGCGCGCTGGTTGACGCCAATCCCGCCGCTTGCGATTTTTACGGTTACACGCGGGATGATCTGCTGCAAATGCACATCACCGACATCAACACGCTGCCGCCGGAGCAGGTGCGAGAAGAAATGGTGCGCGCGAAGGCCGAGGAGCGGGCCTATTTTCTCTTTTTGCATCGGCTGGCCTCCGGGGAGGTGCGCAACGTGGAGGTGTATTCCAGTCCCATTACAATGGCGGAGCGCACATTGCTATTTTCCATCGTACACGATATTTCCGATCGCGTGCAGGCGGAGGCACAGGTGCGCTATCAGGCGGTGGTGCTGCAAAACGTGTCTGATGCGGTCATTTCCACGGACTTGCATTACGTTGTGCAGAGCTGGAATCGTGCGGCGCGGGAGATTTATGGCTGGCGGGAGGAGGAGGTGATTGGGCGTTCGCTGCCCAGACTGCTGCGCACGGCGTATATTGGCATGACGCCGGAAATGGTGGAGGCGCAATTCCTACAAGACGGTTTCTGGCAGGGGGAGATCGTTCAGCAGCGCAAGGATGGGCAGCGGGTACACATTCAGGCGTTGCTGCGGTATGTTTGGGATGATGCCGGCATACCTGTCGCCATCGTCGCCACCAATCGAGACATATCCATCCAGAAACGGACGGAGCGCCTGCTGCAAACCCGCTTGAAAATGCAGCTCTTTATCGCTCGTCTCTCCACGGAGTTCATCAACTGCCCCACGAACGAAATCGACGCCAAAATTCAAGAGGCCCTCGCGGAAACCTGTCGCTTCGCCGACGTTGATCAGGCCGCCATTCACCTGCTGGTCGAGGATACCGACGACACCTTTGCCCTGGCCTATGAATGGAGCAGTCCCGATCTGTCCAAGCCCCAATCCATGTCACAATTGCAGTGTTTGCGCTTGAAAATGCATCTCTCCCGCACCGGACACATCTACCTGCCCAGTGTGAACTCGCTTCCTGCTCATGCCGTAGCCGAGCGCAAGACGATACTGGAATCAGGCGCCAAATCAGCCATCGCCTTTTCCCTCACGGCTACGGGGGATTTCCTGGGGTATTTTACGCTGGTTTCCTATTCACACGAAAATGCCTGGGACCACGACTTGTTTGATCTGTTTCGCCTCATCGCGGACATTCTCACCAGCGCCCTGGCGCGAAAGTCGTCCGACGAGGCTCTGCACGAAAGCAATATGCGTTTCCGCCAACTGGTGGAGACGACGCGGGTTGTGCCCTTTGAAGCGCGCTTCGGTACGTCTCAATTCACCTACGTGGGACCGCAGGCGGTGGACCTGCTGGGCTATCCGCAGGCAGAATGGTATCAACCTGATTTTTGGGTTAGTCATCTCCACTCCGCCGACAGGCACAAGGCGGTCTCCTATTACCAGCAGGCGGCGGACGAAAAGCTGCATTACGAACTGGAATATCGCATGATTGCCGCCGATGGGCGCGTGGTCTGGATTCATCACGTCGTCAGCGTAGAGAAAGAGCGCGGTCAAGGATTGTCGCATGGTTTTCTCGTCGATATTTCGCAGCGGCGGCGGATCGAAGCCTCCTATCAAATGCTATTAGAACAGTCTCTGCAAGGCCTGGTCGTCTACCAGGGGCGACGATTTGTCTTCGTGAACCCCGCGGCGGCCAAAATCATTGGCTACAGCGTGGAAGAAATGCTCGCCCTTTCTCCCCCAGAAATCGACAATCTGGTTCCCACCTCCCAGCAACCCCTTTATGAGCGCATTCGCCACCAACTGGCGCGGACATCGCAACCTTCGCACCACGAACTCCAGGCCGTGCGGAAAGATGGCACGCTGGTCTGGTTGCACATCTTTCCTAACGTCATTGAGTATCAGGATCAGCCTGCCGTGCAGGTGGTGGTGATTGATGTCAGCGAGCGCAAGCGTACGGAAGAGGCGCTACGGCAGGCGCAGAAGTTGGAAAGCCTGGGCGTGTTGGCCGGCGGGATTGCACACGATTTTAACAATCTCCTGGTAGCCATGATGGGACAGACGGCTCTGGCACGCGCCCGTTTGCCGGAAGGCAGCCCTGCCTTCCCCCATATCCAAAAGGCCGTGACCGCCGCCGAACGGGCAGCCGACCTGACACGGCAACTGCTGGCTTATTCCGGCCAGGGCAAGTTCCAGGTTGTCCCCGTGAATTTGAACACGCTCATTCAGGAGAATTTGCACTTGCTGGCCGTGGCCGTGCCCCGTGGCGTGGAGATGTGTCCCCGGTTCGCGGAATCGTTACCCATGATTTTGGCGGATAAGGGGCAGATGCAGCAGGTGGTGATGAACCTGATTATTAACGCGGCGGAGGCGATTGGCGACGAACCGGGGAGGGTGGAAGTGGCGACGGGTGTGCAGACGATTGGGGCTAATCAAGTGGAGGTGTGGCAGTTTACGGGGGAACCGCTGGCGGCGGGGCGCTATGTGTGTTTGCGCGTGTCCGATAATGGTTGTGGTATGGAGCGGGAGACGATTTCGCGTATTTTCGATCCGTTTTTTACGACGAAATTCGCGGGGCGGGGGTTAGGATTGGCGGCCGTCCTGGGGATTGTGCGCGGGCATCATGGTGGGTTGCAAGTCGAGAGTAAACCGGGCAAGGGCACGATATTTTCGTTATTTTTCCCTCCCATTGAGCAGGAGGCGGTGGCTCCGCCTTACCGCGAAAAATCGGTGCTGGTGATTGATGCGGATGTGTCGGTGCGCCAGGCGATCAGCGATATTCTGGCGTTGGAGGATTGGAGAGTGCTGGAGGCGGAGAGTGGAGATGCCGGCATTGCCCACTACCGCGACAACTGGCAAGACATCGCCCTTATTTTTCTTGATCAGGCCCTTCCTGGCAGCCACAGTATCTCCGCGGCAATGCGCGACATCAATCCCGCCCTCACCCTCGTGCTTTGCTCCACCTACGGCCAACGCCAGGCCATGCGCGCATTTGCGGGCGTGGCCATAGACGGCTATCTGCAAAAACCCTTCCGCGCGCGCCAACTCCTGGAGATCGTGAACCGGTTCGGGTGATAGGGGTTTGCGGGTGGCGGGTTTGCCGGTTTGCGAGTGAGCTTGCCTCTCGCTACTCACCTCTCGCTTGCAGGAAGCGGTCAAGGTTGCGGTTGGCGGTGGATTGTACTTTGTTGCGCAAGATGGGGGACCAGCCGAGGAGCAAGCCCGTTGTCCCCAGCGCCTGACGGCTCCAGCGCCAGAAGCTGAAACTGTCCACGTGGCGCACAATTTGCCCGTTCTCGAATTGGAAGCGGGCTTCAATAACGTTATGCACCGCGCGGCCCGTGGTGGAGAAGGTGTACCACGCTTCCCAATGGGCGCGGCCCTGTTGCTCGTCCGCCTGCACGTTGGCGAACGTGACGCGCAAATCCTGGCCGCTTTCGCAAAGCATGTGCCACATGCCGCCCGCGCGCGGGCCGTGCAGGTCAAAGACGGGGTCGGTGAAGTGGATTTGGGGGGCGTAGTGGGCGATCATGCCGGCATAATCCCGCCGCCCAAAACAAGTGTAAAAATCGGTGATGGCCTTTTCATTGAAGTGCATTGATTTTGTCCCTTGAAATTACTCTTCAGTGAAGTAATCCGAGTCAACGCGCTTCAATTCATATGAAGCTATGCTCGTTACCCCAATGTTGAAATCAATCATCAACTGCGCCAACGTGTCGCCATCAATCAAGACAATTTTGCTGTCGATAATTGACGTATATTCACGGGCCGAAGAAGTGAAGTCAGAAGTTGTGATAAAAATGCCCTTCCGGGCACGTTGTCCCTGTAAAGCACCGGCGAATTTTTGTATTTCCGGTCTGCCAACTGTATTGTTGTTATCCCATCGTTTTGCTTGAATATAGACAATATCCAACCCAAGCCTATCTTCCTTGATGATTCCATCAATACCGCCATCGCCGCTCTTGCCAATGGCCGCGCCTGCGTCCCTTCGAGTGCCCCCATAGCCCATTTTCAGGAGGAGGTCGATAACCAATCGCTCGAAAAAAGCGGGTGAACAGCTTTTGATCGTTTGTAGCAACTCGACCACAAGCCCACTCCGAACTCTCTGATAAGCAGCCTCGATTTCTTCCTCAGGCGTGTGCATTTCGCTTTCAGAATCCTCTGAATTTTGCTCGTACTTCGTCTTTTGAGGTTGTTGGAATGCCACAAATTCGGCGAACTGTTTCAAAAAGGCGTTATTGATGGCTGTTGGCTTTTGCGCCAAGACCTGGTGTCCACGATCACTGATCTGAAAATGACCACGCCGCGTAGCAATCAGCAGCCCGGCTTTCTTAAGATAGGTACGTGCCCACCCAACGCGATTATCAAAAGTAGCTTGTTGACCACTCGGCAACAATTCCTTTCTTTCATCATCCGTTAGTTGATACGTTTCGGCCAAAGCATCAATCGCCTCGCGTAGAGAGTGTTCTTGATCGTCAGCCGCGAACTTTAAGAGAGGAAGCATGATTGTCTGATAACCTGGTATTGTCATGATATTGCTTTACTCCAACTATGGTAACTACTAAGCCAGATTGGACCAATTTGCTCTGGTGAAAATCGCCATTGAGCGCGTGAAATTGGTCCAATCTCCAGAGAGCAAGAAGCGCAGAGGAATCTCCACCCGCGCCTGCCAGGCCGTTTCCGAATGGTCCGCGCCGGAGAACTTGCGCGTGAGCCAATCCTCGCCGAACTGGTAGCCCATCCGCCGCAGCCGCGCGTCCATCTGCTGCTGAAACGGCTCATAATTGGCGTCCAGCCCCTCCGTGCCATAGTCAAAATACAGCCGATGCTGACCGGGCGCGGGCACGGCGGCGGCCATTTGCGTCACCAGAGCCGCGCCGCCGGCGGGCCAATGGGTGGAAAGACAACCCGCGCCGCCGAAAATTCGGGGGTACTCGCTGAGGGCATAGAGGGAGACGAGACCGCCCATGCTGGAACCCATGATGAAGGTATGCGGTTGACCGGGGCGGGTGCGGTAGGCGGCGTCAATAAAGGGCTTCACTTCCGTGACGAGGAAGCGGAGATAAGCGTCTGATTGCGGCGGGCCGCCGTTTTGGGCGATGAAGGGGGCCAGCAGAGCGGCTGCTGCCTGTTCCACCGGTTTTTGTGGCATGTAGTCGCGCCAGCGTGTGTCGCTGTGCCAGACGCCCACGACAATGGCTCCGGCGATCACGCCCGCCTGCGTCAGGCGTGTGACCGCCTCATCCACGCCCCAATCAACGCCGGTGTTGGCAATCGTGGGGTCGAACAGGTTTTTTCCGTCGTGCATGTAGATGACGGGCAAGCGGGCGTCGTTCGTCGGCGCGTAGTTTGGCGGTAGCCAGACATCCACATGCCGCGCGGCCACGAATTGGGAGGCAAAGTCTGGGTAGCGGTGGATAACGCCGCCGTCATCCGCCAGGATGATGGTTTGGTACATAGGTGGTTCAGCTACCTTCCCGCAAGCTCCGAGCTTCCGGGAAGATTCCTTTGGAGGACCGCTAAAATCCGGGCCATGGAGGGGCGGTCCGTGGGGTCGCGGCTGGGGTGCGACAGTTGGACGATGCCGCGCGCGTCAATAATGAAATCGCCGCCTAGCTGGTGCGGATCGCCGCGTTTGCCGAATGTTTCCCGCCGTTGCAGCACGGCTTTGGAATAGTACCACAAGTTGGCCGGACTCCAGGAGCGAAAAACGGAGGCTTCCAGACCGTAGGCGCGGTAGGCCGCGCGCTCCGGGTCCACCAGGAAGGGGAAGGGGGATTGCGTTTCTTGCAGCCAGACGTGGGCCCAGTAGGGCGTGCCAAAAGAGATGGTGACGACATCGGTGTTCGTTGCTTGAATTTGCGCGTGGTGGGACACAACCTGTGCCACATGGTCTCGGCACGGCAGTCAGGCCAGGTGGCGCAGGAAGATGAGCAGCAAGGAGCGATTGTTGCTCCAGTAGGAGGCGAGGGGGGCCGGGTGGCCATCCAGCAAGGAAAGGGTGATGTTGGGGGCGGGTTGCCCGGGGCGTAGTCGAGGCATGAGGTTAGCTTCCAGGAAGGTGATGCGATGTTAGTGATTGAAGCTGCGTTGGAGCAGATTGAGCCAGTTGCCGCCCATAATGCCGGCAACATCCCCCTCCCGATACCCTTTTTGCCGCAGCGCCGCCGCCAGATTGGGCAGGTCCGCCGCCGAATCCAGACCCGTGGGAATATCCCCCGCGCCAAAGCCGCCATCCATGTCGCTGCCAATGCCCACATGCGCTGCGTCTCCCAAAACCTGGCAGATGTGGTCAATATGCGCCACCACATGATCCAGCGTCACCTGCGCCTTGGGGTCTCCCTTCCGGTAGCCGGCGCGCAGGAACACGTTGTACAACACCACCCCCATCAGGCCATCCCGCTCGCCAATGAGCCGAATCTGTTGATCGCTGAGCTGGCGCGGACCGGGAACCAGGGCGCGGGCGTTGCAGTGGGTCGCTACGACGGTTCCCTGGTAGCGGTCCAACGCTTCCAGGCTGGCGATTTCGCTGAGGTGGGTGATGTCCAGCAGCAGCCCATAGTCAGCCATCATCTCCATCAGGCGATACCCATCCGGCGTAATGCCGCCCTGATCGCGCCACGCACCCGCCGCGTAGCGCGTATCATCCCAGGCGAGGCCAATGCTGCGCACGCCGCGCGCAATCCACTGCTCCAGTTCCTCCGGTTCGCGGATGGGGTCTGCTCCTTCCATTGCCGGCACAATGCCTAGCAGCGGCGTCTGGCCCGGTTGGTGGCTGGCGACCACTTCTTGCAGCGCCGCCCGGTCCGTGACCAGGCGCACCGCTTCGATTTCGTCCGCCAGGCGGTGATAGTAATCCAACTGCGCCATGCCTTTGCGGTGGGCGTCGCGCCCATCTTCATAGGTGGTCGGCTCGTGGTAGACAAACTTCATGGGGGACTTCAGGGGCATGACGAAGATGCTGGCGAGGGCCAGCCCCACGCCACCCTGTATCAGGTCGGGCAGGGAGATGGTGGCGATACCATTGGGGGAGGGGGCATCCGCTTCTTGCTGCCGCAGTTCGGCCACGGTGTGGCGGAAGTCGCGGTTGAACTTGAGGCTGTTGTAGGCGATGTCCAGGTGTCCATCGACGATGAAGAGGGGGGCATCACCGGGCGCGTGTCGGGCCAGCGCGGATACTTCGGCGCGCAGTTGCTCGCGCAAGGCGGGGGGTAGTTCGTTCCAGGGGGCGTTGATGATGGCGCCCTGGAGGGCGTAGACGAGGTTGAGGCTGACGTTGTAGCCCAGGTCCTGGAGTTGGCGGTAGGCGGCGACGGGGCCGACGGCCTCCAGTTGGGAGAGGTTGTGGATGCCGATGGCGTGGAGCCAGCGTTCGGTTTGCTGGCCGATGTTGCGCAGATCGGAGAGGCGGGTGCTGTTGCTCATGGAACCAATCCTTGAAGTCCTTTGACGATGAGGCCGGAGACGCGGGCGTTGAGGCGACGGGGGAGGAAGCGGGGGAGGAAGACGAG
Source organism: Ardenticatenales bacterium (assembly GCA_020634515.1). Lineage (NCBI taxonomy): Bacteria > Bacillati > Chloroflexota > Ardenticatenia > Ardenticatenales > Ardenticatenales bacterium. The sequence goes on along the minus strand of JACKBL010000003.1, from coordinate 373,998 downwards.
GAGGCGGTTGGCGCTGCCGGGGATGATGAGGTGGGTCTGGCCGAGGTTGTTCAGGGTTTCGCGGACGACGGCGGCGGGTTCCATGGGGAGGAGGGGGCCAATGCCGGCATTTTCATGAAACTCCGTGCGCGTATGACCGGGGGCAACCACCAGGACGTCCACGCCGTGCCGCCGCATCTCCGCCGCCATCCCTTCACCGAGGAAGAGATTGTAGGCTTTTGTGCCGGCATAATTCGTCCAGTTCGGCGTCGGCACAAACCCCACAATCGACGACATAAACACAATCCCCCCGCGTCCCCGCTCCCGCATCAAGCCCCCATACGCATGGCTCAAAATCAGCGGCGCGCGGCAGTTCAGGTGCAGCATCTCAATCTGTCGTTCCAACGGCAGTTCCGTCAGCGCACCCGTCAGGCTGAACCCCGCATTATTCACCAGCAGGTTAACCTCCAGCCCCTCGGTCGCCCGCGCCAGCGTCGGCCAGAAATCCTCCCGCGACAGGTCCAGCCCCACCGCCACCGCCTCCACGCCATGCGCCTCCTGTAGCGCATATCCCAAATCGTAGAGCCGCTCCTTGCGCCGCGCCACCAGCACCAGATTCAGGCCATGCGCCGCCAACTGGCGCGCAAACTCCGCCCCCAACCCCGCCGACGCCCCCGTCACCAGCGCCCACGGCCCGTATCTGTCCACCAGGGATGTCATAGCGACTAATCCGAGAGCGTGATAAGTCCGCGCAGCGTAGCCAGGTTCACCTGATTCATGTCAATCTCCCGCCCTTCCTCATCCTTCTCCGTGGGCTTCGTTTCCAGGTGCGCGGCATGGTTGGCCCAGCGCGGATCGTTGACGAAATTGGCGAAGCCGGCAAGACCAATCTGCCCCTGGCCGATATGCGCGTGCCGGTCTTTGTTCTCGCCCAGCCCATGCTGGCTGTCGTTGAAATGGAAGCACCGGATTTGCTCCAGGCCAATGGCGTGGTCAAACGCCGTCATCGTTTGCGCGTAGGTTTCCGGGGTGCGGATGTCGTAGCCGGCGGCAAAAACGTGGCAAGTGTCGAAGCAGACGCCCAGGCGCGGATGCGGGCCGCTTTCCGCCAGCAGGTAAGCCAACTGCGCAAAGCTCGCACCCAAATTGGTTCCCTGCCCGGCCATTGTCTCCAGGCAGATGGTGGTCTGGCACTGTTCCGTCTCTTGCAGCAGCCGCGTCAGCGCCCGCGCGATGGCGTCCAGCCCGGATTGCTCGTCACCGTTGACGAAAGAGCCGGGATGGAAGGTGAGGAACGACAGGCCAAACGCATCCGCCCGCTCCACCTCGTCCTTGAGCGCCTGATACGATTTTTCCCACAGGGCCGGGTCCGGGGAGGCCACGTTGATCAGGTAGCTGGCGTGGACGGCCACGGGGTCGATGTGGCTGTACGTGGCTTGCGCCTCCCGGAAAGCGGCGACGTCCGCCTCCGTGATCGGTTTCGCCTTCCACTGGCGGTTGCTTTTGGTGAAGATGAGCATGGTATCGCAGCCGGCCTCATCGCCGCGGGCAAACGCCCTGTACGCGCCCCCTGCCGTACTCATGTGTGCGCCTAATCGCATGAAGAACTCCTCTTGTCTTGTCAAAAGCCCGATTTTTGTCAAAAATCGGGCTTTGCTGGCTACGGGATTATTCGGATTCCGGTAGCAACGCAGCCTCTAACGCCTCAATGCGCGCTTCCATATCCAGCATTGTTTGCTGCATCGCTTCCACTTCTCGCGTCGCGCCGCAGCGGAAGATGTTGCCGTTGTTGGTGATGCACAATAGGCCGCCGAAACCAGAGCCATCTGGGGCCGAATTTGGGAGTCCGCTAACGGCCAACCGGGAAAGCGGGTTTGTGGTGCCGATGCCCACATTGCCTGCCGGTTTAATGGAAAAGACGTCGGCCCCATTGCCAAACTGATAGCTAAAAATCCGCAGATCGCCCTGGGTTTGGTTGTAGATGTTCCAATGGCTCGTACCCCCTTCGCGCAGAATGAGACCGGCTGGTTGGCCCGCGGCCGCATCGGCAACGTATTGAGCTGACCCGCTGAGAGGGGGACCGCTGCTTTGGAGCAGCAGGCGCACATCTGAGGCGCTATTCAACACATGGAGATTGGCGGTGGGGCTTGATGTGCCAACGCCAAAATTGGTCCCATCGCTGTACAGGTTGGTGGCGATGCCAATGCCCTGTCCAGGCGTGTAGATGAGGGCAAATCCTCCCGCTCCGTTGATTTTTTCGGCGAAAGATTGAGCAAATGTGGTTGTCAAGGCCACAAGGAGCAACACCATTGCCCCGAATACGCCAACTAAAATACGCCAATGCTTCATCGGTTTTTCCTCCTTATGAAAAGACCTCGTCGGGCGGCTTTCTAACGCGCCTGTAACTACTAACGCTCTCTGGAGATTGGACCAATTTCACGCTTTCAATGGCGATTTTCACCAGAGCAAATTGGTCCAATCTGGCTTAGTAGTTACACGCGCCTGAAAAAAGTTGACAGTTGGCGGTATTGGCAACACCGCCTGCTCGCGGATGACACAAGACTCCGCGCAATCCTGATTGTCGATTCGGAAAAAACCCGATTCTGTCAAAAATCGGGTTTTTTGGGCCGTGCGGTTAATAGTCGTACTCTTCGGGCATTTCGCTGCCGAAGTAGCCGATATGACGGTCGCCGGAGATGGTATAGACGCCATCACCCGCGATGCGCCAGATGGGCTTGCCTCCCAGGTCTAGCACGAATTTCCCTTCGATGCGTCCGGTCGGCTCGCCTTCGAGGGTGTACAGGGTGTTTCCGCGTAAATAAGCGAATGCTTCGCCCCGGGGATCGATAAGTGCACGCATGACAACCTCCATTGCTCACAGTGGCAGGTGCGACGCGCTTGCCCCGCAATGTCGATTACAGGTGCGTCGCACCTTTGGGGTTTCTGCTTCAACTACTTTCAGGGGGCCGGAATGGTGTATTCCGCTTGCAGGACGCCTGCCGGGTTGCGCAGGGTTATGGTGTCACCAATGTGCCAGATTGCTTGTTCCAGCCCCCAATACAGGTCGGTGGAATTGTCTTGTCCTGCTTCGGTGTGGACGCTGATGCCGGCATTTAACTCATCACTGCCGCCAAAAAGCGTGACCTGATCAAACGTATAAACGCGCCCCACCGGATCGGAGAGCGTCCAGCCCTGTAGCGCCACCGTCTGGCTGCCGCTGTTGCGAATAAAAACGGCCTCATCCGTGAGACTGCCCACACCAATCACGGCCACGATCTCCACGTTAACGTCTCCCTGCACAAACGCCGCCGTGACCGTGGGCAGCGCGGCCTGGGTAGGCGCGGCGGTGGGCGGCGGGGCCGTGGGCGTCGTCAGGCCGCCGACGGGGATGATCAGCGACTGACCCGCGTTGATGACGTTCGGGTTGTCCAGACCATTGGCGGCCATGATGTCCGCCACGGGTACGTCGAATTCGGTGGCGATTTTGCCCAGCGTGTCGCCGGACTGCACGACGTAGACGGGTGGGCCTTCATTGGTTTCCGGCGCGGGGGTGGCTTCTTCCGGTGGTGCGTTGTTGACTTCCGCCGGCAATGCCGGCACAAAAACCGTGGTCGCGGCGGCGGCGGGCGTGCTGGCGGCTGCCGGTTCCACCGCCGGGTGTCTCTGCTCCCACCAGAACAGGATCGCCAGGATCACGGCGGCGGAAACAATGACGTTGATCAGGATAAAGGGCAACATGCGACGTAATGACATAGGAATCTCCACTTAGATTGTACACGATTCAGCCCTGGCGTGAAAAGGCGTGGCAGTCGTTGCCGGTTGCCGGTTGTCGGCAGGTAGTTGATGTTGGTTTTTGGTCGCGGATCGGGCACAATTGGGTTTATCATAGCGAACCATTGAGTTCACTGAAAAAACCGGGTTTTTCGAGTGTCCGGCCGAAATTACCAGAGTGGTTCATGTGTAAAAACCCGGTTTTTGGCCTTTTTTCAGTAGAGTCAACCATTTGGTCTCGCGCAGTTTGCTCTTGCCGTAAAAGAAGGTGCCATGATGGATCGTTCACTGAAGATTTTGTTTCTTAGCGCGGAGGTGGCTCCGTTTGCCAAAACGGGGGGATTGGGAGACGTGGCCGGGGCGCTGCCCAAGGCGTTGCGGAAGATGGGGCATGATGTGCGGGTGGTGATGCCGGCATACGCCAAAATCGAAGCAGGTTATCCCGGCGTCCAGGGCACGGACATCATCCTGGATGTGCCCACCGGCAGCGGTTCCGTGCGCGCCGGCGTCTTCGAGAGCGTCCTCCCCGGCAGCGACGTGCCCGTCTACTTCATCGCCGAACGCAACCTCTACAATCGGCCCAACATCTACGGCTACTGGGACGACCCCTACCGCTTCGCCTTTTTCAGCCGCGCCGCCCTCGACCTGGCCGCCGTCCTCGGTTGGCGGCCCGACGTGTTGCACGCCCACGACTGGCACGCTGCCCCGGCCATCACCTGGCTGGCAACCTCCGGGCAGGTCTACGAATTCTTCCGCGGCATCCCTTCCCTCTTCACCATCCATAACCTGGCGCACCAGGGCCTCACCAGTTGGAACATCTTCGACTACCTGGGCATCCAGACCCACTCCCTGCTCGAGGAGCGTTATGGCGAAGTCAACTTCATGGCGCGCGGCATCTTCCACGCCACCATGATCAACACCGTCAGCCCCTCCTACGCGCGCGAGATCATGACGCCCGACGGGGGGGCGCACTTGGATGGCCTGCTGCGTCACCGCCAGCAAGATTTGCACGGCATCCTCAACGGCATCGACACGGATGTGTGGGACCCGGCCACGGACGATCGCATCAAGTTCCATTACGACGCGCAAAATCTGGCGGCGAAAGCGCAAAACAAGCGCGCTTTGCAGCAGTTCATGGGGCTGCCGCAGCGGGACGATGTGCCGCTGCTGGCGATGGTCTCCCGCCTCGACTTCCAGAAGGGGTTGGATATTTTAGGGCACGCGCTGCATTTGCTGCTCAACGGCATGGCGGGCGAAGCGCAGTTCGTGGTTTTGGGCACGGGCGCGGCGGAATATGAGGATATGTTCCGTAATCTGGCGCATTATCACAAAGAACACATGACGGCGGTGTTGGCGTATAATGCGGGGTTGGCGCCTCAGATTTATGCCGGCAGCGACATGTTCCTCATGCCCTCTCGTTTTGAACCGTGCGGCCTGGGGCAGATGATCGCCATGCGCTACGGCAGCGTCCCCGTCGTGCGCGCCACCGGCGGCCTGGTGGACACCGTCAGCGAAGGGCACACCGGCTTCCTCTTCTACCCCATGGACAGCTACGCCCTGTGGCACGCCATGCAGCGGGCCATGTACGTCTACTACCGCGACAAAGAGAGCTGGGGATATATCCAGGCCAACGGCATGAACACCGACTTTTCCTGGGACCGCTTCGCTCGCAGCTACCAGCAGCTATTCGAGTGGCTGGCTAAATAACGGCCAACTGCTCTGACACGTCGTAGACTCAGACTGGAGTTTGGCGAATTCCATATAGGATGATCGGAGTCGAGGCTTTAGCCGGGTCAACTCCCCTATGTGGACCGGTTGAAGCCTCCACGCCAAAAACGCCAGAGTCCAGTCTCATATTAAACGGAGAACGCCATGACAAAACTTTACCTGGCTCTGGCCTTGCACAATCACCAACCCGTCGGCAACTTCGATTGGGTATTTGAAGAGGCCTACCAAAAAGCCTATTTGCCCATGCTGGAGGCGCTGGAACGGCATCCGGGCGTGCGCCTGGCGGTGCATAATACCGGGCCGCTGTTGGATTGGCTGTTGCAAGCCCACCCGGAATACGTGGCGCGGCTGGCGGCGCTGGCGGCGGCGGGGCAGGTGGAGATGATGACGGGTGGTTACTATGAGCCGATCCTGGTGTCGCTGCCGGACAATGATAAGCATAACCAGTTGCGCAAGTTGACGGACGCGGTGCAGGAGCATTTTGGTTACGAGGCGACGGGGGCGTGGCTGGCGGAGCGGGTGTGGGAACCCCACCTGCCGAAGCCGCTGCATGAGGCGGGGGTGCAGTTTATTATTGTGGACGATACGCATTTGCGATATGCCGGCAAAACCGACGACGAAATGTTCGGCTACTACGTCACCGAGGAGCAGGGGCATCCCCTGAAAGTGTTCGCCAGCGCCAAACACCTGCGCTACACCGTTCCCTGGTCGCCCGTGTCGGAGGTGATCACCTGGCTGCGCCACGTCGCCGACAGCGACATCTTGCCCGACCTCTACCGCAACAGCGCCAGAGTTGCCGTGATGGGTGACGACGGGGAGAAGTTTGGCCTCTGGCCGGGCACGTATGCCCACTGCTGGACCAATGGGTGGGTCGATGATTTCTTTGCCGCCCTGGAGGAAAACGGCGACTGGTTGGAGACGATTCCGCCGGGGGAGTTTGCCGCGACCCGGTCGGCGCTGGGGGCGGTGTACATGACGGCGGCTTCGTATGATGAGATGACGGAATGGGCGCTGCCGGCGGAGATGAGTGCCGGCATCACCCGCGTCAAACACGAACTCCAGGCAGCCGGACGGGACGACATCCTCCGCTTCCTCAAGGGCGGCCTCTGGCGCGGCTTCATGGCAAAATACGCCGAAGTCAACCAGATGCACAAAAAAGCCCTCTGGGTCAGCCACAAAGTCAACGCCATGCCCCCAGGCAAAGCGAAAGAACGCGCCCTGGAAGCCCTCTGGGCCGCCCAGTGCAACTGCGGCTACTGGCACGGCCTTTTTGGCGGCATCTACCTCTTCCACATCCGCGGCATCAACTACCGCAACCTGATCACCGCCGAAACCCTGGCGGACAAGGAAGCCTACGGCTCCGGCTGGGTCCACTGGGTGAAAACGGACTTCAACCGGGATGGCGCGGACGAACTCATCCTCACCAACGAACGCCAATGGCTTTGCTTCGATCTGCTCCACGGCGGCGCGCTCGTCGAATGGGACTGGCGCGACGCGCCCTACAACTTGCTCAACACCATTTCCCGCTACCCCGAATGGTATCATGACGAAATCCGCGCCGCCGCCGCCGAAGGCCGCATCCACCTCAAACCGGCCAATGGCGAAGCGCTCACCAACGTGCATGAGCGCGGCGTGCTGGTGAAGGAACTGGGGCTGGAGCGAAAACTGTTCTACGATGGGTATCGGCGTGGCGCACTGCAAGACCATTTCCTCCCGCCGGATGCCGCTTTGCCTGATTTTGCCGCCGCGCGTGCCCGCGAATGGGGCGACTACCTCCAGAATCCCTACGCCGTGGACGTACAAGGGGACGCCGACGGTCTCACGGCTGTGCTGACTCGCCAGGGGCGCGTGAACAATATCCCGGTCGCCCTGCGCAAAGCGGTGCGCCTGGAGGTGGATGGTCACACCCTGCGCGTGCGCTATCACCTGCGCAACGAGGGCGACGGGCCGCTGCACTGTCGCTTCGGCGTGGAAAACAACTGGGGTCTGGAAGGGGGGCAGGATCCGCTCACCTATTTCCTGGGATTGGAAGACGAGGCAGGCGCGCGCCGCTATCCGGGCCAATCGGGAACGGCCAGCGACATCACCGCCTTCTCCCTCGTCAGCGACATTATTACCGTGCGCAGCCGCGTGGACCTTAGTCTGTCGCTGCCGGCATCCGTCTGGTTCTTCCCATTTGAGAGCGTCACCAACTCCGAGGCCGGCTATGAGGCCAATTACCAGGGAACCAGCATCCTCACCCACTGGCCCCTTTCCCTGGCTCCCGGCGAGGCCTGGGAGGTCGAACTTCGTTTCACTTTGGGTGTAGCGGAGTGACCTCTTTCGTACCGGATTGCCCGTTTTCCTGGCCGTGAGACGTTAATGACCATCCGTCAATTACCTTTCGCCAGAAGTTCAACTTCTGCGCAGGAGTTGAACTTCTATGTTTGATGACCACGTGAAGCGGAATTTGCAACTGTATTATGACCAGACGGCGGCGGAGCGGGACGGGCGGGGGATTGCGGACTGGAAGGCGGCGGAAAGGGGGCGTTTTCTGGCGCTGTTGCGGGCGGAGGGAATGCGGCGGCTCTTGGAGATTGGCGCGGGACCGGGCCGGGATGGGTTGTTTTTTCAGCGGCAGGGGCTGGAGGTGGTTTGTACGGATTTGTCGGCGGAGATGGTGGCGTTATGCCGGCATAAAAACCTCACCGCGCACATCATGGACTTCTACCACCTCGACTTTCCCCCCGCCACCTTCGACGCCGTCTACGCCCTCAACTGCCTGCTGCACGTCCCCAAAGCGGACCTGCCCCAGGTTTTAGCGCAGATACAGCGCGTCCTGCGACCCGGCGGCCTCTTTTTCTTCGGCGCCTATGGTGGCAAGGAACACGAAGGCGTCTGGCCTGACGATCCGCGCGAACCGCGACGGTACTTCTCCTTCTACCTCGACGCGCAAATCCAGCAGGCCGTCAGCCCCTTTTTCGACCTCGTTTCCTTCCGCGCCATCCAACTGGAAGACGTAGAGGACCACCACTTCCAGTCCATGATCTGGCGTCTCCCTTCGTGATTGACCCGTCTTCTGAAAACGACTACAATCAAACTGGCATTTGCCCGAACATGGGGGAGCGAGGTTGCCTTTTACTGTAAAGGAGCGTGAGCAGTGCGGCAATCAGTCAGAGGTGTCATAGGCCAGGATGGAAAATTGAGAATTCCGGGGAAAATAGATTGACTGGAGTGTGGCGAAATCCACATATGGTGACCAGAGTCGCGGCTTTAGCCGCATCAAACGCCATATGTGGGTCGGCTGAAGCCGCCACGCCAAAAACGCCAGTGTCCAGTTGGTCACTGCGTCAGATTACGAGTCAGGTGTCGGGATGACTGTGCATACGAAAGAGGACGTCTTTTCCCTTATTCAAGAATACTGTCTCACCCTTCAAGGGTTAGGCGTAAGAAGATTGGGCCTGTTTGGTTCATTTGTTTGTGAAAAACAGACCGGTGATAGCGATGTAGATATACTGGTGGAGTTTGAGCGCGGACGTAAGACGTTTGACAACTTTATCAACGTTGCGTTTCTGCTAGAGAAGATATTTGGGCGACGAGTGGAACTGGTTACACCGGAGTCCCTCAGTCCCTACATCGGTCCCCGGATTATGGATGAAGTGGAGTATGTCCCGTTCGGCGATTGAATACTTGCAGCATATCCTTGTAGTATCGAAATCATTGGTGAAGCGACAAAACAGGCTCCAGACGATCTGAAACAGAAGTATGGTCATTTGGCCTGGCGAGCGATGGCCGGCATGCGTGATCGGTTGGTACATGGCTACTTCGGCGTAGATTACGACATTGTGTGGGACGTTGTGGTGAATAAAGTGCCGGCATTACACCAAGAGATCAAACAGATCATTGAAGCCGAAAGCGCTCCTGGTTCATTTGATTCTGACTGAGTGCCGGGAACCTGAGGAGCGGAGATCAAACTGGCGCTGCAATTCGCGTTTTATTTCAGCGCCAGTCCTAACGTGGACAAGCCACAACCCAAAAGGTTCCGCGTCAAAGATCACACGGATTTGTAACTATTCACGTCTCCGAAAGATTGGACCAATTTTGTAGACATTAATAGGATTTAACCAGAGCAAATTGGTCCAATCTGGGCAGATGACCTGTATAGTCACACGGATTTTTTCTTTTATCCGCGAAATCTGCGCAATCTTGAGTTCACTGAAAAAACCGGGTTTTTCGAGTGCCCGGCCAAAATTACCAGAGTGG